>JAJSAL010000112.1 GCA_024274705.1 Spirochaetota bacterium
TAGAGCATTACGGCGTGGTACCGGACATCATCGTGTTCGGCAAGGGAACCGCCGGAGGATTCCCCTTGAGCGGATTTGCCATACGGGAGGAGTATGACTGGGCCCTGGAAAAGATGTCCGCTTCGACCACGTACGGCGGAAATCCCGTGGCATGCGCAGCCGGCTACGCTTCACTTAAGGTGATAAAGGAGGAACGTATCCTGGAGAATGTGAACCATGTGGGCAGGGTGATGATGAAGAGGCTAAAACAGATGAAGGAACATCATACCATTATCGGCGATGTCCGTGGGAAAGGGCTCCTCCTTGCCATAGACTTAGTTAAAGACAGGGATACTAAAGAACCTTATACCGAAGCCGGGAAGATGGTGTACGAAGAAGCCTTCAGGAAGGGTGTTGCCTGGATTCCAGCAGGGAATATCCTGCGGCTGGCACCCCCGTTGGTGATCGGGGAAAAATGTGCCCTTAAAGCCCTGGATATCATCGAAGAGGCGATTGCAGAAACGGAAAAACACTTCAGGTTATAATGCGAGCCGCGGGGTAGTGCTTTTCCGTGTTGATGAGTTCATTGAAGGGGTCCTTATGAACATACAATTTGAAGAACTGCGGTCAC
Organism: Spirochaetota bacterium; assembly: GCA_024274705.1. Lineage (GTDB taxonomy): Bacteria > Spirochaetota > Spirochaetia > SPDA01 > JAJSAL01 > JAJSAL01. Next base: position 611 of record JAJSAL010000112.1, read on the forward strand.
CGGAGATAGGTGAATTGATAGAAAAGGAAGGGGTAATCCTCCTTCCCATAGGCGCATGTGAAGAACACGGCAGGCACCTCCCGGTGGGTACAGATACGTTCATGGCGTTTCAGGCAGCCCTGGAAGCGGCTGAAAGAATTTCAGGGAAGGTTCCCATCGCGGTGCTGCCGCCTGTCTGGTTCGGTTACAGTGTGGGGATGCTGAAGAACTGGCCGGGAACGGTTACGATAAAACCGAAGGTGCTCATAGATTACGTGTATGACATGATCCGGTCCCTCATCGATATGGGGTTTACTAAAATACTTATCGTGAACGGGCACGGCAACAACCCGGGAGTGCTGGATGTGGCGGTCCGTTCCATCGGTGACGACTATAAGGTGTTTCCAGGGGTTGTGCATATTTATTCCCTCTGGGACAAGGAATATGTCCGGGCCAACAGGACATCAAAAGAGGGCGGGATCGGCCATGCCGGGGAGATCGAGACTTCGGTAATGCTCCACATTTCCGGCCTGGCGGATATGTCCACAGCAGATGATACTGACCGGATGAAGAGTAACCTCACAACCTGTCCGGTAGATGGGGCCTCATCGAGGAGAAAAAAACTGTATCTGTCTACCTGGTTCCTGGAAAACCCGACCTACGGCGGGGCCGGGGACCCTTCCGGTGCCACAAAGGAATTCGGAGAAAAGGTTCACGAAATGACCGTGGAAAGCCTGGTCCAGGTGATAGAAGAGTTTCAGGAGATTCAGACAAAACTGAAAAACAGAAAGCTGAACAGAAAAAATACCCGGTTTTAGAAAGGAGATAAAAGATGGAGGCAAAACGATACTGCATTGTCATCGAGCTCAAGGAAGAGCATGTACAGGAATACTGCGATATCCACAGGAACCCGTGGAAAGATCTGCTCGATGCAATCAAGGGTGCAGGAGCGGAAGAGCTTCTCATCTGGAATTATAAGAATCTCTCTATCGTATATTATGAGTGCGAAGATCTGGACGCCCTTTACGAAAAGCTGGGAACCCGGGAGGTTGTAAAAAAGTGGAATATGACGGTTGGTCCCTGGTTTGCAGAAGCCCCAACCTTCGATGGTTCCGGTTCTGTAGCCGCGTGTGAAAAGATTTTTGACTTAAACCAGCAGCTCGCCGGCTGCCTGGAACAGAATTGAGAAAAGAATAAAGGTTATGACAACGACGGCTATCGTGTTTCCGGAAGCAGAAAAAACAGAGTTCACTTCCCTGGAAATCCCTGAACCGGGTCTCCGGGACCTCCTGATCGAAATCGATTATTCCGCGGTAAGCCCGGGTACGGAACGGTGGTGCCTGAAAGGGTTGATGAACCTGCCGGACCAGCCGCCCCTGGCCTTTCCTCATGTTCCGGGATACCAGGCCGCGGGGGTCGTCCGGCGGGTTGGAAAGGACGTGCCCGGGTTCTGTAAGGGGGACCGGGTGTTCACCCGGGGCTGCAGGCCCGCCGAAGGGTGGCGGGGAAGCTGGTGGGGAGGGCATGTGGGCCTCCATGTGACGGAAGCCCGCAGGGATGTAATCCGGCTGGACGATTCTGTATCATGTAAAGAAGCATCGAGCCTCCTTCTCGCCCAGGTGGGATACAATGGCGCATCCAAACCGCCGGTAATACCTGGTGATGTTGCGGTCGTTATCGGAGACGGCCTTGTGGGCCAGTATGCGGCACAGGCACTCAAGTGCCGGGGCGCAAAGGTGATCCTTTCCGGGCTCAATCCCTTTCGCCTGGGCCTGGCGCAGCAGTACAGCGCCGACGAGGTGTTTGATAACAGCAGGGGTGACTTTGCAGAAATGATAAAAACCAGGTATCCCGGCGGCGTAGATATAGTCATAGAGACCGCCAGTTTGAATAAAACCATTCTGGAAGCTGTGGGTATGCTGAAAAGACACGGCCACCTGGTGCTGAACGGTTTTTATCCCTTTCCGGAAGAGAGCCGCCTGGACTGGCACTGGCTCCGCAGAAAAGAACTTACCTTAAGTTTTCCGGATTCCAGGGATAACAGGCGCCTGGAAAACACCCTTAAACTTGTACGGGAAGGCAGGATGCATATCGAAGAACTGGTAACCCATACCCGGTCCGCTGAAAAAGCCCCGGATATATACCGGAAGCTTATTGCCGGAGATGAAGATTTCCTAGGGGTAGTGTTCGCCTGGAAAGACCAGCCGGGATAACCGTCCTCTTTCTGTAGCTTCTCTTATCCTTCCCTGGTACAATACGTTTCATGAACACGGAAGAACGAGTATACGCACTGCTTAATGAACTGGATATTCCGTTTGTAAGGCATGAGCACCCTCCGGTATACACCGTAGAGGAAGCAAAACAGTACTGGGATGATATCCCCGGGGTCCACTGTAAGAATCTCTTTTTGCGGGACAAGAAGGGAAGGAATCATTTCCTCCTTGTTATGCCCCATGACAAGCCCCTGGATCTGAAGAAGATGGCAGAACTGATCGGAGCGGATAGCTTAAGTTTTGCCTCTCCCGAACGGCTTAAGAAGCACCTATGGCTGGAACCAGGGTCGGTGTCGCCCTTCGGCATCATCAATGACCGGGAGAACAGTGTCTGCGTGGTCGTAGACGGCGATCTGATGGGACCGGAGAAAATTAATTTCCATCCGAATGTGAACACCCGGACACTAACGATATCCGCAGATGATTTTAAAAAATTTCTTGCACATTCCGGTAATAAGGTTCAATATGTTTAAATAGCGGATAATCGGTCTATGGCACAACAAGATCTGATGTTAAAAGACTTTATCAAGGCCCTCCATTTTTCTACGCGGAAACACCGGCGTCAGAGACGAAAGGACCCGGAAAAGACTCCCTATATCAATCATCCCATTGAAGTAGCTTATATCCTCTCCGACAACTGCGGCGTACAAGATCCGGATGTGCTTATTGCCGCAATACTTCACGACACCATCGAAGATACGGAAACGACGCCTGAAGAAATCGCCGGGATATTCGGGAAACGGGTGAGGGACCTGGTAATGGAAGTTACCGATGATAAGATCCTGGATAAAAGGGAACGCAAGCAGATGCAGATTGATACGGCCGTTGAGCTCTCCAGGGAAGCGGCCCTTATCCGGATTGCCGACAAGATAAGTAACGTCTCAGATCTTGCCGTCTCTCCGCCGAAAGGGTGGAGCAAAAAACGGAAACTCGAATACCTGGAATGGACGGAACAGGTGGTAGAACAGCTTAAGGATACGGACCCGTGTCTTGAACAGATGTATTACAGGGCCCTTACCGATGCCAGAGATGTCATCCGTCGATAATTCTGCGCCTTCCGGAGGGTTTAAAAAAACGGCAGTGTATGGGCTGCTCAGGATCCTCGGAATTGCCTGGCTCCATTTTCGCAGGGATCACTGTCTTGTCCGGGCTTCAGGCCTTGCCTTTACCAGTTTCATCGCCCTGGTTCCCTTTAGCGCCCTTACCTTTTCTCTTCTGTCGCTGTTCGGGGCATTCGAGCCGCTTATGGGAAGTGCCCAGCAGTTTCTGATTACTATCCTGGTGCCGACAAAACAGCAGGCAATCTTCGATTTTATCGGTGGGTTCCTGGAAAACGCGAAAACAGTTGGTTATGTCGGGCTGTTCTCCTTTGTCATCGTGGCTGTTTTTCTCATAAACAATATTGTTATCAACGTGAATGCCGTGTGGGGAACCCATTACACCGGCAGGTTCCTGCGAAGGCTTTCGATCTATATAACGGTACCCCTTTTCGTTGCACTTATTCTCGGTGTAACGGTCTCTCTCGCGGGATGGTTCCAGCCGCTGCTCTCCCGTATCAGGGAGGGAGATGCCGGGATTCTCTCAGGCTTGGTAATTGCCTTGCTTCCGGAACTCATCGTCCTGGTTACCCTGTTTTTCCTGTTTCTCTTTACTCCCTATACCCGGGTTCAGGTAAAGAGCGCACTTTTAGGCGCGGTGACGGGGGTCGTCTTATGGGAGATCTCAAAAAGGATTTTTGTCTTTGCCATTAACTCAGTCATAAGTCTTTCAGTGATCTACGGTTCCATAGCAGTACTGTGGATCTTTATGATCTGGCTCTACATCGCATGGGGTGTGTTTCTCTATGCCCTGGAAGTGACGTATGTCCACCAGTACGGATCGTACAACTGGGCCGGACAGGTATCCCTGGAAATGCCGCCTAAGGACCGGCTGCTCATGGGCCTGAAGGTGTTCTTTTACATCGCCGAAGCAAACAAGGAAAACAGGAAACCTCCGGACAAAGGTGCAGTCCTGAGAAAATTCTATTCCGGCGGTTCAGGAATAACCCATTTTCTCCGGATTCTGAAACAGAACGGTTTTATCCGGAAAGCCGGAGGAAAATACTCAGGCTACGTACCTGTAAAACCTGTCGCGGAAGTATCAGCTGGCGACCTCTTTCGGATGCTTCTCGGTTATCCTGAATACTTCGATGACCTGTTTCAGACCGGTGAACTGGAAAGCCTTGTCTGCTCTTTTTCATCCGCCGGGCTTGGGGCGCTTGCCGGCACCAGCATTCTGGATATCATGGAGAGGGAAAAAGAGAGGAAAGGGAAATAGTGTTTCTCACAGGGGGAACCCGCTGATGCCGGAACCGCCTGCATCGCTCTTACCCCAGGGTGCTACCGGTCCTCCTGATGTGCAAGGAAATACTTGATGAGTGCCCATAATACAGGTAAGATTTACCCTGCATATTAAAAAACCGGTAGAGGATACGCATGACACAAACCGTCAGTCTGTGAAAACCTTTTTCGGAATCGAGGAGTAGATAATGCGCTATTTCGTCACCGGGGCTACGGGTTTTATCGGCGGCTATCTTGTACAGTCTATCCGGGAGCTGGGGCATTCCGTCACCGTGCCGGCGCGGGATCCCGCCCGGGCACAGCATCTTATCGACATAGGGGTTGACGTCGTCCAGGGAGACCTGACTGATAAAGAGAGTATGCGGGAGCCTATGCATGGATGTGACGGTGTGTACCATGTGGCCGCGTGGTATAAACTCGGGGAGAGAGATACAAGCCCGGCATTCCGGACGAATGTGGAGGGTACCCGGAATGTGCTGGAGCTTATGCGGGAACTGGAAATACCCAAGGGTGTGTACACCAGCACGTTGGCGGTGTTCTCCAATACCCGCAGCAAACTGGTGGACGAACAGCACCGGTTCGAAGGAAGGCACATTAGCGAGTATGACCGTACCAAGTGGAAAGCCCATTACGAGGTGGCTGTACCCTTTATACACTCCGGGCTCCCCCTGGTAATCGTACTGCCCGGGGCGGTGTACGGCCCTGGAGACCATTCCCTCGCTGCGGAGACTTTCCGGCAGTACTTGCAGGGAAAACTTGGTGCGCTGCCCAGGGATACCACCCTGTGCTGGAGCCATGTTGCGGATATCGTTAAGGGGCATATCCTGGCCATGGAAAAGGGAAAGCCCGGGGAAAGCTACATCATCGCCGGCCCCCCGCACACGTTGGAAGAAGTGTTTACCATTGCGGAAAAGATTACCGGGGTACCCCTGCCGAAGTTCCGTCTTGGGCCGGGTATGATGAAGTTCATGTCCGTGGTAATGAGAATGGCTCAGCCCTTTGTCCGGCTTCCCCAGGCTTATCATCCTGAGAGTTTACGGGTGATGGCAGGAACGACCTACATCGGGTCCAATGCAAAGGCGAAGAGAGAACTCGGATACGATCCACGGTCCCTGGAAGAAGGGCTGAAAGAGACATTGGAAGCCCTGAAGAAAGAGATGTTATAAGCCGGGAAATCCCGGCATCCGGACCGGAACGGGTATCCCTGATTGTACCCCGGTTGTTCCCGTGATAGAGTGGTGCCATGGCAAGTATCTACTGGTATGATCTGGAGACCTTCGGTCGAAATCCTTTCTACGACCGTATTGCCCAGTTTGCGGGCCTCCGCACGAATGACAAAATCGAACCCATGGGCGATCCCCTGGTCCTGTACTGTAACATGAGCCTGGATTACCTGCCGGACCCGGCGGCATGCCTGCTCACGGGGATAACGCCCCAAAAGGTCCAGGCGGAAGGGGTTCCGGAGACGGAGTTCATCGACAGGATACGAAGGGAGTTTCTTAAGGCAGCCACGTGCGGGGCCGGATACAACTCTATCCGTTTTGACGATGAGTTTCTCCGAAACGCCCTCTACCGGAACTTCTACGATCCCTACGAAAGGGAGTATATGAATGGAAATTCCCGCTGGGACCTGCTGGATGTTGTCCGGACAGCTCATGACTTAAGGCCTGAAGGAATAAACTGGACGTACCATGAGGACGGCAGACCGGATTTCAGCCTGGAAAATCTTACCCGGGCGAATAATATCACCCATGATCACGCTCATGATGCCCTTTCAGATGTATCTGCCACCATCAGCCTGGCAAAACTCGTATACGAAAAGCAGCCGAAGTTATTCTCCTACCTTTTCAACCTGAGGAAGAAACAGGAGGTATGGAAGCATATCGACCTGTACAGAAATACCCCCTTTCTGCACACCTCGGGGATTTTCACATCACCCCGGGGATGCTCGAGCCTGGTGGCTCCCCTCGCGGTTGACCCGAACAACAGCAACTGCGTTCTCTGCTACGATCTCCGGTATAATCCGACCCCGCTTATCACGTTATCCGGGGAGGAGATACGCCGCAGGATCTTTACCCCTGCAGAGGAGCTCGAAGGGGAGCGTATTCACATCGTAAAAGTTCACGTCAACCGGGCCCCCTCGATTTCTCCCGCACGGATGGCGGATGACGAAACAGCCCGGCGCCTCGGTATCGACCTTGTGCAGTGCCGGGAACATTTTAAAATGATACGCGGCAGTGTCTCACTGATCCGGAAGGTAACAAAAGTCTTTTCGCTTCCTCCCCGGGACACGGCAAAAGATCCGGATCTGCAGATCTACTCGGGCGGCTTCTTTCGCGATTCCGACCGGGAAAAATTTGAAAGGGTGCACAATACTGCCCCGGAGGACCTGCCGGGATTAAACCTTTCCTGGGAAGATCCAAGGATACCGGAGATGCTATGGCGTTATATTTTCAGGAACTATCCGGACACGATGTCCCGGGAGGAACAGGTGAAGTGGAAAAGCTTTTGCGCAAGCCGCATACTCGCCCCCTCCACGGAAGGGGCGGTACGCCTCTCGGATTTTCAAAAAAAACTGGAATCGTTCCGAGCTGATAAATCCCTGGCGCCCCAAAAAAAACAAGTCCTGGGAGAACTGGACGAATTAGTCCGGCAGGTGGAAAAAACCATTTTCGGGTAGGCCGTGGCCGGCCGCTTGCATGGAGGGCATTGTCTTCGACACTCTCGCCGATGGGAAGGTTATTTCTGTTTTTTCAGCTTTTCAACTTCTTCTTTGGAAAGGCCGGTAATATCGTAAATGTCTTCTATTCGGTACCCCTTATCAAGCATCTTCCGGGCATCTTCCAGTTTAGCCTTTTCCATCCCTCGTTCCATGCCCTGTTCTACACCTTGTTCAAATCCTTGCTTCATGAGTTTTTCACCTGTTGTCATAATAACCTCCTTCGCACTCTCCGGTATCTGTTGTGCGGCCTGTACCACCTTCTCTATTTCCAAATCCGTGGCCAACAAGATATATCTGCATACGCTTTCAAGAAATTGCAGTCCCTCCTGCTCTCTGTAATAGAGTATACCAAGTTTCAGGAAATCCCTCAAATACCTACCTATCAGCTTTTTGTCGGAAATGTGCTTCTGGAGAAGCAGCCATATTTTTATCGCTACCCTGTTGAAGATTCCTTCCTTAATCTGCTCATTCGTATATTGAGAAAGATCTACTAAGATATATTCAAATGACGGAATGAATTTGTAAAATTCGTTACCGCTTTCTTTAAAATAAGAGGTCATGTCCCGTTTTCGCCACGTCTTTTTTCCATGATACATGACGATGGGGATAACGATCTGAGGTTTCCGCTGCTGCTTACGCAATTGTTCCCAGATACCGGCTATGTAGTTAAGAATTTGTATATGTGGATATGGGTCCGGTGAGCTTTTATGCTCGAACAGTAATGATATTTTCACCACTGTGTTACATTCGACGGAACAGCTGTACACGATATCGGAGAAAGATTCTGCAAGTTTGTTATCGATATAGCTGTTAGGGTCTATACTCAAAGTGGATAGGTCGAGTTTTTCCCGTAGAGTATCGGGAAGTACCCCGGAAACGAAATCCAATGCGTTTTCTCGTATAGAGAGAGTTTCCTTAAAGAACCTGTCGTGCGGGTTTGGTATGTCCATGTTCAGAGATATAATCAAAAGTTGTAGACTTAAGAAAATAAAAGAGCATATCCTACGGTGAAATAAACACAAATATTTAACCGAATTGGAGGATATGCTCATGAAAAAGAGTACACAAGAATCATCGTTCTGTACAGATCCGGAGCACTGGTCTGTGTTGGAACAGATTGCCAGGGAGGGAGCCCGGCGGCTTCTGCAGCTGGCATTGGAAAATGAAGTGAATGAATACCTTGAAGCCCATAAGGACCTCAAGGATGAACAAGGGAGAAGGGTAGTCGTGAAAAACGGGTATCATCCGCAGCGGGACCTTATCAGCGGATTGGGGCCTCTTACGATTCAGCAATCCCGTGTGGATGATCGAAGACTGAATAATTATAGCGATACAGAGCGGTTCAGCAGCAAAATACTTCCCCGATATCTTAAGAAGGATACCAAGCATCGACAATCTGATTCCGGTTCTTTATCTGAAAGGGATATCCACAAATGAGTTTCCGACTGCGTTGTCTGCTATTCTCGGAGATGGTGTTAAAGGTCTTTCAGCGGCCAATAGTGTGCGTCCTAAGAAAAGCTGGGAAGAAGAGTATCAAAAGTGGAGAAGTCGGGATCTGAGCGAAAAGGAATATGTCTATTTCTGGGTGGATGGTATCTATTTCAACGTCCGACTGGATGATGAAAGAACCTGTATCCTGGTCATTATGGGAGCTGATAAACACGGAAACAAGGAGTTAGTGGCCGTAGACGATGGATTTCGAGAAAGTAAGCAGAGCTGGAAAGAGATACTTCTGGAGCTCAAGAAACGAGGTCTTAAGGTTCCCCCCAAACGTGCTATAGGTGATGGTGCCTTGGGTTTCTGGGCAGCCCTTGATGAAGTATTCCCCACGACAAAACGTCAGCGATGCTGGGTGCATAAGACGGCTACTATTCTGGATAAGCTGCCGAAGAGTATACAGTCAAAATCCACATCGATGATCCATGATATGTAATGGCAGAAACGAAAAAAGATGCTCTTGAAGCCTATGATCATTTCCTTGAATCGTTTGAGGCAACATATCCGAAGGCAGTAGAATGTCTTAAGAAGGACAAGGACGATCTGTTTACCTTTTATGATTTTCCCGGAACGCATTGGATTCATATTCGTACGACCAATCCGATTGAATCCACATTTGCGACGGTGAGAAACCGAACCAAAAGGACAAAGGGATGTGGTTCCAGAAATGCCACGTTGACAATGGTGTATAAACTGGCCCTTGAAGCTCAAAAGACCTGGCATAAACTAAAAGGACATACATTGATTCCTCTCGTTTTGAAGGATACAAAATTCATTGATGGGGAATTACTTGAAGAGGTAGCATAGGGATGTATCCGGAGGATGCGCTTCTCTCATCCACAACATTTGACAGTATCTCCGCACGGGAAGTAAAGTCAGGCAGGTCAGTACGAAAATTATTGTTTTCATAGAAATAAGATACCTATCTGGCAGAACAGAAGTCAATGAATCTCTATTTCTATGCCTGCGCAAGCCGGCGGAACGCCTGCCACTGCAAAGAGAGGATTCGCCACCAATATCGTTTTCTTTTATGGCCGCCTCAAGCACCCTGTAATTGGGCTATATCTCATCTAGTTTCTTATTGTAATCATCGATGGTGATATCAATTTCCCGCAATATCTCTCTTATTAAAGGCCGTGCCAGCACCCTTCCTCCATGATGAGGGATTGTAGTAGTCCGACCATCAGAATGCCTATAGAAGATGTGGCTACCTTTCTGCCTAACGCTTTCAAATCCAAGACTAAAAAGCACTTTCTCCAATGTTCTAGAATCGACAATTCTGAGTCTGCTCACGATCCTACTTCTATTTCTTGTATACCTACGAATTTCGGTAATTCATTCATTGACTCAGAATCCATCTCTTCGATACAAAGTTCCAGTACTTCCTTCAGATTCCTCTGCAGATCATCGAGTGTTGCAGCCTGAGTATGAGCCCCCGTTATTCCTGGTACAATACCGACGTAAAATCCTGTCTCTCGGTCTTTTTCAATATAGGCGGTTATTTTCCTCATATTCTATGAACTCCTTGTCGTTGAACTTTGTGAATAAGATTCTAGAACTCTACAACCCTTTAGTCAACTGCAATTAAAGCGTAGTGCACTTTAACATGGATAAGGTGTAATTTATCATTTTCCAGGCGCCTGTAGTCATTTTTCGCCGGATTAAGGGGGGTTTCACTCTTTTTTCCGTTTTTCGTGTTGCTCTCCCTCATTATTTTTACTGTCATTCTGTTTCAGATATTTCGCAACGACAGAATCTATTTCTCTTTTCATTTCTTTTATGACCCAGCCGGTAAGTTCTTCTTTATTAAAAAGAACAGTCTTATCCGGTTCGATGAGTAACCTATATGGTTTTACCATAAGAACTTCGGCAATCTTCTCAAGGGTCCTCGGAGAAGGAAACTTCTTGCCGGCTTCCATCTCAGCAATATAGTTCGTGGATAAGTCGCATTTCTCCGCGAGCACAGCTTGTGTAAGGTTCTGCATACGCCTTAACGTTTTAAGATTTTTTGCAAAAATGATATATATGTGATTCATTTATTAAGCATCAAACAAATAGTATTGATATCTATGTCTATAGTATGTGCTTGACAACTGAAGGAAAACATACTATAAGTTATATATATAGCCATAAGCTATAGTTTCATCTTGAAACAGACCGCGAGAATAAGGTTAAAGGAAAAGATAGAGGTTTTTCGAAAATATTTTAGGGCATCTTCAACAGGTAAGGAGGCCGGTTTATGATGAATAAGAAATATCTTCTATGTGTTGGGATATTTTCGGTGTTCCTATTTAATTACGATCTTATACTTGCAGATGAAGGAAAGCACGAAACTTCCGGTTTGGCAATAACGGCAGGATACGGATATGAGTATTCCGGGATTGGTATCGCAGCTGAATATTACATCAGCCCAAACACAGGTATGCTATTCGGGATTGGCTATTTTCCACCGGTCGATTTGGGAGTCGTCTCGACGGATGGCGCTTTAGGGATAGGTTGTGGTGTCAGGTTTGCCAGCGGAACTCAACATCGGTTTATAGGTGATATTCATTTTGGTTTCGCAGGAACGGCAGTACGAAGTATAGCTACTCCGTATGGTACTACTAAAGAATCAGGTACGATGTGGGGACCGACTTTGGCAGGCGGATATCAATTTCTTCATTCAAAGGGTTTCATATTTCAAATATCGGTTGGTGGAACTTATCTTCTCCTAGCAGAAGATTGGGTACGAAGTATGATGGGTAACATTATATTAACAGCCACTTTGGGTATCGGATATAAATTTTTTTAACAAAATATAGATTGAAAACCACAAACAGAGGAGTGCCGAGAATGAAATCAAAAAACATACTTACAGGCGCACTATTTGCAACATTACTTATTTCCCTTTCAGGATGCGCATCAATCATCAGCGGGAGTTCCCAAAAGATTGATATTAAGACCCAACCAAGTAAGGCACAGATAAAGATCTACAACAGTTCAAACATGGAAGTGTGGAATTCAGTGAGCCCGAGTACGGTGACATTGAAAAGAGGGGAAGGGTTTTTTCAAGGTGCCAGTTACCGGGTTGAAATTACCAAAGAAGGATATGAATCACAGACGATTTCTCTTTCGAGCAGTCTAAACGGCGGATGGTACTTAGCGGGAAATTTTCTTTTCGGCGGGTTTATAGGTTGGCTCATTGTGGACCCTTTAACCGGCGCCATGTGGACCTTGCGGCCGGAAGAAATCAAGATGACCCTTGTCCCGGCGGAAACGGCAGGGATCTTCGCGCAGGAAGACGGCTTGATGATCGTTTTAAGGGAAGATATTGACGATGACACATTTCACCTGCTCAAGCCGAAACAGGTTTTTCGATGAAATTCCTCCGTTGCTTATGTACCGAGCGGCGAATCAGATATCCGATTTTCACAGGCGAAAAAATTTTAAAGGGTAATCGAGTTCTGAGGAGAATTGCAATGAAAAGGATATGTTTTCATTTTTTTTATGTGTTTCTTATTTTTAATATCGCCAGTTGCTCTTTATTGTCCCCTGGACCGATATCGGTTACAACAGAAGTATCCCCCGAAACGGTAACGAGCGGCAGTAATATTACAATTACTGCAAGGGTTACAAATAACGGGGGCAAAGTCAAAATCGAAAGAGTTCATCTTAAAGAAGAGTTTATTAGTGGTTGGGCTGCAGTAGAATCTGCAGAAGCTGATGTTCCTGCACGTGTTTATGAAATTGGGCCAAATGATTCCGGAGTCGTATTTGAGTTAAGCTCACCGGTCTATAACACCGGAACTACCGACGTCATGGTAAGAGAAACGGTAACTGTTTATTCCGACGGCGGAATTGATTCAGATAGTGCAACCTTTACACTAATAACCGCATACTCTGCTTACTCTGCTTCAATATCAAAAACTTTAAGGGGTCTTTTTCAGACAGAAATCAAATAGTAATAAGTGTATTGACATGTACTTGAAAAATCTTCCAAGAAGATGTCCTGCTAGTTCTTTATAGCAAATTGTGTCAACGATGTCCTGCTGTCCAACAAGTAGTGGGATGTTACTTACTAGAGCAATCAGTTAAATAAAAGGAGGCCCACCAAATGAAACCTCAGATGAACAGACATGTCTCATTGTTTATACTCGCTTGCTTTTCTATAGCTATATTTTTTGCAAGTTGTGAGGTAGCACCATCGACAGCTCCTACTGTCACAACGGCATCCGTATCCTTAGCGACCTCTGATGGTGCTACTTTGAGTGGAAGTGTTAATCCGAACGGCTCGTCGACATCCGCATGGTTTGAGTATGGCACAAGTTCTACCCTTTCAAGTTCTTCAACTACTGTGTCAGAGTCCATTGGAGAAGGAACAAGTACAGTAAACCTCAACCAATCTATTACCGGTTTATCATCAAATACCACATATTACTATCGGATCGTAGCAAGCAACAGTGCAGGCATGAATCGAGGATCAATTCTAAGCTTTGAAACCTCTATTAGTTACAATAACGTTACTGGTTTGTGGGATCTTTCGACTAGAACAGATTTTTCTAATAACGATTTTACAGCATCATTATCTTTGAACCCATTAAATCTAACCCAAACGAACGAACTCTTACCAGGATATTCTGATGTTTACAGGCTCACTGGAATTTTCAGTGGCATGTATCTTACGTTACAAAGAAAAAGCAACGGGACACTATATCCTGTTTACAATAATGCTTCCGGAAGCATCACCAATGGTGGAATAAACACAAGCATGACCTCCCACAACTTATCATTCTATCTCGGTTCTTCTTTAAACTATTATGTTAGAGGTGTTGCACCTGGATATCTAGAAATGTGGGGAGACATAACAGTGACCATAGATATGACGTCAGTTTTTGGGACATCCGACGGAGTTATTACCTTGACCGGAATGTGGGATGCCAATCGTAGATGATTGGACTTCCCCAGGTTAAAATGATAATGATAGGTAAAGCTATAGTGAGGTAGGTGGAAAACGCCTCAGATTACTTATGAATCAACATACATTTCTGGAAAATATGTATTAATATTTGAAGGAAATATATTAATACGAGGTGTTCTTCTTGGAAGTAGGAAAGCCGGCAGGAAACAGATTATAATCATGTCAATTGGATATCTATGGATATTTCAAAAGTAGCTTCTTATTGGTTTGAGAATAAATCTCCAAACTATGGAGCAAATTATGGACTTAATCTTTATGCTGGAAGTAGTAGTACTTATTGGGACTTTTATTCAAAAGAAGTTTATGCTCCCGGATCTGCAATTCTTAGAGTTGATTATCTTTGGTAAATCTTTTTGAGAGGATTTTTAATGATAGGTTGTTATGATAAAAGCATCAAGGGCATCGGTTTTTGAATAGTTATGCTTTTAACCTGTGGTGGGTGGTTGTATACTGATCCTGACCTTACCCGGGAAAATAAGGAAAGGACAGTAGGTGGTCTGATAATTTTTTGTGGCGCTTTGCGACCACGTTGATAGGTTTGAACAGACCACCCACTGCATCTTCGTACCAACATAATAGCACACCTATGCGATGCTGGATAGTGGAATGGGAAAAACGCATAACCACCAAGGTATTCCGGTCCTTTTTTCTCCGAAAAAACATGGAGGAAGAGATGATACAAAGAGTTCATGGAATCGACCGGCACAAACGGTCGGCAACAATTTCAGTTTTGGACCGTAACGGGACAGAGATCAAATTTGTTCAATCCTGGGGTGACTTGAATACATATATTGAAACCCTCGGTCCCGAAGACGCGGTTGTGTTTGAGACTGGACTGGGAAGTTTTTATTGGGCCGATAAGATCGAAGAGAAGGGAGCACTCTGCTTTATCATAAACCCGTATAAGTTCAGAATTATTAAGGACTCGTGGAACAAAACGGACAAGCAGGACAGCCGCAATATGGCAAAAGCATTATGGGTACATATGGTTACCGGAGAGTTTGGGCTGCCTGTAGTGTATAAGCCGAAACGAGAAGTCAGAGAGCTGCGGCGGCTTTTTTCGGTGTATGCGAGCCTTAATAAACATCTGGTTATGCTGAAGAACAGCGTTCAATCAATCCTGACCGAGAATGGTATTGTGCTTTCCACGGTAAACAAGAAGCTGCTCCTTTCCGAGAAGACGGGGTTATCTTTACTTGAGAAGCTTGATATATCTGAGGCAAGCAGGATAAGCGTCCGAATAAGTCTTGAAATATTGTGGAAGGTGCAGGAGCAAAAAGAGCAATTAGTCAAAGAAATATTCTATGCGGGAAAACCGTTTGAGAAAGAGATAAAACTGCTTATCTCGATCAGAGGGATTACCCCGTTATCGGCTTTGGCTTTTCTTTCCGATATTGGTGATGTTCGCCGTTTCAAGACGACCAGAAAGATGAACGCGTATCTTGGACTTGTTCCCCGACTAAAGGAAAGTGGAGATATGTCCAGGGCCGGGCATATCAATCGTGCTTCACGAAAAACTACTCGACCTCTGTTAACCCAGTCTTTAGTACAGGCAATGTTTGCCTCGCCGTATTTGAATAGCTATTATGAAAATGTAAAAGGGCGTAGAGGGGCTGGCCGGGGAAGGAGTGCACTGATCAGAAAATTATGCGGGATAATGAGAAGAATGCTTCTGACGGGAGAACAGTTTAGGGAGGTAGATAGTAATCTTTACAATAAAAAAGTCAGGCAATTTAACCAGACTATAAAATTAGTAGAGCAGGAGAAAAAAAGCGCTTGACTTTTACCTAATTTGAGCGATTCTGACCTATAGAAAAAAATACCTCCATATGGTGTAATGAGTTAGCAACAACACAAAATCACCCAGGAGGTGCATTAATAGTGGGCGAAAATGGAGCTGCTGTCAAGCATTCGATCGACAA
>JAJSAL010000113.1 GCA_024274705.1 Spirochaetota bacterium
CAGAGAAATCCGGGGTGACGAACCAATCCGTAGGTGCCCTTTGATGAAGCTTTCCGTTCTTGTTGTTCTTCAGGCGGAGTATGTACAGGGATATCGATAAACAGGGAATAGAAGAGGAGAACAACAAACAGCACTGCAGAGGCAACGGTTACAACAGCAGCCCACAGGGGTGTCCACTTCGGAGGAAACTGCAGTACAGAAAAAAACAGTGCACCTGTAACGCCGCAGTAGCCGATAATCGAAAACATAGTACCCCGGCGATTCCGGCTTTTCAGCTGGCTTACATCGGAAAGAAGGACGAAGAGAAAACCGGATAAACCAATGATCAGTACCATTATATATTTATTATATCACAAATCCCCAATTTGTGGTATGCTGGAAAAGCTATGATCCTGGATATATCCTCTATTATACCGGCGATTGCCTTTATCCTGTACATCATCTTCACCATCTTCGGCTTATATCATAACAGGGAAGAGAAGATCAGGTGGTCCTTTATTCTCTATATGTTTGTCATGGCGATCTGGAGCTTCGGCTCGTTCATGATGCATGCCAACACGCCCTTCCTTACCCCTCTTGCCTGGAACCGGTTCATGATGGTGGGAATGCTGGGGGGGTCCATCACCATCTTTCATTCTTTGCTGGATCTTTCAGAGACCAGGAGCAGACGCTACAACATTCTCACGTATATTGGATATTGTAATTACGGATTTCTCCTGGTATTGAACTTTACCGGCAACATCGTTGAACGTGCCTGGTTCGAAGGAACTATCTTCAACTACTCCCTGGCAAGAGGGGCTTTCGTTGCATATTCGTTAGGCTTCAGTTATCTTATCTTCGGCATTGTTCTGCTCTCCAGGGTGATCAGCAAGGCTGAACAGGTAACGTTGAGGAAAAAGCTGCGGCTGCCCCTGGCAGGGGCTGTCATCATGCTGGCGGGTATCCTGGTCAATGTGCACGAACCCCTGGGAAGGTATCCTATCGATCTCTTCGCCGCCACCCTGAACGCGGTTTTTATCTTTACCGCGATCTATAAATTCCGGCTTGTTCATTATTCGGCGATTGTGCTTCGGACGATTCTCTACTTCGTTCTGATCGTTATCAGCGCGTTTATCTTCTATGGTATCCTCTGGTTGTCATCCCGGGAACTCCGGGCGATTCCGTTTGTCTATTCATTCATGATTTCTCTCCTTCTCGGAAGTGTTGCGGCCTTTATCTTCCAGCCCCTTAAAAGGGGGACGTTTTCGGTCATGGAGCGGCTCTATTTCGGGAAGCGTTTCGATTACTACAAAGGACTGATGGACTTTTCCCAGAGCCTTACTTCGATTGTTGACCTGTATGTCTTAGGAGAGCTCATCATAGGGAAGATCGTGGAAACCTTCGAGCTGAAATGGGCATTCATGGTGGTTCTCGATTACTCTTCCAGGAATTACCGCGTCCTGGCGGCCAGCGGCCTTAAGGCGGGAAAAGAAGAGATCGACGATATGTTGTACGGGAGGCAGTCGGATTTCGTTAAGCTGTTTACCAGGAGCAACGGGTCGCTTCTGCGTCCTTCAGCTTCGGATGTGAGAATACCCTTTCCCGGGGAAAATGAACCTCTTGAGCCCAGCCTCGTTCTTCCGTTACGGTTCAAAGAGCGGGTGAACGGCTGTATCGTCCTGGGCCCCCTGGAGGAAAGGGACTACTTCAATCAGTTCGAAACGGAAACCCTGCAGATGCTGGCGGATCAGTGTTCGATTTCTCTGGAGAACGCCATCTCCTTCGAACGGCTTAAGAAACAGCAGAAGAGGCTCCAGGACCTTAATAAAGAGCTTACCTTGAGCAGAAACAAGCTGGAAGCGTTTTTTGACGGTATTACCAACCCCATAACGATCCAGGATATCAACTACAACATCATCATGGTAAACCTGTCTGCAACCAGGTATTTCCGCCACAGTTTCGAGGACCTTATCGGTAAAAAGTGCTACCGGGTCTATTTCGGTAAGAATAAACCCTGTGTCGACTGCCTGGCCCAGGACTGCCTCCACACCCAGCTACCCTTCGGAATAGAACTGGTGGATGAGAGAACAGGATTTACTTTTGCCGTATCCTACTATCCAATCAGTGTCCCCGAAGGTTCGGACAAGATCTTTCTCGAACTGTTCCAGGACATTACAGAACAGAAACGGCTGCAGCAGGAACTGATCCAGTCGGAAAAACTCGCCGGTATCGGGACCCTTGCGTCCGGTATCGCCCATGAGATCAATAACCCCTTAGGCGGCATCATCGGGACTGCAGAGATCATGCTCGATGAGATAGACCCTTCGTCAAAACTGCACGAATATACCCGGGACATCATCACCTATTCCCAGACTGCCGCGGAGGTGGTGAAAGATCTGACTAACTACTCGCGAAAAGAGAAAGGTGAAGCGACCAGCGTGGACTTAAACGAGGTACTCAGGATTTCCCTCAAGCTGGCACAACGGGGTATGAATTTCAAGCATATCGAGGTGATCGAGTACCTGGAAGAGCTGCCCCCGGTCATGGGGAACCAGGGCGAACTGCAGCAGGTGTTTGTAAACCTGGTTATCAATGCGGTTCAGTCTATGCGGGGGAAAGGGGTTCTTTCCATCGAGAGCAGGTACCTCGACGGAAACGCGGTTATCTCCATACGGGACACGGGTCAGGGCATCGCAGAGGAGAACATAGAAAAGATATTTAATCCCTTTTTCACTACCAAGGAACCGGGGCAGGGAACAGGCTTGGGTTTGAGCATTACCCATCAGATCATCTACAGTATGGGCGGAAGGATTCACATCGACAGTACCATCGGTAAGGGGAGTGTGTTTATCGTCTATATCCCCTTAACGGAAGAGCAAAAGTGGAAGATCAGGTTCAGAAACGCATCAGACCCTCAAACCAAGGAGGATGTGTTTTATCTTCAGCGTAAAATCCTGGTAGGGGAAAAAGGATACTTAGAGGAGACGATCCGAAGGCAGGAGGATGAAGTGGCTTTTCATATCGTTGCCTATAAGGGACTTCAGCCCGTCGGAACCGTGTCCTGCATGGTTCCCGAAATAGTGACAACGTTACCTATCGAAAAACACTTCCAGCTCAACGATTTGATTTCAGGCAAACGGTGCGCGGAGATCGACAGGCTGGCTGTTCTGGAAGAAGAGCGGGGAAGTATTATCCCCCTGGGTCTCATGACCTTAGCTTACCTGTTTGCAAAATACCATACTGCCGAACGGGTGTTCCTGGATGTATTTTCCGACGAAAAAAAGCACATCTCCATGTACAGCAAGCTGGGGTTCCAGATCATAGGTGAGTATTCCGATCCGCACCCCGTTGCTGTGATGATGCTGGATCATAAAACTGACTATGAGAAAACAGGCAGACAGCTGGAGCGTTTTGTAAAACCCTTCCTTACCCGTCTTGTGAAGAGGATCGATTTCGACGAGAGTACCCGGGATATGATCCTTTCTGCAATCGAACAGATCCTAACATCGAAGGTGGGTTTTTAAAATTTTTCACATGAAGCACCTTCTCTATATAAGCGGTTCGGTAGGCTTAGGCCATGTTGTCCGGGATGCCGCCATTGCAGGCAGGCTTCGTTTAGTCCGTCCCGGTGTCCGGATATCCTGGCTTGCAGGCAGTCCTGCACGGGAGTACCTGGTGGAAGGAGGTGAAACCCTCCTACCGGAAGCTTCAGGATGTGCGGATTCAAGCAGGGCTGCGGAACAGGTAGCGGAAAAGGGCGCTATGAATCTCTTCCATTATATACTCCATGCGCGGCCGGGGTGGAGGAGGAACGTGGAAGTGTTCCGGAGGGTCATGGAAACATACCGGTTCGACCTGGTTATCTCCGATGAAGCCTATGAAATCGATGCTGCCGTATCCGGGGAGCCTGACCTGCTCCGTGGTGTTCCCTGCGTGATGATTCACGATTTTATCGGTCTGGAGCCGGTGTCGGCTAATCCCCTGGAATGGATAGGGGTGGGGATAGTAAACAGGAACTGGATCAGGACCTACGGTACCTTAAAGGATAACATGCGGCTTATCTTTGCCGGGGAGCCGGAGGATGTGCCTGCAGGCAGGTTCGGTTTCGGTCTACCCCGGCGCAGGGAGTTCGCGGAAAACAGGTACGATTTTACCGGGTATGTCCTCCCATTTGATCCGGAAAGGATCATTCAGGACGCCGGCATCAGGACCAGGCTGGGCTACGGGGAATATCCCCTTATTGTGTGTTCCTTCGGCGGTACTTCCATCGGTTGGTCCCTGGTAAAGCTGTGTATCGATGCTTTTTCCTCAGTGAGGGCAGAGATGCCCCTGTGCAGGATGGTTGTCGTATTAGGACCCCGGATGGATTCTCATCGTTTTACCGCTCCCGGGGGTGTTCTCATTAAGGGATTCGTTCCAAGGTTATATAAGCATTTTGCCGCTGCGGATCTCTGCATCTGCCAGGCGGGAGGAACGACCACGCTGGAATGTACCGCTCTGCAGGTACCGTTTATCTATTTCCCCCTTAAACGGCATAGTGAACAGATGAATCATGTCAGGTCACGGCTTAAGCGTCATCGTGCAGGAGTGGAGATGGATATCGAAAAGACCGGTCCTCCTGAACTGGCAGAAAAAATACTAAGATTGCTGGGTAAAGATGTTGTATATGAAAAAATCCGTTCCGGCGGCGCTGAACGGGCCGCCGGAATAATGCACGAAATGCTGTAATCAGATATCCGCCTTGTTGATCCAGTAGCCGTGGAGATTGCACATTTCCACAACGGATACTTTTGAACCCGTTGACTTAAGGTGAAATACAGCCCCGGGATACATGTCCGGGGAGAGCATTACCCGGGATACGTACCTGTTATCTAGGTAGAGGTCTAAAAAGGTGATATAGTGCTTCTCTTCCATGGGATGGAGCGTTTCGCCGACCCGTACGAGGATGTCGGTACAGTTTTGTTCGGGAATAAGTTTGCAGTCTGCAACCACCGTTATAACCGGAACGTGTTTTATACCCCCTTCGGGGCTTTTTTCGGCGGATTCATCGAATACCTTGTCGTTCTGCTGGAACTGGGATTGTGGAGCGCCGCAGACCGGGCATGTTCCCGGGGCCGAACTGAACTCGATATGAGCGCACATCTTGCAAATGAATACTTTCATGATTACTTCTCCTTACCATACAATTGTTGAATATGTATTTACAGTATTATGCACGAACAGGTGAAATGCAAATTTTATTCCGTCTATCACTCCCTCGATGATCGCCATGAATGACCAGGATATAATAAAATGGCATTTTACTTGACAATTGGCACAATATTTGGCATTATATATTTATGAAGACGAAGACAAGAATCGATCAGGCAGGAAGACTAGTCATACCAAAAGAGCTCAGAAATCGATATGGGATAGATACTGGTTGTGAGGTTCAGATTATACCTATGCCCGATGGAATTTCTATTGTACCGGTACAACCCAATAGGCGCTTGGTCAGGCAGGGTCATGTCATAGCAATTGACACTGGCAGCGAAGTCGCAGAAATGGATATCTTTCAGGTAGCGAAAGTCCGATCGGAACATTTTATGAAGAAGCACAAGACTCAAAGATGAAAATCGGTGTTGACAGCTCTATCCTGATCGCTGCTGTACACGCAAATCATCCATTACATAAACCATCTTCCCGCTGGCTGGACCAGGCTTTTGAGGATTATGAAGTAACCGTTGCGCATCATTCTATTCTCGAATCATATGCCGTACTGACCCGTCTCCCAGGTTCGTATCGTTTGACTCCTGTGGAAGCCCAAACAGTGCTCCTAGGCACATTGCGTAACAATGCGACGGTTGCATCATTTTCGGAAGATATGGTGTGGGATATCATTGATACCATGGTGCAATTACCTGTCAGCGGTGGGTCCTCTTACGATGCGTTCATCATCGAGATACTTAACAAAGCGGAAGTAGAATGCATCGCCACACATAACACCTCCGATTTTAATCGATTAACGGCGACAATTAAAATCATAGACCCCCTTGAGCCTGATTAGTCACAATATGTCCATATCGCCGGCAGTAAGTGTTTATGTATATATAAACCGAGATTGCTCTTCAATGATTTTTTCGGCAGCCCCTTACATCTATTATAAAAATATTTTATTATAAATAAAAAGTTTGAAATATAGAAACAGGAGATGTGAAATGGTATTTCGGGAACTTGGAACAACGGGGATTAAGACTTCGCCGGTCTGTCTGGGGACATGGGCAATCGGAGGCGGTCCCTGGTGGGGGGAGTCTGATGATGAAGAATCTGTAAAAGCAATCCATGCTGCAGTCGATGAAGGCATTAATTTTATCGATACCGCCCCGGCCTATGGTTTCGGCCGGGGTGAGGAAGTTGTGGGCAAGGCAGTAAAAGGGATGCGTGACAAGGTGGTAATCGCCACGAAGTGCGGACTGTGGTGGGAAGGAGACGAGGGGGAGCCTTTCTTCGAGATGGATGGGTATACTGTGAGGCGCTCTCTTAAGCCCGGTACGATCCGTAAAGAACTGGAAACCAGCCTTAAGAGGCTTCAAACCGACTATATCGACCTGTATATCACCCACTGGCAGGAACCGGGAGACGATAAAACTCCCATAGACGTGACCATGGGATGCCTTCTTGCCTTAAAAAAGGAAGGGAAAATCCGTGCTATCGGAGCATCCAACACCACGATACAGGACATAAAAGACTACCTGGCTGTAAGCCGGCTCGATGCTGTTCAGGAACGGTATACCATGCTGGACAGAAAGATCGAGCCTGAATACACGGAGTTATGTAACGGGAAATCGGTAGGGATCATGGCATACTCTGTATTGGAGCAGGGCCTGTTGTCCGGGAAAATTACCATGGAATCTACATTCGGTGATGCCGAATACAGAAACCATATCCCCTGGTTTAAAGGGGAAAACCGTCAAAGAGTGATCCGCATGCTGGAGGGCTGGACATCGCTGACAGAGAAATACAGCTGTACCCTCTCCCAGCTGGTAATAACCTGGACCCTTTCTCAGAAGGGAATAACCTGGGCACTGGCAGGGGCCAGGAAAGTGAACCATGCAAAGGAAAATGCCCGGGCCTGTGAGATTTCACTGGATCCCATGGACGTACAGGCCATACGAAGTGACCTGGAGTCCCTGGGCGAACCTGTGTGATAGATGCTCAACCACGGGCCCCAGTGGTCCTGGTAGAACGCACGGGTCAAATATGAAAAAGAATGAACAACTATGAATCTTTTCTTTTATTTGATACTATGGTCTTAATCAAAGAAGTGCGAATAATTTGAAATATTTTAAAAGGATCATCGATTGTTTATAGCGGAAAGACTGGAAAAGATTCGGCAGATACTCCTGGAGCAGAAAACCATCGACATTACCAGTTTGTGTGAAATGCTCGGGGTAAGCGATGTTACTGTGCGTAAAGATTTAGAGCGGTTGGAAGATGAAAAGTTCCTGAAAAAGATCCACGGCGGAGCAGTCCTTTCTGAAGGGGTGGATGAACGTTATTTTCAGCAGAATGAAGTGTTCCCCTTCTATGATGAGAAAACAGCGATAGCTGAAAAAGCTCTTTCCCTTATCGGTGAGTTTGACAGTCTTTTCATCGGGCCGGGCTCGAGCTGCTATATCTTTGCGAAGATGCTCTATCGTTACCGGAATGTCCGTGTAATAACGAACAACCTGAACACGTTAAGTTTTTTATACAACGCTGTTAAACGGGTATATGTCCTGGGCGGCGAAATAGGGTATCGTGATAATATGATGTTCTCTTCAGGTGACAAAGAGCTGCGTGAGCTGGACAACATCTTTTTGAATAAGGCGATTATCACATACAACGGGATAGATCTTGAAACAGGCTTTACCCTGGACGAAATGTCATTGGTGAAAATCTATGAAAAGGTGTTTTCAATCTCTAAAGAGGTGATCGTCCTCGCTTCGGAAAATAAATTCGGACACCACGGTATGTATCATTCCAGGAGCCTGAAAGATGTCGATTACCTGATAACCAACAGGAAACCCGGGGACCAGTTCGCTGAAAAGTTTGAAACCGGAAAGGTAAACGTACTGATAGCCGGTGATGAAAAGGGAAAATCCCCGCCGCCGCCGGCTGTCAATACCTGAATCAGGAGGTTCCCTTTTTATGACGAAGATAATCCAAAGATACAGCTGTAAGAAGAATGATACCCTTTATCAGATCCTGCCAATAGACTGAAACGTCCAGGAGAATCATACTGGTGGTGATAATTGCCAGCAGGGCAATTCCCAGGACAGCCCCCAGGACGGTTCCTTCACCACCGTTCAGACTGGCCCCTCCGATAACAGCCGCACTGATGGTGGTAAGTTCTACTCCTGCTCCGAACCCGGGGGTGGCGGAACTGAAGCGAGACATGTACAGAATTCCTGCGAGACCGGCCATGAATGATGTGAGTGTGTACACACCCTGCTTGATTCTTCTGGTGTTGACGCCGGAATAAATGGCTGCAGTCTCGTTGCTCCCTGTATAAAAAACTTTCCTCATAGTTTTCGATCTGCGCATCAGGAAATCGCTTGCAACGACGATGACGATAAAGATGATGATGATATAGGGAATACCGGCAACAGAACCTAAACCGATATTCTTGAAAGATTCCGGCATGCTGAACAGGGAGAGAGGCGTTCCCTTGGTAACCACGAAACACCCTCCCCGGGCTATGCCCATCATGGCAAGGGTGGTAATAAACGGGCTCAATCCGACCCTGGTAATAAAGAAGCCGATGATGAAGCCCACCAACGCAGCGGTTCCCAGGCCGATTAGGGCGGCAAAAAGGATTGGAAGGCCGATCAGGTATAATTTCCCGGAGACCACCATGGCCAGCGCCATTACCGACCCGACGGAAAGGTCGATTCCGCCGAGTACCATGACAAAAGTCATCCCTACAACGACGATTCCTTCCGTTGCAAAGGAAAGGAGGGTTGCTCTGATATTACCAACTGTAAGAAAATATGGTGATAAAAAGCTCATCAGGATACCTACTGCCAGAATAACCAGGATAAGCGTCCCTTCTCTGAACCCGCGCAGCCGCAGGATCATGGAATGCAGAAGTTTCTGTTCAGGTTCCACGCAGGCATCCTGCAGATTATTCTTCGACGCCATCTATTTTTCTCCTCTTTTATACTCTTTCGTAATTCCTGAAGCCAGATGTATCAGGGTTGTCTCGCTTAAATCTTTTTTGGAAACGATACCGCTGATCCTTCCCTCATGCATGACGATTACGCGGTCGCACATACCGATGATTTCCGGCATTTCCGAGGAAATCAGGACAACTCCCACCCCTTCGTTTGTCAGGTTCCGAAGCAGTATATGGATTTCCGACTTGGCACCCACGTCGATCCCGCGGGTAGGTTCATCCATGAACAGAATAGCAGGGTTGATTGCCAGGAGTTTGCTTAACAGCACTTTCTGTTGGTTGCCGCCGCTTAACGATTCGAGTGACTGGGAGATACCTGAGCACCGAATCTTCATCTTTTTTACAAATTTGTCGGTGAGTTTCCGTTCCGCTTTCTTATCTAACAGTAAACCCGAAGATACCTGGTCGAGGTTGACCGCGGAAATATTCTGGCGGATGTTCAGTCTCAAAAAGAGCCCTTCCGATTTTCTGTCTTCCGTCAGGTATACTATGCCGTGGTCGATGGCATCCCGGTAGCTGGTTATCTTTATTCTTTTTCCGCGTAAGAATGTTTCACCCCGGCTTTTTGAATGGAGACCGCATACGGCTTTGATGACTTCACTCCTGCCGGCCCCGATAAGACCGGCGAAGCCTAGTATCTCCCCTTTATACAGGGAAAAACTGATATCATGGAAATCTGTATTACTGGAATAATTCTGTATCTCCAGTAACACCTCGTTTTGATCCGGTATGGTTTTGCTCTTCGGCGGATAGAGGTCCGTAATGTTTCTCCCGACCATCTTATTTACAACTGTTATCTCATCGGTTTCAGAAACGACCAGAGTGTCGATATACCGGCCGTCCCGCAGTATGGTTACCCTGTCACAGTTGCCGAATATTTCGGCCATGCGGTGACTTATATAGAGAATACTGATTCCGTCCGACTTCAGTCTCCGGATGATGGCGAAAAGGGCCTCTGCTTCAGTTTCGGTCAGTGCCGCAGTCGGTTCATCGAAGATGATGATTTTACAGTCCAATGAAAGGGCTTTTACGATTTCCACGATCTGTTGATTGGAAATCGAAAGGCGGGACACCTTCGTTTCCGGCTCTATTGATGCGTTGAACTGGCCGATCAGTTTCTTTGCCTGTTTGTTATACTCTTTATACGGTACCAGTTCACGCGACTGTGAATTGATATCCGCCATAAAGATGTTTTCTGCAACGGATATGTGCTGACACAGCGCTATTTCCTGGTGTACGAAACCTATACCAAGCTGCTGTGCGTCGTAAGGGTTCCGGATATCGACGACATTGCCGTTTATAACTATTTCACCACAGTCGGGCTGATATATCCCGTCGATGATTTTCATCAGGGTGGATTTCCCTGCGCCGTTTTCACCTACCACCGCGTGAACTTCACACCTTTGTAAGGAAAGGCCTACATCGTCCAGGGCCCGGGTTCCCGGGAATGTTTTTGTAATGCCCCGGACTTCCAGAGCAGTGTCATTACTCACCCTTCTCCTCCAGTTGCCAGGTAGAGAACAGACCGGAATAAGTATAACTCATTCCGGTCCGAATACAAGACTGATAGCATCGGTTGTGTGTCAGGTGCTACTTTATGAAAGGGAGGTTGTTCTTTTCAGCATATTCAACACTGGTTTCCTCGATTCCACCGCTGTTTCGCCTTTCCAGGTAGGGTTTTACATAAAAGTTATCCGCAATGTCTTTGGTAACCACTGCCAGACCATTATCCATGATGGGGAACCTTACCGGGTTGAAACCGGACTGCTTGTAATCGTTCATCGGGTCGATGAGCTTGTGGTTTGCCAAATACAAGGTCAACATGGAATAGTATCCCTGGATCCCCTGGTTAGGATTGATCGCTCCGAATATTTTTCCCTCTTTGATCATATCCAGGATCGAATCGTTTACGTCGCAGCACAGAATCCGGATGCCCGTATCGATTTCGATAGCAGCCTGGGCAGCACCCATGCCTGAGCTTGCTTCCGGCATAAAAATCCCGCCGATGTTCGGATGGGCCTGGACCATTGTTTTCACGGCAGTATATGCTTTGTTGGGATCCTGGTTGGATGCCGCACGGGCAACAACCTTAACATCGGGCCATTTCGTTTCGATTCTTTCGATAAAAGACTTGATCCTCAGGTCATGGTTGTCCTGTCCCGGGTTCTCGAGTACGGCAACTTCACCTTTCCCGCCCATGTCTTCAGCGATAGCGTCCGCCGCCATGTACCCTTCATGAACATTGTCAGAAGTAATATAGGCGAACTCGTTGCTGTTTTCACTGTGGGTAGCGAAGGTGATGATCGAGACACCCATGTCTATGGCTCTTTGAATCGGTTCTACAAAGGCGTCACCATTCATCGGGCAGAGGGCAATTCCTGCCGGTTTCTTCGCAAGAACCTGTTCAAAAACCGTAAGCTGTTTATTGAGATCATACTCAGGTGTTCCTGTGTAAATCGTTTTTACGTTAAGCTGTGCGCCGGCTTGTTTGAACATTTCATAAACCGGGACCCAGTACTCAACGCCGGATACGAAGGTGATCATGTAGTAGATTTCCTCTTCACCTCCGCCGACAAAAGCCCAATCCTGTTGACTTTCTTCTGTCTCTGTCGTAATAGCCTCCTCAGGTTTTGCGCAACCGGTCAACGACAGCCCGGTGACAAGAACCAAGCCGAGAAGCAGGTACATAAGATCCTTTGTTTTCATAGTTACCTCCGAAATGTTTTTGTATTCTTGAAATAATTCAAGAAAAATAATAAATTATTGCAATATGATTGCATATGTTATGGTATATGTCAAGAAAATATCGTATAATATTTAGATAAACTTATATAAATATAATTAAAAATAATAATATATAAGAAAACAAAAGTTATATGGCAAAGGAGGGACATATGAAATACTTCTTGATCCACTGTATGCTCAAGTTTCAGCAAAGGGGTGGAGAAGCATGCAGAGGTTCCTGTGAGAAGGCGTTGGGGCACGAAATTTTTAATATATTTGAAATAGTTATAATAATTTAGTAAAATAAAAATATAAATAAAAAATCGTAATATTTAATTGACAAAGGTACTAGCATATGTCAAATTCGGAGAGTGGAGGAGAAAGATGGATTATCTTATGGGAATAGATCTCGGTTCCACCAGTATCAAGGCTGTTGTCTATGATTTTAAAGGTAATCTGGTAACATCGGGAAGTGTTCCCACACAGACATCGCACCTCGATCCGGACCACCCTGACTGGGTGTTCTGGGACCCGGACATCATCTGGTCCAGCATAGTGAGCGCCATCCGGGAGGCCCTCCAATCCGTGGATACACCATCCCGGGTCAGGTCCGTTGCAGTAACCGGGTGGGGCATGGACGGCCTCCCCATCGACAGGGACGGGAATCCGTTGTATCCCTTTATTTCCTGGCACTGCCCGCGAACCCAGCCCCAGAGCGAAGCCTTCAGCAGCAGGCTCGGGCCGGAAAAAATCTTTTCCGTTGCAGGTACCCAGGTTATGGCTATCCATTCGGTATACCGGATGATGTGGGTAAAGGAGCATTTTCCGGAAATCCTTGATAAAACGGCGACCTGGCTTCTCATCGAAGATTTTATCAATTACAGGCTGTCCGGAGAGATCGCCACCGATTTCTCCATGGCATCCTGCACCTCCTTAATGGATCAGAAAAAGCGGACATGGTCGGAGGAGCTGATAGCAGAAGCAGGTCTTCCCCGTTCAATGTTCCCGGAAATAAAGGAGAGCGGAACAAAAATCGGGGAAGTGACGAAAAAAGCCGCTTCGGAAACCGGGCTTGCACCGGGAACGGCAGTCGTTCTGGGCGGCCACGATTATCACTGCGGAGGCCTTGCCGTGGGTGCTTTTGACCCGGATCTGGTCATGGACATCACAGGCACCTGGGAAATTCTATTTGCGGGAACCTCCGAAGCGAATGTAAGCAGCGAAGTGTTCCGGTCCGGTCTCCTCCTGGAAAGCCACGTGGTCCGGAACCGCTATAATTATGCGGCTTACGCCCTTTCCTCGGGTATGCTCGAATGGTACAAGGATTATTTCTGTTCTGAAGAACAACGTGAAGCCGGACAAGGCAGTACGTCCATCTGGGAAATACTGATGAACGGTGCAGCCGGGATTCCGGCAGGGTCAAAGGGGGTGTTTTTCCTTCCCCATTTTTCCGGCGCAGTTACGCCGAAGGCGGATCCGAAATCCTTAGGCGCTTTTATCGGCCTCCACGAAGGGGTGGACCGGAACTGTATGACCCGGGCGGTTATCGAGGGGTTGGATTATCAGTTCAGAGAGCTTATCGATGCCTTTGAGTCAGCCATGGGTAAACCGGTGGCTAAAATCGTCGCCGTCGGTGGGACCACCAGGAACGGGTTCTGGATGCAGAACAAGGCTGATGTTTCCGGGAAAGCGATTGAAGTACCCTCAATAGAAGAGGCCACTCCTCTTGGTACCGCCATGCTTGCCGGAATAGGAATCGGTGTGTATGCCGATGAAAAGGACGCATTTGAACAGGTATATCGTCCGGGAAAAGTATATGAACCGGATACAGCCCTTAAGAATGCCTACGATGATTACTATTCGATCTATCAACAGATCTATCCAGGACTGAAAAATATATCACATTCCATATTTGATGCATTTCGCACCTGATGGAGGAACGATGAAGGAACTTACATCCGAAGAAAGGATTCTGCGTACCCTCAAAAGAGAAGATGTAGACCGGGTACCCACGTTTGAATGGTTCATCGATAAAAAAGTTATGCATGCCATCCACCCGGGACTCTCCCTCGAAGAGTTCTGTTACCGGGTAGATCTGGATGCGATCTGCGTAGACTGTGATTATAAAAACGAACGTCTCGAAGATGGGAATATCCGCGACGAATGGGGGATGATCAAGCAGGATTCCGGTCAGGCCCATGCCTTTCCGGTGGATGGTCCGATCCGTACGATGAAGGATGTAGAACAGTATACCCCGCCGAACCCGTACAAACCGGAACGGTACCGCTCCATCGAACGGGCGGTAGAACAACATGCGGGTAAAAAAGCCCTTATCCTTCACCTGAACGACGTGTTCTCCATCCCATCCAGGTTGATGCCTTTTGAATACTTCATGATGCTCCTCATAGATGAGCCGGAAACAATCAAGGTGCTGGTTGACATCAGTGTTGATGTCAACCTGAAGATGGCCGAGGAGGCGGTGAAACGGGGCATCAGGATCATATACACCGGTGATGATTACGCGTATAAATCGGGACCGATGATCTCTCCCGTCCAGTTCAGGGACGTGTTTTACCCGGGTCTGAAAAGAGTGATGCAGGGATACAAAGACTTAGGGTTGCTCGTCCTGAAACACACCGACGGAAATATCATGCCCATTATCGACATGATTGTCGATTCCGGTATCGACTGCCTGGATCCGATTGATCCCATCGCCGGGATGGACCTGGCGTACATAAAGAAGAACTATGGGAACCGGATAGCCCTGAAGGGGAATGTTGACTGCGCTCATACTCTCACCTTCAAAAGTGTGGAAGAAACGACGGAAGAGACAAAACGGTGCCTGGCAATAGGTATGGAAGGTGGCGGTTTTATCCTGTCCTCCAGTAACAGCATCCACTCCGGTGTGAAGCCGGAGAATTACACGGCAATGCTGAACACGGTAAAGGAGTACGGACGGTACGTGTAAAGGTGTCAGATTGACATATGTTATGGTAATTGTTAACTTCGGATTTAAACAAGGAGCAGTTGATGTACGAAGCGGAAAAACGGGAAATCATCAAAGCCGGACTGGCATTGAAGGAATATAAGCTTATCTCTCTCTCCGGAGGAAATGTGAGCATGCGGTTGCCCGGGAACCATATTCTGGTAACCCCTTCGGGTATGGCCTATGACGGCATGGCGGAAGACGATGTGGTTGTTATAGACCTGGATGAAAATGTCATCGAAGGTGAGCGCAGACCGTCTGTGGATTCCATAGCATTGGTGCACATCTACAAACACATGGACAGGGTAAAAGCCATCATCCATACACACCAGGTGTATGCCACTGCCATCGGTATGCTCTTCGACGAAGTTCCCAAGGCAGTTACAACACTGGCTAACGCCTGTGCCGGGGTTGTGAAAGTTGCACCCTTCAGCTCAGCCGCCAGTCTGCAGATGGGGATAGAGGCTGTTGAACGCTTAGGAGACGCCAACGCGGTTATACTCAAGAACCACGGAGTTATTACCGTGGGTTCAAGTCTCAAACAGGCGCTCTACGCGGCGGTCTACATGGAAGATGCGGTAAAAACCTATTTTATTGCAAAGGCCGCAGGTAACCCGGAAATCCTGACGGACGGGCAGTACCAGGAAGCCATCGAGGTCTTCAAGGATTACGGGCAGAAAAAATAACCGGCAGCCGGTTCCTGCCGTTTCGGAGTTCACAGTGGATATTGAAAACCGGTTTTCCTTCGGCCTCTATGAAAAAGCACTTCACGCCCGCTACACCTGGGCGGAGCGCCTGGAGCTGGCGAAAAAGGCGGGTTACGACTTCGTAGAAATTTCCATCGATGAAAGTAATGAACGGCTGGAAAGGCTCTACTGGGACAAGAAGAAGAAGCTGGAATTTGTACGCACCATTGCGGATGCCGGCGTTCCGGTACCCACCATGTGTTTAAGCGGCCACCGGCGGTATCCCATAGGAAGCAGCTGCAAGGACATCCGTGAAAGAGGGATGGAGATTATGAAGCTGGCTATCCGTTTCGCCGCGGACACCGGGGTCCGTATCGTTCAGCTTGCAGGTTACGATGCCTGGTATGACGAACCGAGTACGGAAGAAACGGCCGGGCATTACGACCGGAATATCAAGGTAAGCCTGGATTATGCCAGCAGGCTCGGAGTGACCCTGGCTATCGAAAACATGGGGATCCCCTTTATGGACTCCATAGAAAAAGTAATGTGGTACGTCAGGAAGTATAATTCTCCCTACCTGCAGGCGTACCCGGATATCGGAAATCTTTCGGCAATGAATAAAGAGGCAGAGGAAGAATTCTCCTGTGCCCTGGGGCATATCGTGGGGATCCATGTCAAAGATACAACCGAAGGGGTGGTACGGAGGATTCCCTTCGGCCGGGGTACCCTGGACTTTGTCAAAGCCTTCCGGGTCATCCTGAAATCCGGTTTTACCGGGCTCCTTCTTATAGAGATGTGGGCGGATGAAAAAGAAGAAACATTCGACGATGTCAGGGATGCGCGCCTGTTCGTTTTAGATAACATTCGAAGTGCCGCATCAACTCTGAGTTGAAACGGTTATGACCCTCACTTCATTCTGCCGATGCCGGCTGCTGCGGCTGGTATCCCATGGTAGCCGAAATATGTGATGCGTATCCTTCGATAACCTTACCCACAGCTTCAAAGGTATCCTCCGACAGCCTGGAGGACGGCCCGGTAATCCATATTGCAGCGGCAGGGTATCCCCTCCTGTTGAATATAGGGCAGGAAAGACAGTTGACACCGATAATTGATTCTTCATTGTCTGCGGCATATCCTGTGGAGGCTACTATATCAAGGGTGGGTTCCAGGACGTCTCTGGATCCGGCGGTTTTGTCGGTAAATACTTCATAGTCCATCTGGTTCAGAATTGTATTACGTTCGTCTTCCGGCAGGTAGGCAAGGATCGCCTTTCCCGGGGCCGTACAATGGAGGGGAAAGCGGTACCCTACTTCCACAATCACTTTAACCGGGAAGTGGCCCGGGACCTGCTCCAGGATGATACCTGAAGCACCCAGCCGTTTCCCGATCAGTACGGTTTCTCCCACTTCGTCCCGGAGACTTCTCATGTACTGTAACGCCTTTTCTATTAGACTGAATTCCCCCACAGCCTTGGTTCCCAGTTGGAAAAGTTTGGTTCCCAGGCGGTAAAGCCTTTTATATTCTTCCACATACCCTTTTATGGTTAGAGTCTTCAGAATTCTGAAAACGCTGTTCTTGGAGAGCCCCAGTTTTTCTGCGATCTCGGTAATGTTTTTCCCCTCGGGTTCACCTGCAAGAAATTCCATAATGTTCAGGGTGCGTTCCAGGCTGGGGATGATGTATCGGTCGTTATTGGACATAGTTTACCTCGGTAATCAAAATCCTACTATATCCTGGGCCAGTCCGTACAGGTTCATCTCTGAGACACAGCCGCCCCTGGATAAAGCACAGACCTGGTAGGTCATATCGGCAAAGTGTTCCGGCAGGAGCTGCATGGTGTCGTCCCATTTATCCGTGGGCAGTGCCATGAGTCTAAGCGCAGTGGTGTTCGCCCTCATCATCATGTGTGTGACTACCGGCTTGATGACCGTGGTACCTCCATTCTGGCAGATGGTGGCAAAAGGCAGCGTGCTCATTTTCGCCGTTGTGCTCAATCACCTGCTGGTAAAGGACAATGTCTAGCCATAGGGAGCGATCCCACACCCTGTCATGTTGATTGCGACCTCATGGAAAGCACTGCCTCGGCTGTCTTTTCGTCAAGGACCAGGATATCGATCAGCCCTGTCCTTAGTGCGCCGATGATTGACCTCCGTTTTTCCAGTCCCGCAACAATACAGAGAACTTCACCTGCTTTGCTCATCGACATCGGGCTGATACTGATGGAACGCTTGGCGATATCATCTTCGATGAACTCACCATCGATCGTAAAGTATCTCCCGCAGATGTCTCCCACCGCCAGGTCAGAAATAACCAAGCCGGAAAAATCGTGTCCCGGCAGAGTACCGGTTCTGTCCTGTCCCGACTTACCGGGAGGACCCCCGACGGAAACAACGGCAATGTCGATGTGCTTCCATGTTTCAACAATTGTCTTCAAACTGGAACTCCGTATAAACAGGTTATAATCTTCCTTGGTTTCGGCGAGCACCGGGGCGTGGATGAAGTGGGGTGTTGCAGGAATTTTTTCCGCGAAGTCTCTTACCATCTCGTTCAGGTGAAACCGTTTCTGGTACCGGTTGGTACCTCCCAGCAGGGGGACGATGTGTGCATCCAGGGGATGCTTTTTAGAGCGGTAAGCCCGCATGAAGTGGTAGCAGGTTCTTCCCCAGGCGATACCAACGCAGGAGGTATCATTGAGAAGGGAGTTGAAGACTCCGACAGCCCGTTCAGCCGCTAACTGGGTCAGGAGTTCTGAATTCATCAGCGATGTCGGGATGGCATAACACTCTTTAACACCGAAAGAATCGAGGAATTGTGCGGATAGTCTTTCGTCATTGGAAAGGGGATTACGTACGGTAATTTCAACGATGCCGCACTCTTTTGCTTCCGAAAGGATCAGTGAAATGGAGGAACGGGACACCTTTACCTCTCCGGCGATCTCTTCCTGTTTCTTCCCTTCCAGGAAATACATCCGGGACACATTGTACAGAAGCTGCAGATCGTACCGTGTTTTCACTTTTAAAAGGTTTCCCATACCGGTTTAAGGCCTTCGATCACCCGGAGGTACCTTTTATACTTCTTTTCATAGGTATTACGTGCTTTGGGAACAGGTTCAAAAGAAGAGGCGATTTTGACCATTCGAGCAGTTGCCCTTTCGAAGGAGTCGAATTTTCCGGTTCCGATTCCTGCGCATAGAACGGCGCCCAGGGTGCCCAGCTCGCTGTTGGAAGTCACCTCGATCCGTTTATTCAGTACGTCTGCAAAAATCTGCATCCACACCCTGGACCTGGCGGCCCCACCGGATACCCGGACCACTCCAGGCAGTTGCCTGTGGCGTCCCAGTTTTTCTATGTGATACCTGTGGGAGAATGCCACCCCTTCGTACAAAGCCCGGAGGAGATGGGCTTTCGTGTGATAGCCGTTCAATCCCAGGAACCCGGCGGTCGCGTCCGGTCCGGCATGGGTACCGAAGAGGAAGGGAAGGAAGACCACATCAGAATCATCCGGGGATATGCCTTCCACCAGGGTATTGCACTCCTCGTAGGAAGATCCGCTTCCGTCGCTTAAGAACTGGGTGACAAACCACTCCAGGTTGCTTGCGGAGGTGGCGCTGGATTCCTGGATAAGCCAGTAGCCGGGCACACAGTAGATGGAAGTCATGAAGAGGTCATCGGAGATGACCGGCTCTTCACTGATATATTCGTTAATACTCCAGGTTCCCGCAATAGAGCAGAGTTTTGTGTTATCAATAATGCCCGTAGCAACTGCGCAGGCATTTACATCGAAAAGGCCGCCGGCTACCGGGGTGCCTTCGGCAAGGCCGGTTTGCTGTGCTGCATCTTTCGTAATGTACCCGCAGATTTCTGTTGAACCTTTTATTTCCGGCAGTTTGTCGAAGCACTCCCCGATGCCGAAGATATCCAGGAGTTCCCGGTCGTACCGTACTTCTTTCACATTAAGCAGTCCGGTACCGGAAATGTCGGTGATCTCCGCGTAGGCTTCGCCGGTAAGAAGATACCTCACGTAATCCTTGCACATAAGGATCCTGTGAGCCCGGGATATCACCTCCGGGTCGTTTTGCATAAACCATTTAATAAGGGCAACCGGCTGACCTGCCCAGATAGACTGGATAGTTTTTTCATGGGCTTTTTTAAATGTACCGTCGGTGTACCAGTTCTGAACGATCCGGCTGGCCCGCATATCAGTGGAGATGACCGCATTGTAAGCGGGATTTCCTTTGTCATCGATAAGATACATACCATTCCCGTGGCCTGTAGCGGCAAGGGCGCAAATATCGGTGTTTTTTATACCTGCTTTTTTTATTACGTCCCGGATGGAACGGAAGATCGCTTCCCAGAATTTCCTCATATCTTTTTCCGTGTATCCGGGTTCCGGCATGATCAGCTCTGTTTTCGCGCTGGCAGTGGCGATTTCCTTTCCATCCAGATCATAAATTGCGGACTTGGAGATCGTCCCTCCGTTATCGATTCCCAACAGGTACTCTGCCATACTATTTGTCCTTTACAAGCGATGTTCGAAGTGTAGAAAATTGTAACATAAGTTATAACCAATTTCAAATTGATACCGCCGGAATTGATTCATTGCCTTATGGAGCTTATCCGTGATGATCGAATATGACATATTCGTTACCTTGAGGCAGAAGGAAACGGTAACCTGGAGTTCTGTTTTCGTGACATCTACACGATCAATGGCGAAAGAAAGGGGTTGAAAGGGTGGGCGGACATGATTCGGTCCATGATAGGTGATTAAAAAGAGTGTTTCGATAACTTTTCGAAACCGTTCTCCGTGATGAGATAATTGTGTTCGATCCGAACCCCCCCGATCCCTTTGACGTATATTCCGGGTTCGACGGCAATGACGTCATGGTACTCAAGTATATCGGTACTTTCTGAAACCAGGATGGGTGGTTCCGGGTGTCCCAACCCTATGCCGTGGCCGGCGTGATGGGGAAATCTGGAAGGGCTTCCTGGTGTGTTAAGGGTTTTTGCAATACTGGAGTAAACTTCTTGTGCTGGTATCCCCGGCTGGAGGTGTTCCTCGCCTTTTTGCAGAGCCCCCAGGCACAGATCTAATAGTTCTTTTAAGTGGTCTGAAGGGGGGCCGACGGGGATGGTATTTGTCGTGTCGCTCCTGTAGCCGTTCAGAACAACCGCGAAATCCAGGAGAAACGTGTCTTCGGGCTTAAGGACATAGCCGGTTGAAGGTCCTCCTTTACGCGGCTCTTCCGGTGTTGCGGCACGGAAGTCTCCGTATACCAGGCCGGGGTATCCGAGTTCTTCGAGCACAGCACTCTGTACTTCCCGGTAGACCTCCAGCTCGCTTATACCGGGCTGAACAACACTGAAGGCTTTCAGGTTTCCTGCGTCCCCTGCCCTGACGCACCGTTTTATCAGCTCTATTTCGTCTAGTTCCTTGTTTCGCCTTAAGCTTCGGATGATTGAACCCAGTTGAGGCGATGATTCCCGGACCGTCTCCCTGGAGCTTCCCCGGGTTTCCGGCAGATACCTGCAAGCTCCTTCCGGAAACCATTCTTCTTCGATCAGGCCCTTTTTCGTGAAGACCATAGTGCCTGTTTCCCGTAATGTCCGGAACAGAACGTGATCTCTGTTTTCCACGGAGTGCACCTGGTCGTACCAGTTTTCCTTAACAAGGGCATCTACAAAGGGTTCTGCAACCCTGGACCTGTAGGCCCCGTTCTCACAGAACAGGGTCGTTTTCCCGGTCCGTTCCAAAAGGAGAAACGACCGTTCACCAAGGGATTGGCTTAAGGGGTTCACCCAGAAGGCGGAAAAATAATTGACGTGCCGGGGATCTGCGATGAGAACCCATTCAACATCTTCGGGAAGACGCTCCCAGAGCCGGTTTATCCGTGTATTACATCCTTCTTTTGTCAGCATAACCGTTATTATATCATGATAACAGGTCAAAGTGCACTATTAAAATATGCTGTTAATTTTCCGGTTGCGCTGATATCCGTAAAGGTTCATATTTTCGTACATGGAAATACAACAACTGCCGCCAAGGGAAATCATGGTAAAAGCGTTTTTTGCGAAGGACACGGAATTTGACGGGGTGTTTGTTGCGGGAGTAAAAACGACGGGCATCTTCTGTCGTCCTGTGTGCGGAGCAAGAAAACCGAAAGAAGAGAATGTGGAATTCTTCACAGGCCCAAGGGAGGCCCTGCTCCATGGGTACCGGCCGTGCAAGGTGTGCAGACCCATGGAAACAGGCGGAACTCCGCCGGAATGGCTTAAGCCGTTACTGGACATCCTGGAGAGGAGCCCGGGGGACCGCATTACAGATCAGGATATTCGCGAAATGGGATTGGAGCCGAACCGTGTGCGCCGGTGGTTCAAGGAACATCATTCCATGACGTTCCAGGCGCACCAGCGGCTCATCCGCTTAGGGTACGCTTTTGGCCGGATCCGGCAGGGAGAGACTGTTACCGGTACAGCTTTCAACTCGGGGTATGAATCGGTAAGCGGATTCGCCGATGCTTTCAGCCGGCAGACGGGGAAACCGCCGAAGGATGCGCGGTCCGGCAGGATCATCCTGGTTACCAGGGTCCCCACCCCGTTAGGCCCTATGCTTACCGGCGTGTATGATGGGAAACTGTGCCTCCTGGAGTTCATGGACCGCCGGATGCTGGAGACCCAGCTGGATATTCTATCGTCCAGGACCAGGGCGTCAATTTTCCCGGGGGAAGATCCCCTGTTCAAACAGGTAAAAAGGGAACTGGAGGAATACTTCGCCGGGGAGCGGAGGTCCTTTTCCGTTCCTCTTTACTGTCCTGGTACCGGGTTCCAGAAGAAGGTGTGGGAAGTACTGATGGATATACCCTACGGGACCACCCGTTCCTACGGTGAACAGGCGAAAATCCTGGGCAACCCTAAAGCGGTCCGTGCCGTTGCCCGGGCGAACGGGGAGAACCGGATCGCCGTTATCATACCCTGTCACAGGGTGATCGGAGCCGATGGAAAGCTCGTGGGATACGGAGGCGGGGTGTGGCGGAAAAACGCCCTTCTCGCTTTAGAGAGGGGGGAGCGCTGTTTCACCTTTCCTGACGGCGGCGAATGATTTTCTCAAGGGTCCAGGTATCCAGGTAGCAGGCCCGTTCTGCTTTTTTATTCCTTAAATTACAGCCCTGCACTTTCAAAGAAAACGCAGGGCTGTATACATTTTAGATTCTTGTACTTCTCATGCACAATCCTTAACAGCCAAGCTGTTCCTTGACATCCATCGGAAGATTATCCATCAGGGCGCCGTTCGGGTTCTTGACGCAATAATCCGGATCCAGGGTAATGCTGAAGGATGCTCCTTCTTTAACAGCGGCATGCAGATTTCTGGGACTTTTAGCATCACCGATAGTAATCACGGGTATTCCGGCAGCATCGACTTTCTCAAATATGTCGGCTAAAGCTGTGTTGGATTGTGTATAACATGTTACAATATCGTCTGCTTCTATCACCGTTTTATTCAAATTACTGTCTATTATTGTCACTTCTTTATCATCTATAAAGGATAGGGTTGAACTCTCAAATACCTTGACCGGGTATTTGTACGGACGTGACTCCAAGGCTTCAGCATCGCTCTGTGCCATACGTTTTCGAAGAACATACATGTGTATTACTTCCACGGTGGAACCAAATTCTTTTTTGTCGGTGACAACGGTAACATCTTTGCCTGCCGCACCAAGAAAAGCTACCAGGTCGGCAGCACCATAGTGGTCACCCCAGATGATCACCTTCTCGCCTAGTTTACGGTTTGTACGGCCGCTGCCTTCAGGATAGAACTCGCAGGAACTCTTTGGGCAGGCAAACACTTCCTCTAATGAGGCGACTCTCTCTTTTTTTCCATGGACTTCAGGTACATAGCTTACTGCACCGGTAGCGTTAAGTACAACTTCGTAACTCTTCAGCTCATCCAGGGTAACTTCGTGGTTCATGTTAACTTCGACACCCAGGTCCCGAATCTCATGCCGCAGCCAGTCGGCGTACCATTTCATCTTTTCTTTACCCGGAACCAGGCAACAGCCCAGGATAGCACCGCCCAGTTCGTTGCTCTTTTCGAATATAGTAGGTTTGAATCCGCGAAGCGTGGCCCACCGGGCAGCTTCCATACCGGCAGGACCGCCGCCGACAATTGCAACCTTCATTGCACGGCTGCTTTTCTTTTTATCCATATTATAGAAATTAAGGTCCCCGCAAACCGGATTGATCGCACATGCGATATCCTTTTTAGCCATCAGGGACTCTTGCCAGCAGCCTGTAAGACAGGAGATGCACTTACGGATTTTTTCAGGCTTGCCAAGCTGAACTTTTACCGGCCAATAAGGATCAGCCAAAGCCTGCCGGCACATGCCGATCATATCGGCCTTTCCTTCGGCAATGATGCTCTCGCAATACTCGGGATGTCTTAAGGCATGGCTGATGATCACCGGTATATTGACAAGAGGTTTTACCGCCTCAGCCGAGTATATTGTCCACCCCTCCTGATACTGCATAGGGTCAAACCCTGCACCCGGAGTTTCCTGGATACACTGGCTTAAGTCTAAAGCTGCTGCTCCACCTTGTTCTAACGCTACAGCTATTTTTTTACTTTCCTCAGTATCTATTCCACCGGGAACCCACTCATTTGCCGAGTAACGTACAATAACCGGAAAATCATCCCCGCATTTGTTATGAATCTCTTTGATAATAGACAGAGTGAAAAGCATACGGTTTTCAAAACTGCCGCCGAAACGGTCTATACGCCGGTTAAGGTACGGGCTTAAGAAAGCCGACATCAGGTAGCCGTGTGCCGCGTGCAGGCATACGGCATCAGCTCCCGCTGCCTGGCATCTCCAGGCTGCCATGGACCACAGTTCAATCTGGTTCAGGATTTCTTCTGTACTCATGGCCCGGATCTCTTTACCCTTTTCTTCTGCATTTGCAAAGACGATCTCATGCCCTGCTGACCACGGAAGTTTGACCACCATGTCGTTGGTTGACATTATGCTATCTTTTGGCATAGGGCACTGCCTGCCGGGATGCTGTATCTGCGGTATGGCGAGAGCATCATATTTATGAATACTGTTTACCAGCCTGGCTAAGCCGGGTATCATATTATCTTCATCGATAATTACACCGGTTACAGTTACACGACCTGTCTTGGAATCCGGTGTACATCCACCAATGTTGATCATGCTATAGCCGCCTTTAGCTATCTCTGAATACACTGCTATATCCAGTTCGCTGACAGAGCCGTCTGCATTCGAACAGCTGATAGCGGTCGGTTCAAAGTTGATTCTGTTTTTAGCTACTACACTGCCAATGCGTAATGGTTTAAAAAGATTCGGATACTTTTGTTCTTTGCCCATGGTGGTATCTCCTTAATTAAATAAATCTTAACTAACGTACTGTTAGTTAGCAACAATTATATGCTACCTATGTAGCAAGTCAAGTAAAATAAAATATAATCAGCCAATTCTTCTTATATCTTAGAGCCCGGCGCAGCACCGGTGCTGATGGAGCAAACAGAATCCGCACTTAAACATGAGCGGCGGAATATGGTACAATTCGCACGTTTACACACCCGAAGAGGAACAGTACGAATCTTCGCGGCTTTAAGGAGACCGTATGAGGTATACACTGATCATGGCCGGCGGTTCGGGAACGCGCCTCTGGCCGATGAGCAGGAAAGAGCTTCCTAAACAGCTCATTCCCTTTGTTAACGGTAAGAGTCTGATCGAAATCGCCTATAACCGGCTGGACGGCCTTATAGGGCAGGAGAAGCGGTACATCTGTGCCGGATATGATCATAAGGATCTTTTACTTTCCGGCATACAGGGGTTTTCTGAAAGCCGGTTTTTAGGGGAGCCTGCAGGAAGGGACACTTTAAACGCCCTGGCATACAGCTCGGCTGTAATTGGAAATAAAGATCCTGATGCGGTAATCGCGGTCTTTACCGCGGATCACATCATCACCCCGGAGGAGGAGTTCCGGCGTACAATCGAAAACGGTTTCACGATAATAGAAGAAAACCCTGGGGTTCTCCTCACCTTTGGTATTACACCGGACAAACCGGCTACAGGGTATGGCTACCTGCAGCTGGGAGCGGAGTTCTCCGGGGGAGCGAAGGTAGTGGACCGGTTCAGGGAAAAACCGGACAGGGAAACCGCCGATGGGTATGTTTCTGCAGGGCCACAGAGATACTTATGGAACTCCGGCATGTTTATCTGGAAGGCGTCTACGTTTCTCGATTGCGTCCGCCGGTATGAACCCGGCATTTACCAAAAAGTCACTGCCATTGCCGATGCATGGGGAAAGCCCGGTTTCCGGGAAGTGATAGAAACGGTGTATCCTTCCCTTAAAAAAATAAGTGTTGATTATGCTGTTATGGAGCCCGCATCATCCGACCCTGATGTAACGGTAGCCGCCCTGCCCATGTCCCTTTCATGGACCGATATCGGGTCCTGGCCTGCATATGCAGGAATTTGCAGGGCCGATGAACAGGGAAACGCGTTCTCTTTGGCAAAACACCTGTTCCTGGAAAGCAGCGGCTGCCTTGCTGTTTCCAGTGACAACAATCACCTGATCGCCGGTATCGGATGCGAAGACCTGGTTGTCATTCATACTGAAAACGCAACCCTGGTGTGTAAAAAAGACCAGGCGGAAATGATCAAGGACCTGTACGCCGCCGTGCGCGATCAATATGGAGATGATTACATTTAGGAGTAGACAATGCTGCACGACCCGTCCAGTTATACACCGCCGCCGGACATTAAGGATGTATACTTAACTGAGGGGGATAAAGCAATCCTCAAGCCCTTAGGGGAAGAAATCGCCCGGATTTCCTCCCTTCCGGTACACAGGGAGGCAGCCCGGCTCTGGCGGAAGTTGAACGACCTCGAGTCGGAGCGCCCCATGGTGTGGATCAACGAGATTCCATGGCACGAGATGAATGTGGATGACGAACTCACTCTCAAGTGCGAAGGTCCCTGGGCGCAGGAACTGGAATTACGGCTCCGGCGGGAGATCTACCAGTGGAACCACATGCCCGGGGACATGGTGGTAAGTGATTTCATCGAATGCCCCCTGGCGATCCACTCAACCGATTTCGGTATTATCGAGGACGTAGATGTGGCGAAAACCGACGATACCAGCGATGTTGTATCCCGCCATTTCAACATCCAGATCCAGGAACCCGATGACTTATCGAAGATTAAGATGCCGGAAGTAATCCTGCATGAGGATGTAACAGAACTCTCATTCCAGTTGATGTCCGATCTCTTTAAGGACGTCATCCCGGTAAGGAAAATGGGGCAGACCCACATCTGGTTTACCCCCTGGGACTACCTGGTACGGTGGTGGGGCATACAGGAGGCAATGATGGACCTTGTAACCAGGCCGGAGATGGTGCACGACGGGGTGGAAAGACTCGTCCAGGCCTGGATGACCGAGCTGGACCGGTTCGAAGAGCAAAACCTCCTCTCCCTGGACAACCGCAATATCAGGATTGGGTCCGGAGGGTACGGGTATACCGGTGACCTGCCCGGGGACGAGTACAATCCGGACCGGGTAATACCGAAGGACATGTGGGGATGTTCCAACGCCCAGATTTTCTCGGAAGTCTCCCCGGAGATGCACTGGGAGTTTGCCATTGAGCACGATCTGAAGTGGCTTAAGCGGTGGGGACGTACCTACTACGGCTGCTGCGAACCCCTGGACCGGAAAGTTCATCTTCTCCGGCGTATTCCCAATCTCCGCAAAGTGTCTATAAGCCCCTGGTGCAGTATCGAGCGGACGGTGAATGAGATCGGCGGGGATTATGTCCTGAGCATCAAGCCGTCACCCGCGATCTTCTCCGGTAACCGTTTCGATCCCGCCGAGGGTAAGCGGTTTATCCGGAAAACCCTGGAGGTAACCCGCGGCATATGCCACGTGGAGTTTATCAT
The DNA here is from genome assembly GCA_024274705.1 of Spirochaetota bacterium. Taxonomy (GTDB): domain Bacteria; phylum Spirochaetota; class Spirochaetia; order SPDA01; family JAJSAL01; genus JAJSAL01. Next base: position 27,525 of record JAJSAL010000113.1, read on the forward strand.
GAAGGACATATCCACAGTGAGCTACAAGCCGGAGCGCCTCTGGGAGTGGGAATCCATGGTGATGGAGATGGTGGGGGAGTGATTTGTCAAGAACTTAGATATGGAATCTGCAAACGGAAAACCGCAGACTAAGAAACTATCCTCGATGATGCAGTCCCGAGGAAAGCAGATTGTTGTCTTCTGGAATCTTAATCAAAAATCTATCCCGCCGAGACCTGACGACCCCCGGCAGTTTGACCTGGACGACGATCGTCACTGGTATGATATGGTACCTATGAGTGGGATATCGATAGGATCATAGGTTCCCTCAAACAGGCTGCCACGGTTGTGGACAGAAACCGCCCGCTTAATGCGGATTCGGTCTACAACCGGCGAATCAAATAACAAACCATTAAATTATGTCCATTGATTCGGTACTGGGAACTGCCCAATAACAAGACATCTTTCTCGAATCTCTTCATAAGTGTTTGAACGTTTCCGTTTGAATGATAGGGGGAATATGGTAAGTTCATCATGAAGGGCATCTTCACGGTAAGATACAAAACCCACCTTATCTTAGAATGAGAGTGATGCCTCGAAACGATTAGTATTGACAAAATTCAACAATTAAAGCAACATCCATGCATATATGGCAAGGGTGTACCTGAAATGCATGGTTATATACGGCGAAATGCAGAAGAAGATGTAAAAAAATCTCTGAAAAGATCACCGGTTGTTGCAATTCTTGGACCCAGACAAAGCGGTAAATCCACCCTGGCCAAAGAGTTGCTAAAGAATTACAGTAGCGTTTACCTGGATTTACAAAATCGGGCAGATCTAAATAAACTGAGTGAACCGGAATTGTTCTTTGAAGAGCACAGAGAAGAGTTGATATGTCTGGATGAAATTCAGCTTATTCCTGAGTTCTTTTCTGTATTACGGTCGGAAATTGATTATCACCGGAGGCCGGGTCGATTTCTCATCCTGGGTTCAGCTTCCCGCGATCTCATCCGGCAATCAAGCGAGTCACTGGCCGGCCGAATCTCTTATACAGTTCTAAGCCCATTTCTTTACCGTGAAGTATCTGATGTGGTTACTTACAAGGAATTATGGCTTCGAGGAGGCTTTCCTGAGAGTCTTTTAGCAGAGAATGATGAAGACAGTATAAGATGGCGACAAGACTTCATCCGTACATTTTTGGAGAGGGATATTCCCGCCCTAGGTTTCAGTATTCCGATACCGGTCATGGAAAGATTATGGAGGCTTCTCGCTCATTATCATGGCCGGGTATTAAATTACAGTAAGCTGTCCGAAGCGGCTGATATATCGGTTAAGACTTTGAAAAAATACATTGCAGTACTGGAACAGACTTTTATGATCCGTATTCTCCCTCCCTGTGAATCAAACATGAAAAAAAGACTGGTGAAATCACCTAAAGTATTCATTAGAGATACAGGACTTCTTCATTCACTGCTTGATATTGATACTTTTGATGATCTCCTGGCACATCCTGTTATCGGCGCATCCTGGGAAGGTTTTGCCCTGGAGAACATTGTCGAAAAATATCCCCGCTGGCGGCCCTCCTTTTTACGAACTTCCAATGGTGCTGAAGTCGATTTAATACTGGAAAAGGGTATGGAGAAAGTACTTTTCGAATTCAAAGCTTCTAAAGCTCCTAAACCTTCAAGAGGGTTTTTCGAGATTGCTGAAAACGTGAATGCGGTTGGTGCCTTTGTCATTGCACCTGTAGATGAAGACTACGAATATAAGAAAGGTATTCGTATCACAAATCTGAACAACGATCACCTCTTGGCATAAAAGTATTGACTTATGTGCTTGTCGAGAATAATCAGGTTCGGGAATTCGAAGGGATGATCTGTAGAGGTTTTCAGGACAAAAAACCCCTCACCTTAGCGAGGGGTTTTTCAAAGGAGAGAGGGAAAAAAAGTGCTTCTTAGCTCACTTTAACGTCGATGGTCTTCGGTTTCGCTTCCGGAGTTTTTGGAAGTGACAGGGTAAGAACACCGTTCTTGTAATTAGCATCGATTTTATCCCTGTCTACATTCTTCGGCAGTACGAAGCACCTTGAGAAAGATGCCTGCCGGCGTTCCCGTAAGAGATACCCGTTCTTGTTCTCTTCCTTGTCTTCCTCTTTGTTCGAAGCAATGGTAAGAAGATTGTCTTCCACCTTGATGTCCAGATCTTTCTTGGAGAATCCGGGAATTTCCGCTTCCATGATGTACTTATCTTCCTCTTCCCGGATATCTACGGATGGAGCGTTGTTTCTCCAGAAGGGAACGTCATCGAAGAAAGAATCCAGAACCCTGTCAAAGTCGCCCAGCACCTTAAGTCCTCTCGGTTTGTAAGTTGTCAGATAGTTCATAACTACCTCCTTATGTAATTTATTTTATCCAATAATATAATTGCATAAACTGTGCCAACTTATTAAAATAGTTTATTTGCTTGTATGATAAAGAATTATAAAACAGGCACTTTCGTATGTCCTAAAGGTAAAGTACTGGATGTGTCATAATGACACATTGGATCTTTTTGGTGTTTTAATCGTATCATAATGATACAGGTTGAAAACATTGAAAACAATACTTGATCATCAGAAGATTTCTTCTATACTTAATTATGGTGAAGATTTTGTGAAATCGTATTCAACCAGGGGGAAGTATGAAAAAGTATGTAGTTCTGATTGCCATCCTTGTAGCGTTTTCAGCAGCCGGGCTTTCGGCGGAAGGAGTCCAGGAACGGGATTACTTAGCGGAAGCGGACACCTCGGATACCTGTATCAGCTGTCATATAAACCTCGATCCCGGCATTATCCGCTCCTACCAGGAAAGCAATCACAGCAGCAACGGGGTTGACTGTGCAAAGTGCCACACCGCCCATGGGGATGACCCTTCAGGGTTCGATCACTATGGTACGACTGTAACGGCGGTTCCGTCTCCCGCCTACTGTGCCGGGTGCCATGCCGGGGAGGTCGCCCAGAACGCCCGGTCGAAACACGCCTGGGCAGCTTTCTTCGGACAATACAAACCCTACTATCAGAAGGCAAAAGAGATGGGGCTGGATCCCCTCGCTCAGGAGACCGCCAGGAGGCTGGACCCGGATAAAATGGCTAAAACCGTTGTTTCGCCTTTGGTTCCGGACAGCAGCGTGCTGAAGCTCATCGGCCTTCTGGATAATCCTGATTACACTCATTCCAATGTAAATCTCGGGTGCGCCCAGTGTCACGGTACCTTTGTTATTGCAGAGGAGGGAGGGAAATTGACAGGGTGGCCCAACACGGGAGTAGGGCGCGTCAATCCTGACGGCAGCCTGGGCTCATGTTCCTCATGCCACACCCGGCACAAGTTCAGTGTGGAGGAGGCGCGAAAGCCTGACACATGCGGTCAGTGCCATCTCGGACCGGATCACCCGCAGCGGGAAATTTATGAGGAATCGAAACACGGCAATATCTTCGCGTCAAACGGAGAGACCTGGAACTGGACAGCCCCTTCCGGGGAGTGGGGTCCTGATGATATCGAAGCTCCCACCTGTGCGGCTTGTCATATAAGCGGTTTCGGAGGTGTAGTTCAGACGACCCATGATGTGGGTGAGCGTCTCTACTGGGAACTTCAGCCGAAGGTTTCCGTTCCCCAGTGGAAAAACGCCGACCAGGTGGATGACCTGGTACTGCAGCGTGTTTCGGACCCGAAGCAGGCAGCGGCGGGAAGGGAACAGATGAAACTGGTATGCGGCCAGTGCCATTCATCGAGCTGGACCGACGGCTATTTCGATGAGTTTGATAATGTAGTTAATGATTACAACATGCTCTGGGCGTACGTGGATAACCTCCTGAAAGAAGCTTATGACAAAGGACTTATATCAAAAGATCTTCCCCTGGACGAAACACCGGAAGTGTTTCACTATCTTATCTGGCATCACTCGGGAAGAAGGTGGCGTATGGGTGCGGCCATGATGGGACCTGACTGGACTCACTGGAACGGCGCGGTGGACACCATCATGAGTTCTACCGGCGGTATGATAGAAGATTTGAAACTGAGGGAAAAAATACAGGAACTGGAACAGAAGTAATCCGCCGTTATTGAGGGGGAGAGACATGGGTAGTCTGCTCAGGGAGATACAGGAAAGACGGGCGAAACGGGCCCTGGATACACGGAAGGTTCCGGAGGACGTGGTAAGGAGGATCATGGCCGC
>JAJSAL010000114.1 GCA_024274705.1 Spirochaetota bacterium
CTCTTTGCTCCTTGCATTTCTCATTCGATCCGGAGATCAGGTCCAGGAAGAGAAGGTACGGCAATTCCACTTGCAACACATACGTGCTTCAATAGAGAAGACAAAGAGTCTCTATAGAAATGCACTCTTAGATGGTGAAGTAATTAAATCACACCTTTTAAAAAGAATGATCCTTCGGATGAATGCAGACCTGGAATGGCTGCTTACACTTTCAGGTTTTAACGAGAAGAATTACTGATATTCCCGCAGTTTGTCCAAAACCTGGACAGCTTTTTTCTTAACATCCCGCACATAGTTTCCCTGGGCGATGCGGATGATCGCCCGGAAAGCTTCCGGAGACTCAATACCGTCATTTGCTTTTGCTAATTTTTCAAATGCAAGAAGAACCGCAAATGCGAAATTACTATCTGGATTCACAACGTCCTGATCGACTACCGCAAAGGCAAGTGCCCGGGCGACTTCATCGTTTTCGTTGTAACCGATTTTTCCCAAAGCATAGGCAGCCTCTGCTTTAACCATTGGTTCGTCATCCTGGACGAGTACTTCGAGCAATGTTTCTTTCGAATTTTCTCCACCAAGATTGCCGAGAAGTTCACAAGCTTCCTTGCGAACCATAGGAAAGTTGTTTACTAAGCGTCGATTTTCACGTATCTGGTTACCGATTCCCTCTGAAGCAAGATAATTCAGAACATAATGTGCTTCAGGAGCCCCTGTAGATACTTTACCGCTATCGATCATGGATCTAATGTTACTCAATGCCAGTAGTTTCATATCCCTGTCGACGGTTATAGCCTGTTCACGTATAAGACGTATTTCAGCGTTCTGAAGATAAAGTTCTTCTACTGTGGGCTCTTCTTCCTGTGTAAATGCAGATGTGGAAATGAAGATTAATACTGTGATAATAGCTATACAAAATACTTTGATTCTCATTTCTATAACTCCATAGATTCTATCATTAAAATATACCTATTTTCCAGGAATTTCCTGTACGCTCAAGCTTATATAGTATGCTGCGTTGACCACTGATAACCATGATTGCCTTCACGTTGTTTTCATTGACGAATACGAGATCATCGAGTCTGGCGTTTGACCTGCTGGGAACTACAACATACGAAAAATAGTCCTTTAAAGTTTTTAGCTTTATATTATATTTCTTAAGCATAGGCTGATCAGAAAGTTTATCCAGAACCTCCCGTGAGGACATCTTTTCCTTGTAACCCGGTGTCAAATACTGCTGCCAGGTTTCATAATCTTCAGATTCAATAATACTGTTTAGTTCCTGGATGAGAAGTTCAATATCGAAAAAAGTTTGCTTAAACACATCCTCACTGACTTGAAACTTATCATCACTTTGAGAAACCTCTTCAGATGTATCTTCAACTTCCGTTATCTCCGGCTGTTTTTCCGGTTCCTGATCAACCGCTTCTTCCGGTTCTGATTCTATTACCGGCTCCGGCGCTTGTGGACCGGTCTCCGAATCTTCCGGAATAGTAACCTCTTCCACCGGTTCTACTGGTTCCACCTTATCTTGCTGTTCAATTTCAACCTGAGAAGATGGAATCCGTTCTTCCTCTACGGTTGTTGCAGGTTCGGTCTGTATCACCTTTGGTTTCTCTGTTGAACAGGACTGCACAATAAACAGTAGAACCGTTAAAGAACATAAGACGAACATACTATACAACTTCATTTATAGTACAGTCTATATACTTACCATTAGTTTGTCAAAACCAATTTTTCTTTACTGTACAAAAAATATGACAGATATATGCATAAATATACAATTGACTTTTATAATTATATCTTGTATAAACAGTTTGTTATGCTCAAAGCTCTTTTTCCCGGGTCATTCGACCCGCCGACTAACGGACATATGAATATTATTAAACGAGCTTCAGAGATATTTGATGAATTGGAGATTGTGATTTCTGTAAATGTACACAAATCGTATCTTTTTCAGCCAGAAGAGAGATTCGAAATGATGAGTTCACTTGTAGAAAACTATATAAATGTACGGGTTCATCTCTGGGATAAACTGATCGTTGATTTCGCTGAAAAAGTAGGTGCCAGGGTCATCGTAAGGGGAGTACGTGCATTAGGAGACTTTGTCCATGAATTTGAACTGAGCATGATAAATCGCGGCCTCGATGCGAAAATTGAAACATTTCTCATACCTACGGATCCAGAATACTTCGTCCTAAGGACTTCATCTATTAAGGAATTGGTCATGGTTGGCGGAGATGTCTCATCAATGGTTCCACCGGTGGTGGAGAGTGCCCTTAAATCACGCCTTACGGGTGCTTGACAATAGGTCGGCATTCAGGTAATTTTCTTGGAAGTAAATTTTGACTGAAGGCAGGATGAAATTAAATGGCGGTACCTAAATATAAAACTTCGAAAGCACGAACGCGGCGCAGGAAATCGATCAATAGTAAACTTGCTGCACCTAATCTCATTGAATGCAGCACTTGTGGCAATAAAGTTCTTCCTCATAGAGTATGTCCAAAATGTGGATTTTATAAGGACGAACAGATTATTGAACTAGAACACATCTCTTAAGGATTGGAGGCAAAAGTATGGAAGACATTTTCCCGAAAGTGAAAAAACTTATTGCAGAGAAATTGGAAATCGAAGGAGACAAAATTACTCTTGAATCTTCGTTCCGTCAGGATCTGGGTGCAGACAGTTTGGATACCTATGAGCTCGTTTATGCAATTGAGGAGGAGATGGGAATTACCATTCCTGACGAAAAGGCTAATGAGTTTGAAACTGTAGGTGATGCGGTAAACTACATAAAATCTCAACTCTAATGCATCGAAGTCAGTGTTTGCTTTTTCAGGAGCTTTGAATTTACAAACACCTCACATTTCTTCGGAACGAAAAAAAGAATTACAACTATTCGAAAAACATGCAGGCATAAGGTTCAGGAAATCCGGTTTCCTGAACCTTGCTTTTTGTCACAGGTCATTTACCAACGAAAGCACTGAAGACTACGATAACAACGAAAAGCTGGAATTCCTGGGTGACAGCGTTCTCGGTGTTGTAGTAAGTGAATACCTTTTCAGGTCCTTTCCTGAAAAAAGCGAAGGAGATTTTGCAAGAATTAAATCTTTCGTTGTAAGTGAGGACACTCTCGAATCAATAGCAAAACTCTTAAGGGTCGATAATTTCATACTCATTGGAAAGGGTGAAGAGTATTCAGGCGGAAGATCGAAAAAAGCAATCTTAGCAGATGCCATGGAAGCGATAATCGGAGCATACTACCTCGATTCCGGTTTAAAAGCTTCGAGGCAGTTTATTTTAAGGCTCCTTATCCCTGAGATCCAAAAAGTGCTGGAGGACAGGCATAAAAAGGACTATAAAACGTTACTTCAGGAATATGTTCAGAAACGATATAAAACGTATCCTCGCTACCATCTTGTAAAGAGAACCGGACCTGACCATAACCGGACATTTTGGATCGATGTCGCATTTAACGGAAAAAATTATGGACCGGGTAAAGGAAAGAACAAAAAGGATGCGGAACAGATGGCAGCTGGCATAGCATATGAACACGTCGCTAATAAAGACCCATAAAGTAACTACTATCCATATACCTACTGCTTATTCTTTTTTTCTATGTAATCACTGTAATATTTTTTTCCAATATCGAGGAGGGTCGTCTCAACATTGAGGTCAGGATCGTCTAATACAGCTTCAAGGAGAAATTCCAGAACCTGACCCATTTCCGGTCCTTTAGGAATCCCACACTTCTCATGCAGTACTGTCCCATCAACAGCAAGGTCTTTTACAGTCAGCGCAGCGTCATTCTCCAACACATCCCGGATACGGCGACGGAACTCATCAACAGCCGGAGATATTTTTCTAGAGAGCCCCATACCCAACTGATCGGCCTTTCGAACGTATAGAAGGTTATCTACATTGTGAACCCCGACTCTGTGAAGAAATCTTCGTACAGCAGCGTCGCTCCAATTTTCCTGGTAATTGAACATATGATGCCTTATCAAATGGGTTGTTTCCTTCTCAACAACTTTTGGAAATTTAAGTCTACGAATAATCGCTAATGCGAGTTTTTCCGAGATGTGTTCATGGCGATGAAAGGAAATGTTTCCATCAGCATCCTTCTGCATGGCCTGCGGTTTTCCGATATCATGAAAAAGTGCCGCAAGCCGAAGGGGCACTTCTTTCTTGGCGTGGTCACAGGAACGGAGTAAGTGCTCGAATACGTCGAATTCATGATAGCCTTGCTGTTCAACATTCTTACATGCTGAGAGTTCAGGAAAGAGCAGGTCCAGTATGGCAGTATCATCCATGATACGAAATGCTATGGAAGGCTTATCGGAAAGAAGGATCTTTTTGACCTCATCGCGAATCCGTTCAGCAGAAACGGTGAGCAGCTTGTCCCGGCAGATATGCATACCGGAGAGCGTATCGTGATGAATGGTAAAATTAAGCTGGGATGCGAATCTGCATGCACGTAAGATACGAAGGCCATCTTCATCAAATCGTTCTACAGGATTACCAATAGCCCGAATAAGTGAATTCTTAATGTCAACTTTACCATTGTGCGGATCGAGAAGGACGTTGTTTGACAGGTTAAGCGCCATGGAGTTAATAGTAAAATCACGGCGTTTTAAATCCTCGTAAATCGATGGAATATACACAACGGTGTCCGGTCTGCGGGAATCTGAGTATGTGCCTTCCACGCGAAAGGTTGTTACTTCAAAATGATGGTGTTTATACAGCACGGTAACCGTGCCATGTTTAATTCCCGTAGGAACTACCCGGGGGTACAATCGCATTACCTGTTCGGGAAGAGCATCAGTTGCAAAATCAAAATCTGTTACTTTCCTGCGGGCAACCATGTTACGAACTGCACCACCCACGAGAAAACACTGGTAATTATGTTCAAAAAAAATTGAAGCGAATTGTTTAAGGTCCCTTGGGATATGCATCTGAACCAGTAAACACATCGTTTCCCAGGATGTCAATAGAATAAAAAAGGAAGCGACCAGGGTGGATTACCCTGCTGCTTCCTTATTAGATTTTCAGAAGTAGATTACTGAAAAAGCTGCATGACTGTCTGACTCTTATTGTTCGCCTGGGCGAGCATTGCCGTAGCAGTCTGGGTGAGGATCTGGTTTTTCACAAAACTTACCATCTCCTCAGCCATATTTGTATCCCGTATTCGGGATTCTGCAGCCTGGAGGTTTTCCGCCCCAACGGAAAGTCCTGTAATCGCATACTCGAGCCTGTTCTGATAGGCGCCTAGATCGGCCCGTTGCTTACTCACCATGCGAAGTGCACGGTCGATAACAGAAAGGGCGATGTTGGAACTGTCCGGAGTAGAAAGAGAAATAAAAGTAGCAGCATGGGGCATACCGCCGGTACCCTGCAGCCCAAGTCCCTGGGCAGTCATTGTACCAATAAAGACGCGTTCTCTCTGGTCCATATTCGCACCGATGTGCAGCCACATGCTTGCGGCAACAACATTTTCACCGGTTTCACGGGCGAACCTGCCTGTAAGCATATTCAAACCATTGAACTGAGAGTGGGAAGCGATCCGGTTGACCTCATCGATAAGTTGAGATACTTCCACCTGTATCTGCATCCTGTCCTCGTTGGTGTAAACACCATTAGAACTCTGGATTGCAAGTTCACGCAGTCTGTGAAGAATGGTCTGAGATTCACTTAGGTAACCTTCAGTTGTCTGAATAAAAGAAATACCGTCCATGGCATTCTTTTCAGCTCGCTGAAGACCTCGTATCTGTGCTCTCATCTTCTCAGATACTGCGAGTCCTGATGCATCATCGCCTGCGCGGTTGATGCTTTCTCCTGAAGACAACTTTTCCATGTTCTTATCAACATGAAAATTGTTGAACTTCAGCTGTCTGTTTGCAAACATTGCACTCAGATTGTGATTGATTATCATGTTATCCTCCTTGACACATGCACCGGACATCCTTGTCCGGTTTCCTGTTCTATATTTCGGTTTAAGAAAAAATCACTTTAAAAAAAAATATTAATTTTTCAAATCGTTGATAAAAAGAACATATATCATGTTTAAATAGGGTGTTTCCTTAAGTCTCTATCCTTGGTTTCAAGCACCATCTTTACAATTCGGTTTTTTCCAGTAAGATATTGGTACATATGAATAAGAAAAAACAAGCGGTTATTATTACAGGAGGGAGGGGACCTGGAAAAAAATGTGCATGCCAGGCAGTAAAAAAGGCGAACACAATTATTGCTGCGGATTCAGGATTTGATCTATGTCTCGAATATGGTATTACTCCTGATTGGATTGTGGGAGATATGGATTCACTTAAAAACAAGAAGATGTTATCAAGGTTTCCAACAGAAAGAATTCTTACTTTTTCAACGGAAAAAGATGAAACTGACACTGAGATCGCTCTTAAGGTACTGTATGAGCAGGGGTACGATGATATAACCGTAGTTGGTGGAGACGGTGGTCGAATTGATCATTTTATGGGTATTCTGTACCTTTTTTACAGAGAAATACGTCCGAAAGTGTGGCTTTGTGAATCGGAAATGGTGATAAGCATTGAGTCAAGGGTCCGTGTTTCCGGGGAAACAGGATGTATTGTTTCTTTTTTCCCTGGCTCCGATGAACTATGCACCATGATTTCTTCAGGACTTAAATGGGAACTCGATGGGCTTTCATGGAACATAGGTGATTGTGGCATCAGTAACGAAATACTCGATTCTACGTTTACCGTTACACCTTTGACAGGAAGGCTGTTGATGGTGGCTTCTCTCAGGGAGGGACTTCACATTGAGCGATAGCGAAGTCCTTCGGGAACTTTCCAGTAGTCTTTCAGAAAAAGAGCGCGTTGATTTATTGGAAAAAATTAAAAAAAGCCTCCATATTTCAGATGGTGATGAAGAAAAAATAATCGCAAAGCCACTTGATTCGAAACAAAGGGATAAAAAAATTCGTGAAGAAATTTCCCAATGTACACTACTAACACGAATCATACTTTGGCTGAAAACGCTGTTCAGTGGAAAAGACAAGAAAGAAGTTTTTCTGGGAATGAAAATCCAATCGCTGAAAAAACGTATTCAACGGAAAACCCCGGGTGTAACAGGATTTGAGACGAGAGATTTAACACCAAAACTTGCCGAAGCCTTTTTGACTTTGTACGTAAAGGTACATCCTGTAGTACCGCTTTTTCAGAAATTATGGAAGAGTCCTCACGTTTTTGAGAGAATATTTACAGCTATCCTGGAAAGAATGTTTGAACATCCGAAGGAGAATATAGAAGATCTGATTTCCATAGAAACTCTTGAGAGTGTTTATGAAAAGGAAGGTAAAAAGGAATCGATAAAACGGGAAGTGGTAAACGCCATAGAAAGCTATATTAAAACCATACCGGATGACATTATTGAAAGCCTTGAAAAGGATATGCTCCCTCTTTATTACATGAAAGATCTGGTACTGTTCCCTTTCAATGAATTTTTCCAGTTTTTTCACTATACACCGGATCTCGAATCAAAAAGGAATTTATTTAAAAGTGCTTCTGCTATGCTCGCTTTAAAACATTTAGAGAAAATGTATTACGCTGTGTACACTATAGGTAAAATTGAGGAACCGGTTCGACTTAGCAAACAGATGCTGGACCAGCTCGAAATTGTCAATGAGGTGATTTCTGAAAACCGGGAAGGTGAAGAAGAACGGGATGAGGAAACTTCAGAAAACGAGGAGACAAACGGAAACCCTGACAGTCAGATAATTGACACTATTGCCGAGGTCAGTAAAGTAGCTAAACGTTTTGGAACATCCATACCCTTAGTGGAGTTGATTAAATACTTCAAGCAAGATCCTTATTACCGCCTTATGGTGTATGTCCCGAAACTTGAGCTGAAAGACTTTTATGCATCCGTATTGAAAATGCGATTTCTTCCACAGATTGATAAGAAGTTTTATGAAATCAGAAAGCATGTGATAGATAAAAGGATTCAGGAATTGTTCGAAGGTGTTCGTCTCCGAAGTTTTAGGTATTACCGGGTTTACTCGAGTCTTGAATATGAGAAACTTGGCTTGCCTGTATTTACCAACATACAGACACTGACATTACTCTATAACTTTCTTGATATCGTCTATCGTAATATCTTTCAGGAAACTATAAACATCTTAAGCCGGAACATTCTTCAGCAGAACAGGCTCACTTTGAACAGGCTCCTTGTTTATGCCGGTGAAGCTGAGGATGTACACGATAAAATACAGTATTTCGATAATTCCCTTTCCCCTGACGAAGGTGACGGAAAACTCTTTCAGCGTCTCAGGTTCAGTCTTGGGTCAAACACTGCACACCAGAGGCTTTACAGGAATCTCATCATTCAGAAGGACAGAGAAGTCAACGCTATCATTACAAAAGGAAAAGATTCCCTTTCCGGTATAAAAAAAGTTTTTACTGAAATACTCTCGAACCCTACACAAACGGTTAAGGAAAAACTCAACGTGTACTATTTTGTAAGGGATAACTCGGTAACCTTGAAAAATCTTCTTATGAAATGTCTTAACGATATAGATATTTTTAACCGTCTGATGTATCAACTGGATAAACTTGAAAACGGCTCGTGATGTATTTTTTTCCGTATCTTTTCCGCTGTATCTAAGGGATTTTCTACGAGGACTCTTTTCCCTGCTAAAAGATCAGCAATACCTGTTTCATTAGGATAACGGGGTATGATATGCAGATGTATATGACTTATGGAAGCGCCAGCCGCTTTCCCCATGTTGTATCCAATATTGAACCCGCAGGGTTGATGAAGCTCCTGCAGAATATCAAGAAAATATTTCGTAAGGCCTGTTATTCTCTCTTCTTCCAGGCGGGTAAACTCCCGCAGGTCCAGAACATGCCTTCGTGGGAAGATGATGATATGCCCTGGATTGTAAGGATAGAGGTTTACAGAGCTAACGAATAAATCGTCTTCGAACACTGTCAAATTAGGAACCTCAGGCGATTTATCCCGTACAAGACAAAAAATACATCCTGAAGGTTTCTTCCCTTTCACATATGAAAGTTTTTCGAAATCAAAAAAGTACTCCAATTGTTATTCTCCGGTTTCCAGGCCCAGGCTCTGAAAAAGAAAATCCTGATCCAGTCCGAGGGCAAGGTAATCGAGAATAATCGGGAAATCTGCCAGAAGTGCTCCATACTGCCTGAGCACTTCAAGTCGTTCTTCACTTGTTTTCTTGATAGTAGCAGCATGGATGTTTTCGCGCTGCAGAATATCATTCTTCTGCCTTATCAGTGCTCTATATTGAGTTTTTGCTTCCCTGTAAAGACCGATATCCGGCAGATCCAGGATAACGGGGTTCAACGCATGGAATGTCAAATAGGGGAACTCTTCAGCGAAATATCCCTCTATATCCTCTCCGAAGTCGAGGATATGTCTGTTTTCATTAACGGCCCGGTACATATACTTAGTAAGGACAGCACCACCGGACTCTTCCAAAACAGTACCAAGCTGCTGCAGGAGATCAGCCCCGTATGACTGCTCCTTAAGAAGACGTGGCAGATTAACCGGATCGATGGAATAAAGGACGGAAACTGTTACCGTGTAATGGAAATCCGGTTCCCCCGGCAGGACCGTTGCATATAAATCTGCCGAGGGAAGGGACCCGGAAACAGTTATTTCAGTCTGTAATTTTTTCAGAGGAAATGTATAAATCGTCATATTTGTTGGAAGAAGACGTTCCCATCGCCAGACAAATGTGCCGGGCATGACCGGGTCTTCCTCGAAGCCTCTGGTCTTTGTAAACAATACGCCTACGCTGTCCGGGGGTATCTGAAACTGAACCCAGCCGAAATAGAATACAACGCCACCCAGAATGATAAGAATAAAAAGTGTAATAAAAAAATTTTTCATCTCTTTCCTGCCATTATATCACATGTTATTGATTTCACGCACTCGGGACAACCTGGGAAAGCTGATCAAGCCCTGTAAGGATCACATCAGGTTGGATACCCCGGCAGCGTTCATCGTCTCTCCGTAATCGAAGGGAGCCTTTATCACCGGCAAAGAGGGCGGTCCTCATTCCCGCATTCTGAGCTCCATATATATCGTTCAGCATATCGTTTCCAAGGTAAAGCAGCTGGCCCGGAGAAGATATGGCTGAATCCTTAAGCAACTGTTCATATAACAGGGAAAAGAGTGTTTTTGCAGGTTTGGCTTGTCCAACCTCATAAGACCATATACATCGGTTTCGAGGAATACCTAAATCCTCGAGCCTGGAACATAACAAAGCTGGAAACAGGTAGGGTGTATAGAATTGTGCATTTGAGACTATTCCCATGATGATACCCCGCTTTTTCATGAATTTCAGCATGGAATTCGTCCCCGGCATGGGCCACACGCAATTGGAAAGAGATTCATAAGCAGAAGCAAGATGGACCAAAGCAGGGAACCCGTACCGTTCTTTGGTCACGGTATTCCATATATCTATGATATTAACTTCCGGAAAAGCAACGCCGGCCGCATTGTGTTCAGCATGAGTTTCTCGAATGGCAGCATAAAAATCCGTGAGAATGAGAGATGCTTCATCTTCAGTCAAAGCACCAAGTTGAGCCTGTGCATAAGCCTGCATGATGTGCGATGGTGAGTTTGTCGTCTGTGTTGTACCAATATCACCTGAACGGGAGACAAAAAGAGTTCCGTACACGTCAAAAACAACACCCCGGATATCAGGAAGGGCTTTGATAACCGGTTCAATACCGGTTGGTTCCGGAAATAGAGGACCGGCATTCCTGCGAAATGTATTCAGTATGGAATCTTCTAATTCAGGATGATGCACCAATGATGTTTCCATTCCAGGATATTGTAAAGTTAATAGCTGCGGTATGCAAGGATTGAGCAGTTAGGGATACTCGGCTTATACTGTCCCGGTGAAAGAGAATTCATACCGATCTGTCCATTTCTGGGTAAACGACCTGTTCGGCAGAATTCTGGTGTTTACTCTGTTTGTTTTAGCGACCTGTTTCCTCTTGTATCTCCTGGGTAGTTTTCAGGAATTTCTCGATTCAACGCAGTTTCTTCTCATGAAGATTGTTGATACGTCGGCGTTGCTTTTTCTCTTTCTATCGTTTTTTTTTCTGATTGGCAGAATTATTGAGTGGATTGTTAATAGAGAACGGCATATCAGGGACCTTATTTTTACATTGGTTGGGATTTTCTGTGTTGCTGTTATATATTTTTTTGTAGAATTTATTATGGTGGTATCAGGCTGAACAGGCCTGGATGGAAAACCGGTAATAACACTCAAGTTTGGAGTTGATAACATGGTAAGGGCAGTACGTGGTGCTATTCAGATTGATGATAACAAGGCATCATCAATAGAACACTCGGTAACCAGACTGGTTGAAGAGGTTCTTCTGCAAAACAGTATACCCGAGACAGACATCATCAGCATCATCTTCAGCCAAACCAGGGATATTACCGCTATTAATCCTGCTGCGGCTCTTCGAAAGAAAGGATATGCCCTGGTGCCACTGTTCTGTACCCAGGAACCGGAATACCATGGTGCCCTGTTGTCGGTCATCAGGATACTCGTTACGTACAATTCAGAGGCTGCAGACCTTCCGAAACCGGTATATCTTAACGGTGCCGAAGTATTGCGCCAGGACCTGTTAGAGAAGTAGCCTGTTGAGACAAAACAACGTACAGTTGAAAACTTCTATCGATGTTTTCCACCAGAGAAAAGCATGTCAGCTTGCATTTAACATCATTAAAGCCCTGGGGCAGCTCATCGAACCCGGCGTTACAACAGGGTACCTGGACAAAAAAGCGGAATCTATTCTGTTGGAGCATCACGGTACAGCGGCACTTAAAGGATACCGGGGATATCCTGCAGCGATCTGCACCTCCATCAATAATGTTGCAGCTCACGGGGTACCTGGTCAATATATCCTCGATGACGGTGATATTATCACTGTGGATATTACTGTAGAACTCGGTGGATGGTATGGAGATATCGCCTGGACTTTTATTGCAGGCACAATCCATCAGGATCATAAAAGACTTTTAAAAGCATCCTGGCAGGCAACAATGGCCGGAATAAACGCAGCCAGGGCTGGAGCAAGGCTGGGTGATATCGGCCGGGCCATCCAGGAAACTGCAGGGAAATTCGGATGTTCGGTTTTGGAAGATCTTGTCGGTCACGGCATTGGGAAAAATCTTCATGAAGATCCGGTGGTTCTCAATATCGGAAAACAGGGAACGGGACTTCCGGTGGTACCAGGAATGGTGCTCACCATTGAGCCTATTGTCACCTTGGGAGAAAAACACTTGAAGACTTTAAGTGACGGATGGTCTATCGTGTCCCGGGACAACAGTTTGAGTGCCCAGTTCGAGCATACCATTGCAATTTTTGGACGCCGTACCGAAGTGCTTACAATGCCGGAAAAATCCCCTGACTCCTCTATTGACTTTCCTCCCTTCTTTTAATAAGTTCTTATGCATTAAAAACGCCATCTTAGCTCAGCTGGCCAGAGCACGTGACTTGTAATCTCGGGGTCGTCGGTTCGAATCCGACAGATGGCTGAAAAGAGAAAAGGTAAGTTCTTGGTAAATAAGGATTTAGCTTTTTTGTACAATATTTTACTGAAGGAATCCTTCACAAAAAACACATTTTATCCTATAATCTTCTCAAGTTTTCCTTCTGGCGGGTAGCTCCCGCCTTCTTCTTCAAAGGAAAGCTGGAGGGAAGCCATGAAAAATCCGTATTATTTTATCAGACGCCCGAGCAAGAAAGGCGATGTATGGTATTGCGTTTTCGATTACTTGCCTGGAAATCCAAAATCAACCAGAATCCTTGTAGCCGACGATCCGAAGCAGCACGATGCGGTAAGGTGGGCGGAGAATCATTACGAGGTGGTGCTTAAAACTCGAAGGATACCTATTTTCCGGGAGTACACCGATGATTTTTTTACCGACCGGTGTGTGTGGCGGAAACGGATCGAGGGGCACGGCCATACATTCAACGCTGGGTACTTCAAGCAGCATCGATCAAGGCTCGAAAATTATATGTGGCAGGCACTTGGGCAATATGTAATGTCAGGAATTACCAAGAAAATCATCGACGATTACCTTGTGGGCCTCAAAGATAAAAGAACTGGTGAACCTCTAAACCACGAAACGAAATGGAAGCACCTTGTGGGCCTTAGAAAAATTTTTAACCAAGCTGAATATGACGAAATAATTTCACCGGAAAGAAACCCAACAATAAATATCGAGGGATTCAAAGGGGAATCCTTACGGCCTGGTATATTTACAGTTGAGGAACTTAAAGCGCTATTCCCCAGGGAGAGGGAGGAACTGCACCGTATCTGGCTTTCCCAAATGTGGGCCTGCTATTTCATGATCGCCGCTGTCTGCGGTACCCGGCCGGGTGAAACCAGCGGGATCTACTGGGATAACTGGCATCGCTCCCTTGGAATGCTCATGATAAAAAAGGCGCTCAAAACCGGTGGAGATACAATAGGCGGGATAAAAACAGAAAAGAAGGGGGCGAAGAGGATCCCGAAACCAATTACTGACCGACTTACCCAGGAGCTTTTAATGTATGAGAGTGAATGCATGGATACATCTGATCTTATGTTTCGAATTGATGGAAAGCCGATAATGTCCTCGACCTCATGTAAACATTTTAAAGGAGCACTGAAACGGGCAGGGATAAAGAGGGCAGGGCGGACGCCGTATTCATTCCGGCATAGCTATGAGACTGATATCCTTGAAAATATGTTCGATCACGAAGCCCAGGTGGTAATGGGCCACCGGAACGAAATCACGAAGCGGTACGACCAGCGGAGTGATGAGGCTTTTCTGAAATTCGCGTCGAGGTTCCGGGAGAAGATCGAGACGGCGCGTCCACTCTAGCGGCTTTTACCCGCTCCTGCCACATCCGCTTGACCGCCTCAAATCCCTTTTCTCTGATGAGCTGCTCATGTTTTATAATCTGGCGTTTACTATACGAAAAAGGTTTTTTCCCATACTCCGGATCCTCAAACGGAAGTAGCCATGGCTGCCGGCGGAGGTGTGAAACGCTTATCTTTTTCAGGTCGGCTATTTCCTGCAGAGTCACACCTTCCGAATAAGAAAGTATGGTATTCTCGTGCATGGCTGATTCTATCGCATTAAGTTTTTCAATAATTGCGCACATGGAGTTATACAGAATTTCTTCACCCGGATTCAATGTCTATTCCTCTCGCGCTTTTCTCACGGCGCGCCTGCTTACCACCTCTCTTTGGCCGTTTTCGAACTCGATCATCGCGGAATTTATCCTACCGGTAGCTATGATCCTGCACCTCCGGCCGTAGAGAGTTTTTCGTTTTGGATTGTTTTTCCAAGCGTACCGGTAGGGGTATTCTAATAATCCCATAATCCAAGGCTGCCCTTTGCCGGGATCGGTTCATCGTACAAATATGGATTTTTCAAAGACCAGTGATACTGACCCGGTACTGCCCACACGGAGGTTGAATCCCTAACGATATCTACCAGCTCGGCCTCTCCGATGATTGCGCCACATGGTAAATCCTCGAGGATCATTCGGTTTTTTATTTCCTCGGGAATTGCCTCCCACTGTTTGAAGGTGAACAGAGTGGATATTTCCCCAGCCTTACAATCCCATGCTCTGGATGCGTGAATAAGAATCCTCCCCCGGTAGCAGGTTTTCCATGTCCGATTCTCAACGTCTTTGATTCCCTCGCAGATAAGGAATCCCCAGGGGTTTTTTACGGAAAGTACTTTCATGACATCTCCTTTTCGAACCTTACCGCAACTTCTTCTTTCATCCAGTTTCTCCCAAAATCACTGAACTCATATATTTTCCTCTGCGATTACTCGCTAGGTACCTCATTGCCACGTTCCGGCTTAGTGCGTCACCTCCCTGGTGGACGGATGATTTCACCCTCAGAATCCCTCTTTTTGTCCCTTCTTATTTGCGCGATAACAGCATAGCGAAATAGGTTTGAAAGGGGTCTCCCATCGACGGCAGCATACCGCCTAATAACCTCGTCCTCCTCATCGGTCACATAGACTTTTATTTCGGGCATGAGCAGTCTCCTTATAAATCCTGGACAGGTTTGATTTAAGCTTTACCGTAGTGAACTCCCGGAGGGCTTGTATGAGCTGGCCTATTTTTTCAGCTGGCGGTTCCGGTAACCCGTGACTCATGGAGTCGGCACCTATGTTTACCCACTCGGGGTTAGCAGATTTTATCAGATCTGTAAATTCATAAAGATCGAAGTCGAGGATTGGCTCAATTGTTATAAATGTTTGGTACTGTCTGGATGTATAATATTCCATCGCCGTGCCTCTGAGCGACGGTGAATCTGTTTCTCCCATACATGGATATACTCTGTTCGTTTCGATTGTCGTTCCAAAAATGAAATTACGGACCATTAGATAACCGTAAAATCTCCAAGGATTTTTTGACTGGAAAAGAAATTTATTTTCTCCATCACATCTCTGGAGAACAGATCGTATCCATACATCGCGTACATCCTCCGCCCACATATCACAGCTAGAACCTACAAATATAAAGTTCCCGGAACCTAAATCTGTTTGTAAATCTTTTTCATCCAAACGTAGAGGTGGTTGTTCTCCCCACCGACGCATATAACAGTAGGTGCACTGATGAGGACATTCTCCCCGGATCGGATTCCAGGTGTGTGTGATAAAATCGTACATGTTTCCTTTCTGTTTTCTTAGGGGCATTTCAACTCCTATGCCGACAAAACGGCCTTACATAATGCCTGTGCGGTATTACAAGGAACGGCATTACCTATCTGCCTCACCTGGTCCTGTCTCGTTCCCGCGAACCAATAATCCCCAGGAAACCCTTGAGCTGCAGCGAGTTCGCGGGGTAACAACATCCGAAATGTGATATCCAGAAGATAGGGGTTACCATCAATGACAGCGAATCGGTCTTTTGCTGTTACTGTATCAAGTGGTTTATCTATTCCCTGTGAAAGTCCAGTCCCGTAATACTTAATGAGAAACGGCTGTATAAGGCTGTGCCCGTTCACCGAAGTAATCGTTGGAAGTGGGGCATCCATAGATCGCGGTCGGCCTGGTGTGCATTGATGTAAAATAAAAGGTTGAGCGATTGCTGTATTATTGCGACAGGTAACGGTCCGGAGCGGATCGGATGCAGGATATATACGATTACGATGTTCATCGGATGGATGCGTCATATCAAGAATCAAAGGTAAAGCCATCCCCCATGCATCTGTTGTCGTGATCGTAGGCATGGGCTTTCCGTTATCATAAACATATGCTTGGCCCGGTTTTTTTGTATGTGCCATGTTAAATATAAAAGGTTCAACCAGTCCGAAATGTCCCCCTCCTGCGGTTACCGTTGGCACAGGAGAATGAATATCCCGCGTTGTACTGGTGCCTCTAAGAACAACAAGAAAGGGTTCTGCATATTCTCCCCAATATCTCCGTATACCTGCCTCGATTCGTTTTATCGTGTTGTCAGCCAGTGGTCGTTTACGTTCGAAAATAGATGTCCCCGGATTCGACCAGTCAATAACATTTCTTGCCGGTATCCATCGATC
>JAJSAL010000115.1 GCA_024274705.1 Spirochaetota bacterium
CCTGGCCCTCTCGAAATACTCGGAACCGGTACAGAACAGGAATACCCGGTTAAACTTTCGGTGTTCGAGAAGAGAAAGTACGGGACCGTACTCTTCAGTGTGTTCTACATAGGGATCCCTGTTGCCTACAAAGGAAAAGAGCACTGGCAGCGGTTCATTACTCATGGCAGAAACACCCTCCATACATTTTATTATGCAGTAACCATACCATCCATCATATCACACCGGGAATCCTCTAAAAACCTTAAATTTTGGAGATGTCCGGCGCCCCGGGACACGGTAAACGTAACTTCAGTTCCCTGTGGGATAACCGGAGTTACCATGAACACGGGAAATTCCGGCAGAAAACGATGCATAAGATCCGAAACAACTGCAACCGCCGGGTGGCACGGAACCTGCTTTTTCATTAACATGAGTACCCTGTATTCAGAAGCGTATACCACCTCATCAGACCTTAAGCAGGCCGTCATTCCCGGCAGAAGTATCGAAATCCAGTACGAGAACGCCGAAGGAATCATCACGTGGCGGAACGTCGACGTTCTCCGGGTTTACCAGGGGAGAAACGGACTCACCTACATCCGGGCTTACTGCCATTACCGAAGCGAGGAGCGTACCTTCCGCCTGGACAGGATCTTAGACTGGATTGATACGGAAACGGGTGTAAAGACGGCTCCCGGGCAGCCGGATATTACCCGGGATTATCGAGAAACGGTAACAACAAAACAGGAATCCACGTACAATCGATATTATGCGAGCACCCCTTCAAACGACTACAGCAGACAGGTTTCATTACCTTCAGTCGAACAGGTACCTGCTTCTCCGCCACTGGTGGAAACCCCGGAACCAGTTAATAAAGCACGTTCCAGTAGCGTAGGCGTTACTATTGCAGCCTTGATTACCGGATTTATCATTCTGTACGGCATCTGGTCTTTCTGGGAAAGTAATATCGAACCGGAAGCGTATTCATCACCTGTGAACGTTAAAAAACTGGAGGAGGAAATCCTGGCCATCCTGGATGAGACAGAAGAGAAAGGGCAAATAGAGCCCGTTAAGGTACCGTCTGTCCGGTATGCCGGGTACAGGGGATACACCATCCGGATCGATGAGACAGTAACCCAGGCAGCGTATACAGTACCGTCACTGGGTATCAGCTTCTTCTCCCTCCGGGACGCCCACACCGGGATCAACATCACCTTGTTCAGAGCAGCAACGGGCATCTCCGATCCCCGGGTACTCACCATGTACACGGAAGCGGACAGGGATTTGAATGGCCACCTCTCCTGGCCTGAAATAGAAGCATTCCAGAAGTGGCTGTACAGAACGTACAGATATACACATAACGATACCGCACTGCGGCCGGACCGATTCCTCGAGGCCGGAGGAGGGGACTGCGAGGACTGGGCCCTGGTAACCTGCGGCTTGCTTCGATTTTGGGGATGGAACTCCAGGGTGGCCAGCTTTGCTCCTGCAACTTACGAAAACGCGCATGCCATCACCCTGGTATGGTCCGCTACGAAAATCGGGTCGTATTCTTACTACTATTTCCCGGAGGAAGTGCTGGTTGTCGGGAAGACCCTGAAGGCCGGGTACTACATCCCCATAGACTACAACGCAGTGGGGAACATTACGAATGCCATGGGAACGGACTGGATCATGAGGGACGTGTGGGTACCGGAGGAGATTTACGGGAGGGCGATGTGATCAGTGAGATATTCGAGGATATTGAGAAACTGCTGTTAAATTGTGTATTTCATGGTACTATTTATAGTGGTTGGAAATCAGAAAATCGATATTGAAAAATGAAAAGTCGCAGGGGAAACAAATTAAAACAGGTAAATGCTGGTGACTCCATATAAACTGTCTTTCACCTTCGGCGGGCTGCTGATTCCTGAGACACGGGAAATAGCGAGATCTTTTCTTCAGGAAAAGGACTGGACTAAAGTGGGGGAGCTCGTCATGGAAAAGAATATCCTGTCAAAAACGAGGAGCGCCAGCCGGTTCAGGTACTTCAGGGAAATTCGTGACAGGCTCAACCAGGCATATGACTGGGAATTAAACATTATCGGCGGAGAATCCAGGATGGAAGAGATTCGCCTGGTAATTCTTGTAGTTACAGCCAGGTATTACCGGTTTATTTTCGATTTTCTTGTTGAGGTGGTTCATCCAAAGGTGTTTTCGTGGGACCTCGTGTTCACGGATTATGATTATACGTCGTTTGTAGAAGGTAAAATGAACGGACACGAAGAACTAGTATCGAAAACGGAGTCGACGCTCCGAAAAATCGAGCAGGTAACATTCCGTATCTTAAAGGAAGCGGGAATTACGACAAAACGGGAAGGGGAGGTGTGCATCAATAAACCAATCGTCCCGGAGTGGCTGCGGTTGAAGTACGAGGAATCGAATGACAGGGATGCACTTGCGGTTCTTTTACTTTCAAACCGGGAAACAGGATGGTAGGGTATGAATGCGGATAAGTTATTTTCGATAGTCAGCAATGAGAAGTTTCTAAAAATGGAAGGGTTGACTAATGAGGTTCCTTTTTTTGTGTATGCCTACGATATCCGTAAGCAAAAAGAGATGTACCAGAGGATCTTGAGTCTTAAAAAAAGGCTGGAAACTTCGGGGATAAAACCGTTGTGTATTGGATTATACGACATGGTTATCGGGGCTTTTGAAGAGGCGGGAGAACTGGAAGACTTATTCGAGTTTGAAACCACCGCTGGGAAAGAGGATTTTCTTCAGCAATTAGCCAGTTATATCAATCCGGATGATTTCCTGAAACCCTATTTCCTGAATCGTCTTAAAGAAGATACTTATCAACTGATGTTTGTGTACCAGGTTGGGGAAGTGTTCCCTTTTTTGAGGTCCCATAATCTCCTGAACAACCTCCAGAGTACTGTACGGAATACCCCTTTAATACTGTTTTTCCCGGGAGAATATATCACTTCCTACGAACACGGGTTTGAACTTAAGCTATTCGGGAAATTCAAAGGTCCTTATTATCGGGCATTTAAATTGGAAGACTATGTTGTACGGGGTAATATCGATGGCGAACTTACGTGAAATCTTAAAAAAAGACATTAACAGGACTATCGAAGGGGTCATTAAAGCGGATGATCAGTCCCAGGTCCTCCAGGAAGTTGATGAATACGTCCTGACCGACGAAGTTGCTAAACAGCTTGAAAAAGTTGTTGAGGATTATCTTGAATCCATCGGGTCTGCGAAAAAAGGGATAGAAACGTATCCGGTTAACGGGGTCTGGATAAGCGGATATTTCGGTTCCGGTAAATCCCATCTGTTGAAAATCTTAGCATATCTAATGGAGAATAATACTATTAACGGGACCCGGTTAAAAGATCTCTTCCTGCCGAAAATTAAAGACCAGTTTCTGAAAGGAAACTTTATGAAAGTTCTGGATGTCCCCTCGAAGAGTGTCCTCTTTAATATCGATCAATTAGCGGATGCCGCGAAGACCCAGGATGAAAATATCATCCTCTTTATATTTGAAAAGGCATTTAACCGGTTGCAGGGTTATTTCCATGAAAACCGCGCAATAGCTGAGATTGAACGGCACCTTGATGAAGAGGATTCGTACGAACAATTTAAAGAATACTACCTAAAATCCCTTGAAAGTTAGTAACGAAGAATCTTCCAAACACGTAATTCTTTAATATATTTATAGTTATACGAGAATAAAACTTGACATATTTATAAAAACACGTATAATTATAACCATGTCATATACCATAGAACAGAAGGTGAAAAACCATATTTATTTGTACCAGGTAGAAAGCTATTGGGACAAAGAGAAAAAACAATCTCGGCAAAAACGTATCTACCTTGGGAAAAAGGACCTTAAGACCGGAGAGGTTATCAAAGAAACAAGATTATATATGTCCTGGGATACAGGGCATACCTATTTCTTACAAGCAATCGCAAAGAAAATCGGTTTGACCGCGGAGCTCAAAAAAGCTTTTCCTGCAAACTGGTATGAACTCCTCACCCTCGCTCTTTTCAAAATGATTGAGGGGAAACCTTTCTACCTATGCAAAGATTGGCTGGATACGGTGGAATTGGAAGAAAAGCCGGAACTTTCTTCACAACGTATTAGTGTACTTTTAAAAGAGCTCTCAGGGGAGAAAGATTCTCTCTTTCGGTTTTTCACCACATGGATAACACGACAAAAAGATGCG
>JAJSAL010000116.1 GCA_024274705.1 Spirochaetota bacterium
ATTAATGTGGAGAACCTAGTGGTTTCCCCTCCCATGCGAAAGAATATACTAGCAAACTAGAAAGATGTCTAGACTGGAGATATTAGAGTTTTATAAATCACCGGTGTTTCTATTCATAGAGTCAAACTGAGAATTGCTGACGATAAGTGGTTATCGTTGCCGCACTACATTGCAGATCTGTGCGAAAAGGCGGGAGACGAGGAACGAAGGCGGATTCTCTTCATCTATGTACTTCACACCAGTCTTGCGTCCGACACGGTCAGCGCTGTTCGGCGACTACTGCGAGGTGCCCACAAAGCTAAGTTTGTTGAGTTTGCCAAGGAATACCGCGACAACGTAGAAGCCATGCGTTCGTATTATCCGCCGTGGGTGGCCGGCAAACTGCGGGGGTTGATCGCCAGTCTGCATGTTGTATGATCCGGATTTTTTATAATCGCATGGAACCGGAACGAGAAATTATGCCGCATATTAGGAGAAAAGCATGATTACAAAAGTGATTGTTCATTATCTCAAGCGATTCGAATCGCAGGAGTTCGTGTTGTCCGATCATGTGATTCTGGCCGGACCGAATAACTCGGGCAAAACCACCCTGCTGCAGGCCATTATGATCTGGAACACGGCCATGCGTCTGTGGATGGAAAAGCGCGGCCCTACCACCAGGTCCAAGGCCAAGGAGCGCACCGGCATCCCGATTTCCCGTAAAGATTTCACTGCTGTTCCGTTACGGGAGATGAATCTACTTTGACACAACACTTCTACAGGACTCAAGAAACACGAACTGAAGGAGGTACAAAAGCTTGGCCAACCGCGGGTACTGTCGGTTACGCTGGAGGGAATAACTGAGGGTGAAACATGGTCGTCGACATTCGAGGTTCGCTACACATCCTCCGAACAGATTACCGTTCGGCCCGCCGGCAACACGAACATCCCTGTACCTCAATCAGTGGGTGACCTGAAGATCATCTATGTTCCTCCGTTTTCAGGTATCGGCGCCGAGGAAACCGGATATGACGTGCCCTACCAGAACCTGCTGATTGGCCAGGGCAAAGCGGGTGATATTCTTCGGAACATGTTGCTGGAAGTTTACATAAAATCGCAGGACAACCCCGATGATGACGTTTGGGAAACGCTGTGTAGTCACATCCGCGAGATATTCCGCTTTGAGCTTCTACCTCCGGAATATGAAGGACGTCCCTATATTTTATGTGAGTATCTCCCGGGAATTCCACGAAAAACCCGTGGAAAAGATAGTCTATACGCGCTGGATATTGCCAGCGGCGGCAGCGGATTCCATCAGGTCTTGTTGTTGCTGGCATTCTTCTATGCCAGACCCGCCAGTGTACTGCTTCTGGACGAACCGGATGCCCATCTGCACGTGATTCTACAGAAGCAAATTTACGATCGCCTGCGACTCATTGCCTCGGAACGAAAGTGTCAGCTTATTGTGGCTACACATTCGGAAATTCTCATCGACGGAACCAACCCGGAACAGATTCTCTCCTTCTTTCGGGAGCCGCATCTCCTGCTGAACGACACGGAGCGCGACCAGATTCGTGAGGCCATCAAGCGCCTTCCTGCAACGGACATCATGCTGGCGGAAGATGCGGATGGAGTCCTGTATGTCGAAGGCGAATCGGATTTCAATCTGCTCAGGGCCTGGGCAAGAATCCTTGAGCATCCGGTGTATGAATGGATGACCCAAACGCCATTCTGGCACAGCAACCAGGGACGAAATCCTGCGGAAGCCTGACGTCACTTCTTTGCCCTGCGCGCCATTCGGGACGACATCAGCGGCTATTTGTTGCTGGATGGTGATAATCGAGACATGCCTGACCGTGAACTGGCTGCGGATGGGCTTACAGTTCAAAGGTGGAAACGATATGAGGTAGAGAACTACCTGCTTCATCCCGAGGCACTCGTGCGTTTTATTACAAATCGGGTCGGACCGCTTTTCGCGACAGAGGCAGAGAAGTACCTTACGGATAATCTGCCCCCCGTTGCGTACCGCGATCCGCTTGCCGACGATGACTACTTGATCAGCACACCGGCAAGCAAGACGCTGCTAACCGGATTCTTTAAGGTGGCATCCATGAAAATCAAGAAGGCGGAGTTCTATCTGGTCGCTGAACAGATGCGAGCTGAGGAAATCCATCCTGAGGTGAAAACCATCCTGGACGGCATCGCCGAGACACTGGGTATTCCGAGGAGTCGCGAATAGAGACTGAATCCGGTTTGATCGCGAAAACTCTACTTACACATAGGACTGCCTGAGTGCTTCAGTACATTAACTGCTACTCCGGGCCTCCCCAGAGATGCCCGGTATGGACCGGTTTACCCTGGAGTTTCAGGTAGTAGAAGAGCTGGTGCTTGTGGGACCGTAAGTGTCCGACCATCTGAAGAAGCTGGTAGCCCAACACACGTTCCGTCGAATCCCAGGGCGCGGCGATTTTCTTTTTGTCAAGATCGGTGTCACTGACCCGGGAAAGCATTTCCAGCGTCAGTCTTTCGTCTTCCTCCAGCATCTTTTTCGCCTCTTCCAGGCTGGAAACAGCAGGATACGTTTCCGCCGGCGGCAGCATATCCTCCTCGGACATCTGGCCCGGATCGAAGTCATCCGGCAGGCCCCAGTCGCCGGTTACAAAACCCCGGACGTTCGTTCCGCACGCTTCCACCATATGCTGTAAAAGCTGGGCTGTGGTAAACCAGTTACCACCTGTCCGGGGCTTCCAAGGCAGATCCGATTCTTCGAGCATATCCACCAGGCCCCGGGCCGTATGATATTCCGCTTGACCTTCGCTCTGTATCAGTTCTCTCCAGTTCATAGGTCCCTCCTTTTACCGGTTAGTATACATCGTCAATCATAAAAACGGGAGCATTTTTTAGTCTCTGCCAGGTCACGTCGTTTTAGTTATTCCCACTCGATGGTGGCGGGAGGTTTACTGGATACATCATAGACAACCCGTCCCACGTGTTCCACCGAATTAGTGATGAGCGCGGATACCTCGAGGAGGTCCTGAACCGGGAACGGGTATACATCGGCGGTCATCCCGTCCCTGGACACCACACACCGTATGGACAGTACCCAACCGTATTTCCGGATGTCCCCTGCCACACCTACGGAGCGGACAGGAAGGAGCACACAGAAGGCCTGCCAGATATCATGGTACAGGTTGCGTTTTTTTAATTCATCGATAAGGATATAGTCCGCATCGCGAAGGATGTCGCATTTTTCGACTGTTACTTCGCCTAGTATCCGCACAGCCAGCCCGGGCCCGGGAAAGGGATGCCGGTGTACGATATCCGTCGCAATACCCACCTTCGTGCCAAGACGGCGCACCTCATCCTTGTACAGCCTGTCCAGGGGTTCTATAACATGCCCCTTCCTTCTCTTTGCTTCTACCAGGGGAGAGCGCACATTGTGATGGGATTTGATTACCGTTGCCTTTTGGCCCACCCCTTTACCGGACTCTATGAGATCCGTATACAACGTTCCCTGGGCAAGGTAAGCGTCCTCTATGTTTCTTTTCCTGACTTCCTCTTCCTGAACACTGATAAACAGGTCTCCAATAATCGTTCGTTTTTCCTCCGGATCATCCACTCCGGAAAGGGCGTTGAGAAATGTTTCCGACGCATCGATGAGATACAGGTTGTGAGCTCCCAGTTTTTTCAGGTTCCTGTGTACCTCCTCGGATTCGAACTTGCGCATAAGACCGGTATCGATATACATGAGATGAACCTGTTCCGCAGGCAGGACACTCAGAAGCAGGCCGGCCACAACCGTGGAGTCTACACCTCCGGAAATAAGGAGGAGTACATCTTTCGTTCCAACGGTGGAACGGATATGTTCAGAAGCTTCCCGAAGATAGGTATCCATGTTCCATTCTTTATCCGCACTGCATATCCCCACGGCGAAATTCTCGAGGAGGTCCGAACCATATTCGCAGTGAGTCACTTCCGGGTGAAACTGGAGGCCGAACAGGTTTTTTCCCTCGCTGCTGAACGCAGCAGGAAAGTCATCGGAAGAGGCAATTTGTGAAAAGCCGTCAGGAAGGCGGCGTATACTGTCACCGTGGCTCATCCAGGAAGTAAACCTGCCGGGAATCGACGAAAACAGGGGGTTGCTCCCATTATGCACGACAACCGCCCTTCCGTACTCTTTTGTGGAGAGAGATTCCACCACCCCTCCATGATCATGAACGATGCGGTGGAATCCATAACAGATGCCGAGAATGGGCAGGTTCCAGGCGTAGATTGCCTTATCAGGGGCAGGCGCATCCCTCTCGTACACACTATGGGGCGACCCGGAAAAAACGACGCCTTTCACCCCTTCCGGAGCTTGCCCGCCCACCGCAGCATCTCCGGGAAGGATTTCTGTATACACCCCGATATCCCGAATTCTTCTTGCAATAAGCTGGGTTGTCTGACTCCCGAAATCGAGGATCAGGATTTTGTCCACTGATCCTTTCTCACGATAGTCTGCCGGCGTTCATACCCTACAGAGATAATCTCCATGGCTGTTCCGGTAAACTCTTCAATGAAAGCGATATACTTCTTTGCATTTTCAGGCAGTTCATCATAGGTGCGGCAATCGGAAAGGCTGCTCTTCCATCCCGGGAAGGATTTAAGTACCGGCTTAACCTTGTTAAGCGATCCTATGGAAGCGGGAAAGCGATCTACCCTCTTGCCGTCGATTTCATAGCCGACACACGCGGATATTTCTTCAAACTCATCATACACATCGATATGGGTAAGCACCAGGGAATCGAAAGAATTGACCCTGCAGGCGTATTTGAGGGCAACAAGATCAAGATATCCGCACCGTCTCGGCCTTCCCGTGGTAACCCCGTACTCTCTTCCCAGCTCCCGGACTGTCTCGCAGAGGCTGCCGTCCCGGGCATCATTGAACTCGCTCGGGAAGGGCCCGTTTCCGACCCTGGTTGAATACGCTTTGAACACACCCAGGATCCGGTCGATGTGTTTGGGACCGATTCCACTCCCGATTGATGCGCCGGCTGCTATGGAACATCCTGAAGAGACATAGGGATATGTACCATGATCGATGTCCAGGAGGGTGCCCTGGGCTCCTTCCAAGAGGATCCGTTCACCAAGCCGGTTATACAAAAAATCGGTAATATCGATAACCATGGGGGATATCCTCTCTCTAAACGGGTCCAGGAAGGCCTTATCTTCTTTCGGGAGACCATTGTAGAACTCGGTATCGTACAGATCTGCAACACGGATTCCCTCACGTCCGGCCTTGCGAGCATAGGTAATGCCTATTCCCCTTCCTGTTGTTCCGATAGGACGTTTCCTCGTTTTGTCCGATTCTTTATCCCTCTCTTTATAACTCGGCAGTACGAGATGAGCACGGTCCGAGATAAACACGTTGCCCGAGGTATCCACACCCTGCTGCTCCAGGATAGAGAGTTCTTCGAACATAGCTTCCAGATCGATGACCATCCCTGCTCCCAGAACAACCTGTTTTCCCGGATAGATAATACCGGAAGGAATAAGGTGCAGCTTGTAGGTGACATTTTCAGCTACAACGGTGTGTCCGGCGTTGGCTCCGCCGGAAAAACGTACAACCACGTCGGTTTCGCTTGCCAGGTAATCGACTATCTTGCCCTTACCTTCATCTCCCCATTGGGCGCCTATAACCGCAATATTCATCTCTCATCCTTTTTCTTTGTTGTTACCGTATTGTTCCAGTACCGGTCAACGTGTATAATTCGGTGCTTCCTTGGTTATCATCACGTCGTGAGCGTGGCTTTCTTTAAGACCGGCAGAAGAGATTCTTACATATTTTTTGTATTGCCGCAACTCTTCGATATTTCTGCATCCGCAGTATCCCATCCCTTTTTTTACGCCGGTAACCAACTGGTGGAGAAAGGGTTTCAACTCACCTTTAAAGGGCACCCTGCCCTCTATACCCTCGGGCACAGGATCTTCTCCTGCGCTTATAAGGTACCTGTCCCCGGAACCTTCCTTTATTGCACCGATTGATCCCATCCCGCGGTATTCCTTGAACATACGACCGTCAAAAATGATCTCGTTGCCCGGAGCTTCTTTTAAGCCTGCAAACAGGTTCCCGATCATGACCGAATGGGCGCCTGCAGCAAGAGCCTTGACGATATCTCCGGAAAATTTGATACCTCCGTCGGCGATTACCGGTATATTGTGTTTTTCTGCAACTTCAACACACCAGGCAACAGCAGAGAACTGAGGTACGCCGATACCTGCAACGATCCTGGTAGTACAGATCGATCCCGGCCCTACTCCCACCTTAAGAGCATCCACTCCTGCATCTATGAGCCGAAGGGTCCCTTCTTTCGTGGCAACATTGCCGCCGATAACGGGAATGCGGTACGTTTTCTTGATGGCCGATACCGTATCGATAACGTTTTTCGAATCGCCATGGGCGGTATCGAGAACGACAAAGTCTGCCCGGCTTTCAATAAGAATCGGTATCCTTTCTTCGAAATCTCCCGGGTAAACAGCTGCGCCCACAATAAGCCTTCCATGATCGTCCGTTGCTGCCTGGGGATACTGCTGATGCTTTTCCATGTCCTTGACGGTAATAAGGCCTGTCAGTTTGCCGTTCTTGTCGATAACCGGCAGTTTTTCTATTTTGTGAGTGTCAAACTTCTCCTGGGCGCTGCCCGGTGTGGGTACATCCCGCTCTACTACGGGATCGGAAGTCATGATCTCCTGCACCAGCAATGAATCATCCCTGCAGAAACGGAGATCCCTGCCGGTTATAATACCGCAGAGCTTCCCTTTCTCGTCGAGTACAGGAAGTCCGGAAACATTATACTTTTTCATGAGGGCACGAACACTGGCCACTGTTCTGCTTTTTTCCGTGGTAACCGGGTTTTCAATGACCCAGTTCAAATAACGTTTTACATTGCCTACCTGTTCACCTTGTTTTTCCGGAGACAGGTTCCGGTGTATAACTCCGGCGCCGCCGTGCAGGGCAATCGATATTGCAAGCTTTTCTTCCGTTACGGTATCCATTGCGGCCGACAACACAGGTATATTCAATGAAATATCCGAAGTAAGGGATGTTCTCACTGAAATGTCGGAAGGGACTATCTCGGAATAGGACGGTATCAGCAGGATATCATCATAACTTAAGGATTCTTCTATGATCATGGTATTTCCTTTTTCAGATGTTCCATCTCCCCGGCGAATCTGTCACATAGATCAAGACATTTCTCTTTTGCCCTTCCACAGTAGTAGGAGGGATGGGAGAAAAAGAGATCCGGATCTATACCGAGTTTTTCTGACAACTGCTTCGTTAATACGTCCCAGGTCCGTGTATCGGACCTGATAGCTGAAACAAGAGACTCCTTATTCTTTTCACATTGCAAAGTAATGTTACGTATCACTTCATGGGCATCCGTTTCCCCTGAAGCGGAGAGGAGAATATATGCTGCCTCTGCGAGTACCAGGTCCCCTGTAATGAGGACATTATCCTCCATTTTTTTTCTGTCGACATAGAAGTTGGAAAGAATTTTTTTCATCCTTACCAGGGCGGCAGTAAAACCGGCCAGGTAATCCGCGATAAATCGGGATGAAGCGGAATTGGTAAGATCCCGCTGATGCTCTGAAATCTGGTCCATGTAAAATGACAGTATCCTGGGGGAAAAAGCTTTCCACATGCTTTTTACATGCTCACTGTTCCAGGGGTTTCTCTTCTGGGGCATTGTGGACGATCCCACCTGGTCCTTGTTGAACGCCTCCTGCACTTCACCTATCTCAGACCTCTGCAGGTTGCGGAGGTCATCTGCAAGATTTGCAAGAATTCCAAAAGCGATATTGATTTCCAGGAGAACCCGAAGCAGGTATTCAGGTTCCACCAGCTGGGTGGAATGGTCAGATGGTTTGAGATCCAGGTACTCGAGAAAACGCTTCTCCAGGCCAAGCGGATCGGTAACGAGCAAACTGGTTGCATTGTATGCTCCTACGGCACCGGAAAGCTGTCCTCTCACGTCCTGTATCTGCGTGTTGATGCGGATAGCGGATTTACCGAGACGGGACACATACTCACTTAAGGCGAAACCGAAGGTAATTGGCACGGCATGCTGGCCGTGAGTCCGTCCGACCTGGCTGGTATCTGCTTCTTCCCGGGAGATCCGGATGAGAAGTTCCTCGATGTCGATGAGGAGAGGGATAATAACCCTCCGGACCGCGTCTCTGCACCGCAGGGATGAAGCGGTGTCCAGGATATCAACAGAGGTTGCCCCGAGATGAACCAGATGCTGAAGGTTCTCAGGAACATACCGTTTTATCACGTTTACCAGGGCCCGGATGTTGTGCTGAGTTTTTTCCTCTTCAGCGTACACATCGGCAGGAGATATTTTGTTACTGATCCCTGCAACAGCCTTTTTCCGTTCAGGATCGCCTCTGTAGAGTTCATCGATATGACTTAATAGCAGTGCCTCTTCAACTTTCGCAGTGTAGTTGATCACGGCATCTTCACTTAAGTAACGTGCAAGTTCATCAAAGGCGCTTTTATTGGACAGGTAATAACGGTGATCCAAAGGGCTCAAGTTAAGGAATACACTGCGTTCACTCATATCTCATGATGTCAGAATGGGGTTCTTTTGTAAAGGTTTGATCAGGAATGAACAGGGACCTTGTTCCCGGAAAAGAAAAGGTCTACAGTATGATCAGGCAGTATGAAAGATCATCATTTTAAAGAGTTATTTCGTAAAGGGGTTGCCTCTGGGGGAAAAGGTAATTATAAAGAAGCGATCCATCTGTTTTCCTCAATCGTCAGTCAAACGGATATATTTCCCCAAGCCCTCCTCTACCTTGGAAGAAGTTACCACGCCCTGGGTGAATACGAGAAAGCCGTAACTATTCTGAAGCATTTTATTAACCGCCGGCCCGATTCTAGTGCCGGGTATTTTTTCCTGGGCAGGTCATACTGCGCCCTGGAACAGTATAATCGCGCAGTGTACTGCCTGAAGAGGGCCAGGTTACGAGACGGTAACAATCCTCACATCGAAAGTTTTATAGGTTTATCCTACCTTAAAATGCGAAAACCGGAAAAAGCCCTGATATTTCTCGAACGGGCGGTTCAGCTGGACCCGGATAATACTTCGATTTATACGGGATACCTCAATGCGCTGGCTGTTCAGGGAGTACGTCTGTTTCACTTGGGTGATATGGATCTGGCAGGCCAGATATTCCGTTTTATCGAAAAAGCGGACAAGGATTCCATCCTTACACACATCTATCTTGGCATTATCGAGCGGGAACTGGGAAATATCGATCAAGCAATCGAACACACAGATAAGGCTATTGCCTTATCTGACGATCCTCTCCTTAAACTGAGAAGAAGTTCCCTTCTCTATCAGTCGGGCAGACACAAAGAAGCAGCTGATGCTCTGGATTCACTGAAGCAGCACTACCCGGAATTTCAGAATAGCCTGCCGAAGCAGGAAGAACTGAATAAATTCCAGGCGATCAGTCTTTTCCGGGAGAATAAATACGTCAAGGCTATTTTCCATGCAAGGAACACTTTAAAGGAGGATCCTAATGATATCGACATGCACCTTCTTATAGGCGAATCCTACAGGAATCTAGGAGAATTCGAAAAAGCAACGAATCATTTTCAACAGGCATCCCTCAAACAGCCGAATTCCCTGGAATCGCATTTAGGTGCTGCCATGGTGTTCTGGCAGATGGAACGCTACCAGGAGGTTCTGAAGGAACTTAAGCGCATCGAGTCCATGGATGGTGATAACGATATTGTGGAGTATTACCGGGCACTCTGTATGAGCAGACTGGAATATCCCGGTGAGGAGTCATTGCCTGCGGTTCAGTCTGCGCTAAAACGGTACGGACCGGACCTTTTTCTTTTAAACACCCTGGGAAACGAATACGTTCGCAGCGGATTTTCGGACCTGGCGGAGAAATGGTTTAAAAAAGCGATCCAACTGGCAGGAAATAACCGTGATTCCCAGTTGGGACTAATACGTGTATACCGGGAATCAGGAAAAACGAAACAGGAAATACATGCTCACAAGGATTATCTGAAAGAAGAACCTGGTGATACTGAAATACGAAAACAGCTTATTCATCTTTTCATCTCTGCTAAAAGGTACAAAGAAGCGGTGAAGGAAATCCTCAAACATGATGCGTATGGCCGGAAAGAAAAAAGCTTCCAGGGCCTCCTGGCGCTCTGCTATATGAAAACCGACCGTTTCATTGACGCTGCAGTAATCTACCGGCAACTTCTTCGAAAAAATCCGGAAAACACCGAATTTTTAAGAGGACTTATCTACTGTTATGCCAGGTCAGGAAATTCGAAAAATGCAGTGTTCTTTTTGGAAAAGGCATTGAGTCATATTAAACCTACACTTTCCCTCAGTCTGATCCTGGGGGTGCTGAAGTACAAAGACGGTGATACAGAAGGAGCTTTGGAGTGGTTCCGAAAAGCCCTGTCCACCTCAAAAAAAGACTGGAGAGCCTACCAGAATATCGGTATTATCTATAAGAGAAAAGGAATAGTTGATTTCGCGGAAATGTTTCTTTCCCGGGCAAGGGAACTGAAAGCCAGGGAGACTGTATGATGTTTTTTCGTAAAATGTGCTTGAACTTTTGTTACCCTGTTTTATACTTGGGTTAGGAGGACTGTATGGAAGAAAAAGCGCTCGATTTGTTTCAGGCATATTCGAAGAATAAGCTCCCGAAAGAGGGTGGATATATCGTGTCCACCTTCTTTGACAAAAACTCGATCTATTCGATCTATGAAATCGTAGCATACAATGGGGTGAAAAGCATCTATCTGAGCAATGACGGGTTAACCTTCCAAACCGACGGAAGCAAGCTCTTCGTTCTGGTAGAACCTGCCAGTTACCCAAAGAAGCATATGGAACCTGTAAGCAGATCTCAAAACGAACAGATACCCCACCGGTTCAAAGAACTTGATATCTATACTGCAGAGAACCAGACAAAGATTATGATCAGCAAGGAACCCATTATTACCTATTCGTCATTTACGATTCTGAAACCCACTGGAATCAATTTCTCGCTTGTTTTTTATAACCATCCCGAAGTACTGGATTCTATTGATTTTTTCTTTAACCAGACCCTGAACAAGGAAGCAGGCATACCGAAATCCGATGCGAAAAAGGTGGCTGAACTGATCACAGAAGGTCTTAAAAAGTTCTCCATATAGTAAAGGAACAGGAAGATGGGGCCCTGCGCTCCCCTTTCTTCCTGGCTGACCCGGATCCAGGCTGATCAGCTCTCTTTTTCAGCACCGCCAAGGTTAAGCTGCGCAACTGCCAGATTGGCAATGGGTACCGAATAGGAAGAACAGGATACATAGTTCAGTCCGATATCCATACAGAACTTGATATTCTCCGGAATCGCTCCATGCTCACCACAGAGACCTTTTTTCAGGTCCGGCCTGGTCATATTGCCCCGGCGTACTGCAGTGGCAATAAGCTCTTTTACGTGAGGATTAAGCATCTGGAAAGGGTTCCCTTCGAGCAGGTCGAACTGGGTGTAATCCGGCATAAACGAGTTGAAGTCGTCCCTTGAGAGCCCTGTTGTGGTCTGGGTCAGATCATTCGTTCCAAATGAAAAGAACTGGGCATATTTCGCAATCTCACCTGCACCCAGAGCAGCAGCCGGTAATTCAATCATGGTGCCTATCTTGTAATCGATTGGTGAAGCTTTCATACTTTTCCGGATCTCTTCTTCGGTTTTCACGATACCTTTGAACGTCTTACCTTCAATTTTTTTACCATAGATGAGCAGTTTTATTTCGTTTGCATTCATAATAAGAGGTATCATGATTTCCAGGTGTACATCAATTTTTTCTTTCTTAAGGGTATATACAGCCTCAAAAATCGCTTCGGCCTGCATCTCGTAGATCTCCGGATACGATACAGCAATCCGGCAGCCCCGGTGTCCAAGCATAGGGTTGAACTCTTCCAGTCCTTCACACGCTGACAGTACATCAGCCTTGTTGAGTTTTTCACTTCCCTTCTGTTTCTTCAAATACGCCAGAAAAGCGTTCATCTCGTCCGGATTGTGCGGAAGAAATTCGTGGAGAGGGGCATCCAGAAGGCGTATAGTTACCGCTTTTCCCTGCATTATCTTCAACAGCTGGTAGAAGTCATTCTTCTGCATGTTCTTGAGTTTCTTGAGGGAACTGTTGCGTTTTGCAGGCGTATCAGAGATGATCATTTCCCTGAAAACGTTTATTCGTTTGTCTTCGAAAAACATGTGTTCTGTCCGGCATAACCCGATACCCTCGGCTCCGAACTTAAGGGCAAGCTTAGCATCCCGAGGTTTATCAGCATTTGCCCGCACATGAAAATCAGTAACGTGTTTTTTAATAATTGTCAGAAAATCGAGTAATCCCGATGTCTTAGGGTCAGGTTCGATAAGCCGGGCAGTGCCGATGTAGAGGATCGGATCATCGAACTGGGGTACATTGAGGGTAACGTAATCCCCTTCTTTAATGGTGACATCCCCTATGGTTGCGCTGTTGCTGCGAATTATCATGTCCGGTTTTACAAGAGACACTTTGCCATACTGGCGTGCAACAACCGATGCATGAGCGGCATAACCACCTTCATTGGAAAGGACACCTGTTGCGACTTCGATAGCTTTTACATCTTCGGCAAATGTTGCTGACAGGCAGAGAATGAACCTGGTATCCTCACCTTTGTGGGATGCCATTTTCTTGGCATCCAGAAGTCCTTCAGTGGAAAAATACACCCTTCCGATTGCCGCACCAGGCGCTCCGGATATTCCTCCCTCGATCGCTTTAAGGGATTTTACCGAGTTCAGGTCCACTATGGGGTGAAGGATTTCGTTGAGCTGTACAGGTTTGATTGCCTTTATCATGTATGTATCATCGATTATCTTTCGCCTGTTAAGGTCCAGCAGTGTCTGGATGTCAGCCTGTGTCGATTTCGACATAACCGGTCTCTGATCGATAAGCCATACCTTACCTTTTTCTATAGTGAACCGGATAGAACGGATTTCCTTGAAGTGATTCTCAACACTATTGGCAATTTTTTGAAGTTCCTTGAGAAACTTGGACTCTATTTTATTAATATCCTTTCCTTTTTCTCCGAAGGAATCGAATTTTTCCTCATAGAAAAAACCCTGCAGCCTTTTTTCCCCTGATACGATGTCCCGGGTAAAAAAACTCCCGCTGGCACTTCCCTTGCCGTAGTTCCCGTATACCATGGGTTGAATCAGGAGGGCTACATCATTGTCGTTCATCTCATCCAATTCCAACATCCGGCTTATACGTTTAAGGGCGATACTCAGCTGGGTGAAGGCATCGGAGAAAAAACCCTCAGGCAGGTTTTCGAAATATTTTTGAAACAGTTTTTGACGCTGCGCTTCGGAAAACTCTTTTTCCATTTCCTTATTGACTTCCGCCATAAGCTTTCCGTATCTATCGGCGTCTTTTTTACGATTCTCGAGTTCAGCAATTTTAGCTTCTATCTCAAGATAGCCTTTTATCATGAACTGGATTTCGTGAAATCCGAAATTCTCTCCAACATATTTATTGAATCCCGGGATCGTTTCTGTAGTAAGCCCGAAATTGTGGAGAGCCGGGTAATTCATGAGTGCCAGATTGGGGCTGATAACAATTTTCAGCAACAGAGGATTATCAGGATCATTGAATATTTTTTTCGTGTCGGGTTCAAACTTCTTCAGGTTTTTCGACAGATGAGGTTTCAAATCTTCTTCCTGCAAGAATGACGCTACATCTGCATCGATTATAAAACCCGGCAGTATCGGCAGATTGAGCTCGGCGAACTCGTTGGCGAGTCTGCCCCTTCTTCCTATTTTTTCAATATCTTCTTCTTTTTTTACATAAACGTTCCTGGAAAAGAAATGTATGTGTTCTTTCATTGGACTTCCTCGTCTCTGGTTTTAAAATAAACTGAGCACTGTGTTTACAGGGAACCGCAGAAAATCTTCGAACCTGTTGCTCGCTCCCTGAAAAAGATATCTCTGCAGTTTGGCTACATCCTTTATTTCATCACCTGCCACAGCGAAAAGAATTGGACTTCCGTGCTTTACTTTTCCCCATTTGAACAACGTATTAATATCATGAATTCGTTCACCATCATAGAAAATGTACACTTCCAGTGAAGGATGTTTTGCCTTGTAACTTTCGATTATTTTCTTCCAGGCTTCCACATTTCCGTTATGAAACAGTTCGTTTGTTACGTTAACTGAATACATTGGAGTCATACGCATCTTCCCCGCGGGCTTAAGAGCAGGCTGCTGAGGAGCTGAAGGAGTATTTTGTTTAACCGGTGCCGTGGGTTCAGCCCTCTTGGCCGCCGGCATTCCGGCTTTTACCCTTGGTTTACGTGCAGGCGTTTTCTTCGGCCACGGTTTTTCTTCTTCGATCTCGACTTTACGATACCCGTACTTTCCGGAGGTAAATGATGCCGGCGCTTTGGTCTTCCGTCCTTCTAAATACTGAATAACCAAATCAATCGCCTTGTTAATACTTTTTTTATCCTGACTATCTGCAAAACACCCGGCGTACACTACAACCGGCTCATCCCTCTTTATCTGGTTCAATGATTCCCAGTTAGTTTTATTTTTGGGGTTAATTAGTGTGAGACCAAGTTCAGGATGATAGTATGCCAGTACGATATCGACAGCTTTCCATGTCTTTATCTGGTCGTGGATGTTCTCGAAATTCTCAAGGGAGTTCTTCATGTTGTGCGACTTGTAACTGTAGCCGTACTTGTCGACAAGGAGGGCGTATACAATACTGTGAAGCTGCTCATTTTCGATTTCATTTTTGGCTATCATTGCGTTGAGCAGGTCCGCAAGATTGTATCTATCTTCGAAATCGCTAAGTAAGGACGATACGGCCTGAAAATGCTTAAGGGATTCATTGAATCCCTTTTTCGTGCTCAGCCGTTCGAATGCGTAAACTGCTGTAGCCATCGCGTTTCCTCTTTTCTTTTGTATTTGTAAATGGAAACTCCTCCCATTAAGGGAGGAGTTTTAATCTCACGAGTAATTATAAACTTTTCAATCCTGAATCGCCAGACGGTTTTCGTCCCCTTCTCTTTTTAGGTCCCGAGTCAACGACACCTTTGGACGCGCTTCTCGGTTTTCTTCCCCGCTTTTTGGGAGCGCCTTCGATTACCGTAGACAGATCCTCTGAAGAGGATGCCCCGGCAGGCGCATTAAGCATGTCAAGATAACTCGACCCTGCTGCTGAAGATGAACTTTCTTCATCCTTTTCCGATTCAAAATGCATCGTGATGTCCTCTCGGATTGTGGAACGCCGCCGGGAGAATGATGCAAAGGCCGCATCCTGGAACCCTTTAGATACACCATGCAGAAATTCATTAAGCACATTAGCCATCCCTAAGAGTATGGCCCTTTTCCTCTTGATCGAAGTAATATCCACATCAAGAAGAAGTCCCGGCTGGATATGATACGGATTGATGATGTAGTCGAACTTGTTAAACTCGGTTTCGAGGAAGACAAGACGATCTTCCGTAACCCGTCTCTGGATGGGATACTTATAGCTGTACATGTTCTGCAGTTTTTCCCGCATCATGACGAGTCGTTTTTTCATTCTATCTTTATCGTAAAGATAGGTACGGTTGCTCTGTTCCACCTCGGTCTCTGCCGGTTCGATAAACGCAACCTCGTCCCAGCTCTTGTCGATATCTTCGTACAGAGGATCCCCGGTAATGGCTTTAATTTTCTTCTTTATCTTTTTTCTGTATTTTTTCGCCAAGTCGCCAAAATCCAAAACACCTTTCATGAATTTGGTATCTTCATAGACCATTTCCAGAACATCCCACAGGTGATCCACTTCGTTGATAAATGACTGGATCATGACGTCGTATGCCTTCCGCTCTTCGATAAGCTGCGCATTATCGTAGTATTTCATTCGAATGGCGTAGCGCTCATCAGGAAGTATGTTGTAATCCGTTTCCTCATAGTCACGCAGGATGAGCTCCCTGGCGTTCTTCAGGTTTTCGATGTACTGGTATCCCATCTTCGATGTATCAAGGATCGAAGTGATGGAGTTGATTGCCGTGTTGTAACCACGGTTTCGAATATTCTCGATATCGATGATCTTTTTTAAATTTTCTCGAACATTGAGCTGATCGAATTCTTCGGGATCGATCTCCGCCCGAAGGCCTTCTATCTTCGCCATCAGTTCTTTTGCGAAATAGTTATACCGGTTGGACTTTGGATTGTCTATTTCATCACCGGTAAAATTTTCTACACGCTTCATTTTTTCGAAAATAATTTCACTATCGTTCAGTTCCTCTTTACCTTCATCGACCAGCTGATCTTTCAGTTTTTCGATGTCTTTATCGATGAGATCGATAATATTTTTCGAAATAAGATCTTTGATCAGGTATTCCACGGTAACCTGGTAGTGGAATATAGGGCTGATAAGTTCAGAATCGAGAATGTTGACCGACAGCTTAACATCAAACACCGTTCGCGGACGGATGATGTTGTCCTTGAAGGAACATTTCACGATGGAGTAAGCGTTTTCACCACGGATGAATGCGCCTACATCGGTTTTCTGCCGGAGCAGAGAGTTTGTGTGGTTTTCCAGGTCGTTCACGCCCCGCTGGATATGCCCCTGAAGGTGTCCGTACATGTTGACAATGGACTTTTCAATTTCACCGGTGTTGAACTTGTCCATACCACCGACTTGGTCGAGAAGCGCTCCGATTTCCCTCGGCGTATAACGTACCAGTACCTTCATCTCTTCTTTATCGATGAAGTCCCGAACCTTTTTTACCATTTCATCTTCAGATGTCGTGATATAGCGGTTGAACATGTTCTGGTAACTCTGGTTGTAGTAATTATACAGTTTTTCCTTCAAACCGCCCATGACATCGAGCTTTTCGAGCACTTCTGCAGGCAGCCTGGAGCTGAGATGGTTCATTACTTTATCTACTTCTTCTTCCAGCAGGCGATCGACCTCTGCCTGTTGGTCTCTACTTTCCTGGGCGAGAGAGTTCCTAGATCCTACAGCACTCCTCTTTTCCGGGTGAAATACCATAGGGCTTTTCGGTAAGTCTATGCTTCCCATTATGCTCTCCTTTGACTTTTGTTCTATATTAGATTATCAATAAGCGTACGGAAATGTAAAGTATGTTTTTTTTTTTTTTACCAATTTCCGCTTTCGTGCTATCATTCTACATGGTATTATACTATAAAAATAGGGAAAAACGATGAAAAAAAATCAAATATTTCATTTTTTTTGCGGATTCTTCCTGGTGGTGTGTCTCTTTTCTCTGTCTTCGGATGAACGGACGGAAAACATTGATGTGTTCATCGTTCTCGACAAATCACTCTCAATGGTTGAGGAAATAGAAGCTGTAAAATCTTATGTTACAAGCAGTTTAATCCAGGATGTGCTTATTCCCGGCGATTTTCTGGTCCTCATCGCTTTCTATGGGCAGGCAGAGACCCTCATTGTTCAGGAGATGACCGATAAGGGTGTGCAGTCTGCCTTTGCAGAATCGGTATCTCAGATCACAGCCGACGGAAGGTATACCGATATCGGTAACGCTCTGGATGTTCTACAGACGGCGGTTTCAAAATACAAACATAAAAACCGAAGAGAATACCTCCTCCTCATTACCGACGGAAAACAGGAAGCGCCTCCCGGGAGTAAATACTACTCAGAAGACGGTTCTTTTAACCACGCTTTCCTGGAAAATACCCGTACGATCCAGAAGGAAGGGTGGAAGATCCATATTCTGGGAGTAGGCACCGCATCGGCAGCAAGAGAAATCGCAGAGGAACTTTCAGGAGGATATACAGAGATTACCGAAAAACCCACCGAGGAAGTTCTTAAGGAAACGACAAATGAATTTCTCGGTCGGCTGGAAGTAAAAGGATCTCCTGCTCTTGCCGATCTGGCCGCTGACGGTACATCAACTCTTTCACTCGCCGTTGAAAGCAGTATGTTTTCCGAAACGAAATCAATAATCATCAAGCGAATCAACTTATCCAGCCGGCCCACGGGAAACATCTCGATCCTGGAGCGGCCGTTCACGGCATCTGTCCCGGCAGAAGAAACAATCGGGTTTGAGATACCCGTTCAATTCCCCCGGGATGTGCCCAAAGGGACTTACGAGGGCACGATAACCGTTGTTTTTGACGGAGACACGGTATTCGTCCCGGCGGTTATGGATGTCTCGTTTTCGGTTAAAGGCTTTTTCGGAAACAATATCTGGCTCATTCCTGTTATCTCCTTGGCCGTACTTGTTCTGATTGCCCTTGTTATTCTGTTGGTCTTTCGTGGATCCCGTAATCGAGGTATTACCTTCAGGTTTCATGTTGACAGTAAACCAGCGCATCAAGGACCGGTGAAACTCAAAGACGGGGAGTCCATATTTATCAAGCGAAACAAAAACGAATATGAACTGGAATCGGAAAAGAGTGCAGAAAGTTTAGCTCAACTGACATCTGAAAAGAAAGGGCTCACTCTAAAAGTACTCAGTAAAGAGAAGTTCAAAGTAATTGACGAATTAGCCGAAGGATCTATTCTCGGAAAAAAATTCCGGGTT
Organism: Spirochaetota bacterium; assembly: GCA_024274705.1. GTDB lineage: Bacteria > Spirochaetota > Spirochaetia > SPDA01 > JAJSAL01 > JAJSAL01. The sequence goes on from JAJSAL010000116.1 coordinate 18,579, forward strand.
AAGAATGACATCGGCGGCGGGTATAAAACGTTTCTTTTCAGGATAGCCTGAGTATGCAGGATGCCCGTATCTTTTTTTTTGATCTTTCGGTAGAAGGTGAGATTCCAGGCGTATCGTCATCGATTCCATTCTCACTGTTCCCCTTTGCGGGTATCTTCTCTGTAATTGACTTTTCTTTCTTCAGCTTCGCTGAAAAAAGGAGAGATCAGGTGAAAATTTTCGCCCAGCTGAATAAGCTGAAGACGTTGGAACAGATGCTGGAACCGTACGGCCTTCAGAGTGATCAGTTTTATCCGCTGGAGATTTCCGTACAGGATTTCATCGTCATCCTCAAGGAAGACATGAAAAAAACCTGTATCATACACAATACAGGTTCCTGTTATATTCCTGCAGTCAGGGACTTGAAATCTTTACTCCATCTGGACAGGTCCTCACTTCATCACCTCCTCATAAACCATTATCCCGTAGACACCTATGTAACCTCATCGGAACACTTTATCTCCATTCTGGAGCATTCCATGGATACCATGGAAACGGTTACGTTAAAGGATGGTTTATTCAGCGACATCCTTCCTGCAGCTGCTGACACCATGGAAAACATGGAAGGAATGTTGCTCTTTAACCGGAATATAAAGCAGTTCTATGACTGGCACATCAATCATATCGATACCAATTTAACCGGTATTGCAGCCAATATCCGCAATTCTCTCTCCGTAGTACATCCTGGTGGCGACTCATGTATCGCATCAACCGGTTCCGTCATTGATTCGTTTATCAGCCCGGACTGCTCTATTCGCGGAGCCGTTATTCATTCTATTATTTTTCCCGGTGTGCATGTTGAGGAGGAATGCTGCATAAAAAATTCGGTTATTATGAACGATAGTATCATCGGGAAGGGAGCGTCGATAGAGAATACGCTTATTATGCCTTATCACCGTGACGCCGGACAGCACAATTCGGTGGGTGATCATACAGTTATCGGTAAAGTTGATTCCAAGGTGAAAAACCGCTTGTATCCGGATCAGGTGTACGATGGTCTTACCGTTATCGGCTCCCACGGGAAGGTTGGTGACCGCACGGTCGTCGAACCGGGATGTATCATCGATACTGATATTTCTGCAAACTCTCGAAAATACGGAAAAAAAATTACCCGGGGGTCATGCGTAACTTCACCGAGGGAGCATTCCTGATGGTATTTCAGCCTGCCGTCGATTTTATAAACAATAATGATAAGTTTATTCTCACCGCCCATGAAACTCCCGATGGCGACGCCCTTGGAAGTGAATGCGCAATGTACTTCGCACTTCATGCACTTGGTAAAACAGTTCGAATATTCAATGCCGATCCAATGCCCGGCAAATTCAGTTTTATCGACAGTGACGGTATAATGACGACACTGGAATCAGAAAACCAGCTTCCTTTTGATCTGGAGGATTATGTACTCATAATCCTTGATACCAATGACATCAAGAACATCGGTCAGGTTTCAACGATGGTCCTTCCCCGGGTCAAAGACAGCCTGATCATCGACCATCACGACAGTGGTGGTTCCGTCGTCAAAAGTAATCTTATCATTCGTGAAGCTTCTTCTACCTGCGAGATACTCTTTGAACTGTTTACCGAACTGAAACTTTCTATCGATTTTCCCGCGGCACAGTCTCTCTTTGTAGGAATCGTATACGACACGGGTTCATTCATCTATCCGAAAACAACCGCTAAAACATTCGATATTGCTCACGAACTGGTAAAAAAGGGGGTTGAACCGAACTACGTCTATACAAAGGTATATGAAAGCAACTCCATCTCGTCCCTCGTTCTGCAGTCAAAAGTACTGGGAACGCTGGAACTGTTTATGGACGACCATATTGCGGTTCAGACGATGCTGAAATCCACTCTGGAAGAGTGTGGGGCCTTTTACGAAGAAGCGGACTCCCTTATCAACATCCCCTTGAAAAGCGAACAGATCCGTGTTTCTATTTTTTTCAAGGAAAACAATACCGGCATTCTGCGCTGCTCACTCCGATCCAAAGATAATATAGATGTATCTGTAATAGCCCAGCATTACAACGGCGGCGGCCATAAAACAGCTGCGGGGTTTAAATGTAAAGAGTCTTTGGATGACATTAAAAGCAACGTGCTCAAGATGCTTGAGAAGTACTTCACCGCCTAGGAGAATCACTACCCTATTGTCAATTCCCTTCAGAACGAGTAGATTTCGACCTATGAGAAGAGCTGCAGCTTTTTTGTCTATTCTGGTTTTCGGGTTCTTTTCCGGGTGTACCAGGGTCGTAGAAGTAGCAATCCCTGAAGATCCTGCATCGCCGCAATACATCGAGCCGGGCGTTCAAGCCGGAAACAAAGATTTTTCCCAGGACTCTATAAATCCGGGTACGGATATCGTGGAACCTGAAACATTACCACAAATCGATCCCGGCCCCGACTGGGTTCTGTTACGCGTTGTTAATGTCAATCTTGATTTCGATCCCAACGAAGAACAGCTGATAGTTGTTAAGCCCCGGGGATTACCTGATTCGGTAATACACATTATAATCGCGGATTTTGATACTGTACGGGGTACTTATAGAAAGACCTGGGAATCGGATACGAATGCAGTAAACATACGGACATTCAACATTATATTCGAGGACATGGTAGGTGATCATAATCTGGAGATTATCGCTTTCGGGATGAATGCCGAGGGTGAGCGTACACTGGATGTATTTCGAAAAACGCATGCACCAACAGGAATCGGTCTGTACTACAGTGGAATCTGCAATATCGTTTCCGACGGTACCATTGAGATCGTTTCCCTGGAACGTACCCAGGCGTATGAGCTAAAACAGAAAAACGGTATAAGTTTTCCGATTGTTTCTTATATTCAGGACCAGGAGTCCGGGAATGTGATGGATCTGTTGAAAATCACCTACTACTGGAAGTATCAGTCCGGCATATATGAGAAGGGAAAAGAGGAGAGGATACCAGGAAAAAAAATAGAGGAACGGCAGCTTCAGGAACTGTTCAGTAAAGGCGAAGATGCATACGAGGATTACCTTGACGGACCCTGGTTAAAAGTGAACATTGAAGGATCGAGTACCGAAATCAGCAAGCAGGATATCATTACTTTTGATAAAGAAGAGAGACGAATAACCTTCTATTCGGTAACCATACAGGAGCCCTATATCTGGGAATCCTCCCACCGTACACGTATTGTTAACAGCATGTATATCAATGTTTCAAATGAAAATGTTCCATTTATAGGAAAGCAGATATCCCTGTTTCTTGAATCCCTCGATAATATTCATATCCGCATAAGTGATAACGATTTTAAAAAACGTAGTAATCCCTGGGACGGTGCGTATGTCCGTTTAAAGCAGAATCTTGTCCAGCAGGCTCAACACCGGAAGGAGTCTCCACAAACCGTTATGCGTGCTTCCGACCTGGCCGGCTTTTACACCAGTGACACCGGGATGGAACTGACGTTTGAATTTCCCCGCTTTGTGCTGCAGGACAGCAGCGGGATACGTGAAGGCGGATATGCCCTTTATACGTTAAATGACTTGTATATTCTCGAACTGGTGGTTATAGATACAACAGGGTTGGCACAGGATACCCTCACCTACGGCGTCGATTATACAACACAGTCGGGAGATACGACTATAAATCACATTTTAACACTGACCCCGGGTCTCCTGGGAGTATATGGATTCAAACCCAGGGAAGAGGATACAATCCGTTTCGAGCAGATCGAAATAATCGAGCAAGAAGACTCTTAATCCGTAAATATCAGGAAACCTTCATAACCCTTTTCTTTGAGGCGGATAAGAATGTGTTGACTGTTCTCCATAGGTATGTCGGGTATCATTACTTTGTAATAGGTTCTTCCCTCCCGTTCTGAATCAAGGATGATTGCACTAAAACCCAGGTTTTGTAGATCTCTGGACATATACACCGCATTTTCCCTGTCCCGGAACGAACCTGTCTGGACACCTACTGTTTCCACAGCTCCTTCATTCTGCACGTACTTTGATACCGTTTGGGGCAATTCCGGGCGCAGCAGCCTGGAAGGGGTAAGGAGATACGAAACAGACCCTGAATCGGCTGCCAGGGCAGCTTCCACACTTTCAGGATACCACTCCTTCAGTTTTTTTCCGGTATCTTCCGCGGCCCCTTCCATGCCGGCGTAGAGAAAAAGATCGATCATCGATAAGAGTACTACCGGTGAACCCGTATCTTCCGACAACCCTTTTTCAAGTTCCGATAAAAGGAGTTTAAGTTCTTCAATCCGTTGAGCATGTACATATATCCTGCCCAGAAGGAGCTTAGCCTGAAGTATGATCCGGCTTTCATGGGCAAGGGTTACCAATGTATTTGCCTGGGCTTCTGCCCGGTCCAGTCGTCCCAGTTCGAAAAGCAGCAGAGCGGAAGAGAGAAAAGAGACAAAATCTTTATTGTGCGGATCGATAAAGGAAGAAAGTTCGTAATGCTTCTGTGCGTTTTCGATGTCTCCTGAAAGCTCTTCCAGAACAGCCAGTTCTTTAAGCAGTGTGTACCGCTGTTTGACATCCCTAGGTACATAGAGATAGGAAGAAAGGATCGCCATTTTCTGATCAATCTCTTCGACGAGACCGGCGGTCTTCATAAGAATTTCGTAAAAACGGGGTGCTGTTCTGTTCTGTTCAAGCCAGACCGTATAGTACTTAACGGCTTCTCTCCGGTTGCCATTACGTTCTAATGCTTCCGCCTGAGACAAGTCCTGGGGTATCACGGTACATACGTACATCAGCGAGAGGAGAAAAAGAAATACCGGGAAAAAGTACCTACTCTTGATCATCCACATCAGGAAGTGCAGGAGGTGATATTTTATCCTTCATATCCTTCTTTATTTTTTTCTTACGAAAAAAGACGACCGGCAGCATAACCACGACTCCGGCGGCGAAAGCTATGAACAAACTGATAAAGATAGGAACATCTTCAAAGGTATGAAACCCGATTGAAATGTCAGAAACATTGGTCAGATTAAACCCGATAAAAAAGATGATCAGTCCTAAGATGATGACAAACAGAATTACCTTAAATGGATTCATGCTACCTCCTCCGCTCTGAAAGTATTACCTGAATACGACATGAGTTCAACGGTTCGAAACTCTCCAATACATGACGAATCGCCGGTAAATACAACCATCTCGTTCCTTTCTGTCCTGCCGAGAACCTCTTTAACACTTTTTTTTGAAAGAGACTCCACGAGAACTTTTTCTTTCCTTCCGATGCGAGATCTCTGTATCTCGCCTGTGATATTATGCTGTAATTCGATAATTTTTGAAAGCCTTTTTATTTGTTCATCGTGAGGGATTCTTCCACTCATGGTATATGCTGCCGTTCCCTCGATGGGATTGAAATAATAGGTAAAGGCGTCCTGGAACCGTACCTCTTTCATCAGATCCATTGTCAATGCAATATCTTTTTCCGTTTCACCGGGAAATCCGATGAGTATATCCGTCGTCAGGGACACATCGGGAATACGTTTCCGTATATTTGAAATGAGCTGTAAATAGTGTTCCCGGGTGTATTTTCTGTTCATCCTGTTGAGAATCTCATTCGAACCGTGCTGAACTGGCAAATGAATGTGCTTACATACAACATTATTACCAGCTATTACATCGATCAGTTCGCTGGAAAAATCCTTTGGGTGAGACGTGAGAAACCGGATCCATGGAACATATGTATCCTGAAGGGTCAATTTCTTAAGGAGCTGTGGAAAAGTTATCTCTATGCCCCCTTCAGAAAACCTGTAAGAATTTACGTTCTGTCCTAACAGGGTAATTTCTTTTACTCCCTTTATGGAAAGAGAACCTACCTCATCACTTATATGTGAACAGTTTCGGGACACCTCTCTGCCGCGCACATAGGGCACAATGCAGTAGGAACAAAAGTTGTCGCATCCATGCATCACGGGAACGAGAGCGCGAAAAGATGTCTCGTTGCCGTATGTGTCAGGGAATACAAAGGTCCTGGAATCTTCTGATACGTACTTTTCCGGGCTGCCTCCAGTCAGATACCGGACGAAGGTCCCTTTCTGAAAATTCCCGATAACAAAGTCTATAGATGGTTCTATGTCGACGAGTTCCTCTTTCATGCGTTCTGCCATGCAACCCATTACAGCAAGGTCGAAGGTATGTTCTTTTTTCAGCGTCTTGTAATATCCCAATCGGCCGATAATCCTCTGCTCTGCCGTCGATCGGACAGAACATGTGTTAAGAATAACGAGATCGGCGTCTCTGCTGCTGTCGTCCTGTGTCCATCCCGCAAGACCCAGTTCCCGTTCAACGAAAGTGGTTTCCGCCTTGTTCATTTGGCAACCGTATGTCTCTATCCAGAATGATCGGTTCTTTGTGTGTGGATTGTGCATAAACGTTCTCTAAAAAGTACAGGTCAGTAGTTTCTACTTCGAAGGCTTTTGAAAAAACGGAAGAGATTAATACCGCCTGCTACTATCAGGCCGATACCTGAAACGGTGAGCAGGAATCCCGCAATACCGCCTATAATAGGTATCCCGCCTAGCGCAATAAGAATTCCGGCAGCGCCGATGAGATAACTTGCCAGTGTATCTTCCCGGGAACGGGAAAGGCTGAAACCAATAAGTGCTACGATACCTCCGACTATCAACGCAGGTATAAAAGGAAGGGTTTTCAGGGTTATAATTATTATTCCACCTACTATGCCCCCTACAGCTTTGGAACCGTACTTGATAACATGTTGCCGTGGAATGATATCACCCATCTATTTCTCCTTTCAGCACTTGTTTAATAAACTCAGGAATAAGGCTCCAGTCGTTTTCCAGGGGCAGCAGGATCCATGCTCCTTTATCAAAATCGTCTGAAAGCTTTTCCGCCCCATCATTTAAAAGATACACATTAGAATACGAATCGTAAAGAATATTTGATGTAGAGAGTACGGTTCGTCTGGTTATCGGCAGCTCCCGGTACGTCCGGTAGATATCGATCACTTCCATGGGGGTCAGGTTTGTCTGAACATATTGAAACAGAACCTGCATAATATTGTACAGCTTATTTAAGTCCCTTACCGTGAGTTCATCGAATTTATCTTTGATCCCCTGAATGATCCTCTGCTGCCGGTCATCCCGGGATAGTAGCGGTGTGAAATGGCGTGCCCTGGCTACCCGTAATGCTTCGATCCCGTTTACATGATGGGTTCCCTTTTGATAATAGAGGGTGCTCCATACTCCGTCATTTCGCACACGGTAGGTCGGGTCGATGAGATCTTCCGCAAGAGTAACGTCGATACCCCCCAGAATGTTTACGACATCCATGAAAGCATACATATCAATATTGATATATCGTTCGATCCTCATCCCGGTAATGTCGGAAATCACTTTCAGTAAGCGATCAGGTCCGAAAAACTGATAGTAACTGTTTACCTTTCGTCCCTTAAAATAAAGATCCCGGGGAATGCTTATGAGCGTTATCTCTCTTGTTCTCCCGTCTATATGAATAATCATCAACGCATCGGTATTTCTTTCATGTGTTCCGCTTAAGAGAATGTTAAGGACATCGCTGCTTGAGATCTCAGGGGATTCCGTTTCCGTGCCGGAAAAACTCAGTTTTTTTTTTGAGTGCTGGTTCCTGTGTCAAAAGCACGAACACTTCCTATAGGAACCTGTTCATGATCGAGAAGATAAACTTCACCGGAAAAATTGTAGATAGCGAAAGATCCCACGAGTTCAGAACGCTCATTCCGGATGTCAAGATAATGGTACTCCGAATCATTCCGGAATTGTGAACTCATAGTAAGCCCTCGGCTTCTCAACACCGCCATGAATCCCGGATCTCTGGATAAAAGGAGTAGCTCTTCTTTCACATTATCGATTCTTCTTTCCAGCGAAGTACGCACATCCGCAGTATTGATAAATCCAGGCAGTTCATTTTTAAGTGTTTCAAAATCCGGAAAGGTTTGCCCCCCCGCCTGATACTCAAGGGTGTCTTTTAACAGGGAGATGGAGAGGACGGTTTCGCCTTTCTTCTTCAGGGAAATAGAGTAATCCTGTTCATTTTCCTTAAGAGGGGAAATGGAAAGGTGTTTTCTGCCCGTTACTTCACGAATCTCAGGTAAACCCGAAAGGGATGACAGGTTCTCCCGTTGTTTTTCCAACTCCAGGTAATGGTCCTGAATGTTCCGGATCGTGGAAGCAACGGCGGTTTCCAACTGGCCGAGAGATGTGAAAAGTGATTCCTCCCCGAGTAAAGGCCTGATAAAGTAGCTCCCATCAGGCATGGTAATGCCGCATTCATAAAACAGCTTTCCCCGGGAGGTCAACTGGAAGGATGTATCATTCATAAAGGTATATTCCAGATTATACGCTGCCAGAGTCTCCCCGAACTTTTCAGATTCTACCAGGATCCGGAGGTCTTCAGCATGCTTCCCTATCATAAACGCACCTGCGAGCTGTTCCACTGCGGTAAAATAGGGAAGGAAGCTCTGTTCGGAACCACTTTCCGATTCAACGTCTTCCCTGAAAAGAGGATACTCCCGTTGTTCCAGCCCGATCACCCTTCGGGATTCGTTTAAGTCTTCCGAAAGAAGATAGATGAGATTCCGTAATTCCGCATACGCTTCGGTATTGTCCGCCGCTGCCTCTTCAAGGGCGCTGATCATCCGGTTCATCCCATACCGTTCGTTCTTCAATCTGTTGAGAGAAAGAGCGAATATGATTATAAGCGCTGCGATGATAAATGAGATGAAAATCGCAATGAAAAACGGTAGCCTGTTCTGAAACATAGTCTCCTGCTGTCAGTGTTTAAAACTGCGCTGCCCTGTATACTTCATAGCTGCGTTGAATTCGTTGCACGCCTGGATACATTCGAAATCTCTTAGAGAACCTCCGGGCTGAATGACTGCAGAAACCCCTTCCTTCAGTCCTACGTCGATACCGTCACGGAATGGGAAAAAAGCGTCGGAAACCATAACCGAATTCACCAGTCCGCCTTTCCGTTTCATTGTCTCTGTCTGTATTTCGTCTATTCTCTCTTTTTCTTCGAGAGAGGAGAAGGGCATATTGAACGTTTCCCATGATAAACGGTCTGCATACTTCCTGTACGCCTTATCCCTGGCTATCTCTGCAACCCCTACCCTGTCCTGTTCTCCTGTACCGATCCCGACAGTGACCCCGTCTTTTACATACATAATGGAGTTGCTGGTTACCCCGCTTTCCACCAGCCAGCCGAATACCATGTCGCTGTATTCCCGTGTATCCGGTTCGCGCTGGACTCGGTATTCCCTGCCTTCAAATGTCGAAGAAGCAGGGAGAAGGTCCTCGTTCGATAACACGGAGGGTACATACGACCACTGCATGATCATTCCTCCGTCTATCAGGGATTTTGCATCGAGAAAACGGCGTCCGATGAAGTCCTGAAGCCGTTTCATGTTTTCAATTTTCATCACCCTGAGATTCTTCTTCGTTTTAAAGCGGTTAAGCACACCTGGTGCATATTCCGGAGCGACCACAACCTCGGAATAACTCTGTATGATCATTTCCGCAGTATCCAGGTCCATCTCCCGGTTCACGGCGATTGTGCCGCCGAACGCGGCGATGCGGTCCGCCATGAGAGCCTTGTTATACGACCCTGCAAGGGTGGAATCCAGGGCAACACCACAAGGGTTGTTGTGTTTTACAATTACCGTACACTGCGTGTCCTGAAAATAACGGAGAATGTTCAGAGCATTATCAGCATCGGTTATATTTGTCTTTCCAGGATGTTTTCCCGTCTGAAGCAGATCGATTTCCGAGGATAGATACCGTCCTGGTTCTATCATCGTTACATTTCCCAGCTGAAGATTACCGTTGACCAGTTTATAGAGAACTGCCTCCTGGCCCGGATTTTCTCCATAACGAAGTCCCCGGCGTTCTCCTTCAACGTCCCATTGTACTTTTTCAAAAAACAGTGTCTGGGTCCGTTCGGTATCCCGAAAGGTGATTTCCATCGTTTCAGGAAAATGATCCGTCAGTACGGTCCTGTACATGGATGTCAGATTTTTTGCCATGGCGTACCTCGTCAGCCGTCACAATAGGTGTAGATTTTTTCGCATTCCCCAAAGTTTGAAGAATTAAGGTATTCCGCAATCGCCTTGTCATACTTTGCAGTGTGGTTGAAACTTTGTACCGCCAGGGTATACCTTGTCTTGAGACTCACGGAACCTGCGTGCTCTCTCATTTCTTTCAGAATAGATGAGTAGTCATCAGGGTTGCACATGCTCGCTACCCTTAAGAAGTTCTTTGCCGAAGCCCGTAACATACAGGGACCGCCGATATCAATATACGTCCTGGCGTCTTCCAGGGTCACACCCTGCTGCGCAGCTGTTTGTGCAAAAGGATATAAATTTACAACGACCATATCAATGGAAACGCCATGGATTCTCTTCATATCCTCCTGGTGATGCGGATTATACGTCTCGCTCAACAACCCAAGGTATATCTTGAAATCCAGAGTTTTGACGAGTCCTCCCTGCATCTCCGGCTGCCCGGTGTAAGAGGCTACAGTCTGCACTGCACCTGCTCCGTCAGTACCCAGAAATTCGAGAATTCGTGTATATGTTCCTCCGGTAGAGTAGATTGTAACCTGTGGATTTATGTCGAGAAGGCCATGGACCAGGGTCTTAAGGTTCCTTTTATCGGAAACACTGATAAGTACGTTATTAACGGTGATGTAATTATCGATGTCTTTCACTCGGTTTAAATCCACCATGCGCCTCCATAAGCAGGTTGCAAGTATAGGAGAAATCCTGGAATCCTTCAATATTGGATAGTAACATACAGGACCTTTCCTGAAAAATGCCTGCCCTTGAAAAAAGGAAATAAGAGTGATAGATTTACCTCTACGTAATCGCGAGGTAAAGTGTTGAAAAGATTCAATTGTCTACTTATCGTTTTATTCTTCATGCTTGCATGGTTCGGGATACCCCTTACGGCCCAGGATGCAGATGTTCCGGAAGAAGAAGTCCCTGTTACCGTCTATTCCCTTGGGGACCAGATGTTTTCCATCAATGCCGGTTTATTTATTCCCCTGTTTCTCCAGGCTAAAACCGGAGAAATATCCAGCACCAATCTTAGTCTCGGAGGGTATGGCTCTCTATCCTGGAGTGCTTTTGTAGGAAACCAGTTTTCTCTGGGAGCGGAATTCGGCGGAGCATTTTCGATGAGCCCCCTGCGGAGAGTGCTCATCCATATCCCTATCACCTTCAACCTGAAATATTTTTTCCGGCTGTATCCCTTTGACATTCCGATCCATCTCGGAGCAGGAGTCGTTTTTACGAAACTTCAGGACGAACTGTTTGTCGGCCCTATCCTGAAACCCGGATTTTCATTTTACTGGAATGTTACCACTGAATGGGCTATCGGCATCCGGGTTATCTACTGGTGGGTTCCACAGATATATCTTCAGGAAGATCTTAAAGATCAGTCACGGTTCGGGAATTTCCTTGAAACTTCTCTATCCGGTTTATACCACTTTTAACTGTATGGGACAAATAAGTATGAAATCAATTACCATGGCAACAATACTTTTCGCACTGGCTCTTCTTATGTTTTCCTGCGAACACGGACCTATAGGCATCTATTACAGCCTGGAGGTTGAAACCGACCTGGAGGACAATGATTCTCTTGACAACACTATTACCGTGCGATCTATGGCAAAAGTCGGAAGCGATTACTATATAGGAGCAGGTGTGGTTTTTACCAGGGCCGATGTTGACGGATCCACCTGGGCACAGATTGCTCCACCGGAAGGCTATTCTACAAGTACCGAAGTAGCGGAATCCGGAAACGTTCTCTTTGCCGTTTATTCCACTCTGGATGGTGCAGGATCCACCCTGTTCTCCTATTCCAGCGGCACGTGGGTACCGGTTTCTTCCCTCAACGGTAAAAGATGCGACACGGTGATGAGTGCAGAAGACGGCGCCGGAAACGATGTGCTGTTTGCCGGGATCAGGAATACTGACGGCAGTTTTTCCATTTACTCCTCTACTGATAACGGTTCAGTATTTTCCCTGGCAGGTTCTTCCTTTACCCGGCCCATCCGGGACGTTGCCTGGGTTGCCGACGCCTCCGGATCAACCACCGGGGATTTCTGGATTATTACGGGTACCACTCTTCTTACCAGTCCGGACACTTCTCCGGAAACACTCACCGTATCCACGAATACCCCGGACACCACTTCCGTGTACGGCGGCCTCTTTTATTCCTCCGGCCTCCATGTCCCGTTTATCTCCACCCTGGACGGCTATGTTCATGGGTTATCCGGGGGGACTTGGATAACCAGCACCCAGGTTGAGGACGAGCTCTACGATTTTGAAGAACTGGTAATCGGGGAGAACAATGTGATCTTAGTCGGTGCCTTAAACGGCTATTACGAAATGGTATTCAATACAGTTGTGGAGGATCCCATTACCCTTCTCAATCCCGGTATCGCCCGGGAAAGCCTGTCTACAAACCTCAATTACCTGAATACGACACTTTCGGATAATGTGATCAACGCGCTTTTCACGGATACAATCGGAGATACTCAGAAACTATTTGCCTGTACGTCCGGAGACGGTCTGTGGGTTAATATTCCCCAGGGATCATACAGGGTGTGGGGTAGAGAGTAACGGGAACAAGGTCCGGTCAGTAGTATTCATCCGCTCCGATGTCGTAGGTCGGTTTAATCCCCTGGTCCGGATTAGGCCTTTTTTCATTTTCCCAGTCGACAGCATCCCCGCCCAGAGGTTTCACGTCGATCCCGCCGTCTACACAGAGAGATGATTGTTTCAACTTGAGCTCGCTGTCCTTGGAAACGATAAAGGTATTCTGCACCTCTTCTTCGATATTCTTATGAATCCTGCCGCCAAATGGGTAGCCGTCCGAACTGTTAAGGGCATCCATGGAGGTGTACATGGCATTTCCGTATGCAAGAATCGTCTTCCACCGCGCAAAATTATTAGCCCTTATTTCGGGTACCGTTGATGATCCGAGGACAGCTACGGCAGTGCTGTTTGCCCGGTTATTAGATATAACGATGTTATTGATGATTCTCGATCCCCTGTCTCCGGAAATACGAAATCCCAAGGTCATCCGTTTCCCCTCCAGGCCGAGAATGGTATTGTTGAAAATATCCAGGGAAGATGAAGCCGATTCACAGACAATCACATCACCAGATGAACTTCCGATAAAATGATTGTTCGAGACAAGGCCTGTTGATCGTACACTTTTAACAAAATAGATAAATTCCCTGGTTTCCTTCGATTTCACCGTTGATCGAATCAGGTTGAGCCGGGAATCCTTAACATGAAGGGCAATCGCTCCGCCGTAAGCTCCAGCATCCAGGATGCTTTCATCAATGTCTATCCTGGCATCATCCGCATACAGGAGGGTCGAAACCCTGGCGCCGCCCTCCCCGTTCAAAACGGATTTATGCAACGAGAGGGATCCGCCTTCCAGCCTCAGGCCGAAAGCATCTGCAGAACCTTTCCCTGTGGAGAGAGTTACATTCTCCATCCTGATATCGGTCTGAAAACTGACAATACCGGTTGTATGTTCTCCCGTTCCCGGCATCATTGTAACGAAACTGAAATCTGCAGACTCCAGGTTTTTCAGGACAACCGCGGTATACTTGCTGTTGTCATCAGCCTCGAAAACGGACTCGCTTACGGCAAGACTCTTTCCGGCAGAATAGAGCATAACGGGAGTATCCGATGAGTACGTTTTGAATGTCGACCCGGTTATCCACAAGCGGCCCGCCCTATGATCTATTACATTAGTCCCGCTGCAGGAATCAACGGAAAGAGTCAAACCGGAAAGACTGGTTTCACCTGCGGATGTACGAATAAGCACACTGCTCTCTTTTTCAGCTGAAAGCTGGAGATCCCGAACGATGATCTTCCCTCCCCGCATCCACATGAGAGGGGTATCATCAGGATATGACTCATTGCGTTTGATTATCGTAGAAACTGTTTCACTTTTTTCCCATGTATCCGGATTAAAGCCGCCTACAATAGTGATATCGGTATCCAGGATTAAAGGTCCTCGGAACAGATATTCACCGGTACTTATAAAAATGGTCTTTCGTCCTGTCGTTTCCGACTGGTAAAAAGCCTTCCGTATCGAACGGAATGGTTTTTCCCGGGAACCGATATATAAATCGTTCCCCCTCCCGGAAACATAGATGATTTCCCGATCGATGTAAAATGCAACTATCTTCTCAGAACTGCGATTACCGGCTTCGTCTGCGGTAAATGCAGTTACTCTGTATGAGGCGAATTCACCGGGTTTCGATTTGATCTTCAGGGGCTGTACATATTCTGTAAATTTCCCGGCAGCTGCAGGGTCATCCCCGGCAGTCGTGTTGCTCAGCTGGTAAAACAGGGTGCCTTCAGTGTGAGAAATAGAAATCGTAACATCACTTTGATAGTACTGTTCCTGTTCCACCCCTTGAATCGAAGGACTCGGCGGTGGAGACTTATCAATCGCTATAGAATAGAATTCTTTCTTTAACGTCGACTGATCCTCTGTATCTGCGAACAGTGCGACAGAAACCATGTATCTGTTTGTCTCTCCATAGGCTGTATCCAGGACAAGTCCATTTTCAAGCATCGGGGAAAACCGGTTAACCTGTTTAACCGTCTCCGGCGGCTCGGTGATTTCGTACCTGACAATTCCGTTGGTGACATTTTTTACCATGGAGATGTTTTCACTATACGTTTTCCCATCGGTAATCCCCCGAACAAGGGGTACATCACGTTTTGGAAGAAGAATCCGGATCTTCGATTCCCGGCTTCTGTTTCCTGCAGTATCTGAAACGAAATAGAATAACGAAACAGACTCCTTATCCTCGGGTACCGTGATGAAGAAGGGGGCATCGAAGAGGCTGAAAACCTCGTCTTCTCCGTTGCCGTCTACACGGTAAAAGAGGTTCCCTTCCGGAGGAGCATCCCAGGCAACCTGGATAAGCCCGCGGTGAAGAAGAGACTTATCGATTTCGGGTTTATCCGGTTCCGGCGGAATTTTTCTATCAATGGTAAAGGAGATCATGGAGGGCGAAAGAGACATATTGCCTGCCGAATCGGTGGAAACAGCAGATATAACGTAAGAGACCTCTTTATCAGGTTCTCCGGAAAACGTAAGGGGTTCCGAATACCTGGAGGAACCTCTTCCCGGTAGCTGAGGCTGTCTGCCGTCTGTTGATAATTCGTAGTATACCCCTGCCCCGGCGTTATCGAAGGTTATCTGCACCGGTTGAGCTGTTATGCCGTTTTCAGGAACCCCTTCAAACACCGGGGAGGAAGGAGCAATTTTATCGATGGAAAAACTGAGGCGGAGAGACTCCTGGGAAGTATTCCCGGCCTTGTCTTTAACCAGGGCATCCAGAATAAACCATTGCTCTTCCCCTTTCGGGATGTCTGCGGTCAGAGTGCCTGTGTAGACCTTCCCCATGGACGAAATATCAGCGTCACGTTCCAAGGGATAATTCGAAAGAACATACAAAATTTCATCCGATGTGTCCCCGGAACCGAGACCGATTCGCACAGCACGATTATACACTCCTCCGTCCGTTACACCCGTAACAAGGGGCATATCCGGTGCTTTTTTATCTATGGTGACAGAATATACTTCTTCATTTATTGTACGATTTCCTGCATTGTCCATGGCGCCGAAGGTGAAATAATAGGTATGTTCAGTCCCTGGTTCAACATTCAGAAAGAACTCTTCGGGCATCAGGGTCCCCAAGGCATCGAATGGATCCGGAATGTCCTGCCCTGTTTCAGAAAGCCCGATGAATACCTGATCTTCCGGATCTTCCCTCAGAACGTCCAGCAGTACCGCTGTGTTGCTCACCGACCCTGAAGTGAATCCTTTCGGGACAGGTAGAGCAGGAGGCCTGAGATCAATGGTAAATCTCAACTCAGAGACAGAACCTTTGTTATGATTTTCTGTGCTGTACGGGAGAAACTTGATCCTGCACACCGTTTCCTCATTGGGAACTCCGGTAAAACTGATACTCTCGTTGAGAACCGGAGATCCGAGATCCGGCAAAGGAGGATCAGAGCCGTCAATGGTAAAGGTATAGTATACTTTTACTTCAGTATCAGATAGATCGCGCCGTATGCGTATATTGTCGGTGTTATACGATATTCCGTACTCAGCACCGGAGATATCCGGCAGGTCGGGAATACGTTTGTCGATAACGAACGTTTTCGGACCGGCGACGGGGCTCCGGTTTCCGCTTTTATCATAGGTAACAGCCGAAACGGTGTAGGCGGTGCGCTTACCTTCATAGCCGTTTAAATAGATTTTATCGTAATACCTCGATGATCCTGTCGACGGAAGGGCAGGCTCTATCCCGTTTTCATCGATCGTGTAATAAACCGTACCTTCGCCCTCGATAAAAAGATCGTTATCTTTGAATACAAATTCCGGAGCCTCCGGAGGAAGAAGGTCTATTGTGAACCTGTATTCGGTTACAGGTCCGGACACCTTTGTTATCCGGTTCACCGGCAGGAATTTCAACCGGATTGTTGTTTCAGCCGACGGCTCTCCGGTAAAAAGAAGCGAACCTGGGAATAGTTGTGATGAGGTAACCGGGTCACCTGGGTCGGACCCGTTAACGGACATCGTGTAGTAAATGTTATAGGCTGGATCCGGTTTCGCAATACCCAAAGAGACGTCGGGTTTATTTGTGTAACCGCCATTTTCGATGCCGGTCAAAGGTGGCATTTTCGGAATTCTCCGGTCGAACCGGAAGGTATAAGGTCCGGCAACAGAACTGATGTTGCCTGTTTCATCAACAGCGATGGCAGCAATACTGTAAGTTACGATTCGGTCCTTTCACCGAACAGATATACCAGCCCTGTGTACGGTACCGCATTCTTGTCAGGAACCGGGGGAATCGAATTATCATCAGTGATCGAATAGTAGATCGCACCTTCACCTGCCAGTTTCAGGATACCATTGTCATAGCCGACAGACGGCGCCGGAGGCGGCTTGCGGTCTATGGAAAGTTTAAACTCAACAGGTTCGGAAACAATGCCCTGCCGGTCCAGGGCAGCGAAAGTAAAGTAGAAAGTTCGTTCCATTCCGTAAGGGACAGAAACAGTGAACTGATCCTGGCACACAGGTGAAAATAGTGTGGGGACCTTTCGGTCCTCCTGTCGAAAGGAGAGTTCATAAACGATGACCGTTTCCCCGGGATGCTCTATGGCAACAAGCATATCCTGGGTTCCCTGTTTCTGTACCGCCGAAACACCCGGAGATACCGGACGGTCGCTTCTCGATGCAATGGTAAGCCCTGCTGCGCTGCTGGTCCTTCCGTTCGGATAGGATGCTATCCCTTTCACCTCTAGGGTTTTTTCTTCATAGACGGTACCCGGAATTTCAATAGGTTCCGTATACCTGTCAGACCTGGTAGTCGGGGCAGAACCGTCAAGGGTATAAAACATATCCGCGCCGGAAGGGCCGGACATCGTTATAACAAGGGGATCATCCCGGCCTGAAGGGTATTCAGCAGATATCTCCGGTTGCAGCGGCTTTCGGTCATCAAAGATAAGGACGTAACGGTGTTCGTTCAGGCGGGAAGTGATCCGCGAATAGGAACTGAACCTGAGAATTACGGTCTTCCGGCTTGAACGAAGGGGTTTCAGTTCAAAGGGAGCGGTGTATAACAGGTCTTCTGAGGAGGGACTGCTGTCATCCAGAGTGTAGTAGATGGTATTGTCCCCTTCAAGCTCGACGGTAAGGGTATCGGTGAAAATACCGTTATCAACATTCGTCCGGATATTTGAAACCGGTGTAACGGAATACTGTATTTCCCTTGTAAATATACTCCCGGAACTGGAGGATTGGGCAGCAATCCTGACGGTAACAGAGCCGGTCCGGGGGATTTCAACAGGGCCGGTATAGGTAATTCCTGAAGATGCCGGGTCCGATCCGTCATAGGTATACCTTATCCAGTTGAATCCTTCAGTGCGTACAAGGAACATTTGTGTGTTCGCGTAATCACCCTGTACAGGACTAATAATCGATAGTGTTTCAGCGGCACGGAACACCTTCTTACGTATGGTAAAAGTCCTGCTTATGAGGAGGCTGGTGTTTCCGGCTCTGTCCTTTGAGTATGCATTGAGAACATAGATTGTGTCCTCCTCTGTTTTTGCGGTAAGTTTGAAAGGATCACCGTTCCATACCTTACCGGCCCTGGCGATGGGAGTATTCAGGCTATAGATAATTTCTTCATCATCAGACGGTTGATTGAACTGGAGGATGATATCGTCCGGATATACTCCTCCGGGTTTGGAGAGCACCGGTTTGTCAGGCACCCGCTTATCGAGGATATACTCCAAGGAGCTCTGTTCTATTATGGCACCATCGGCTTCTGCCCAAACTGTGATAGTATACCTGCGTTCTTCCCCGGGGATGCTGGAAAGGTATAGAGGAAAGGTATAAGGAATACGTGTATCGATTTGTTCACCATCGAAAGAATAATAGATGTTTACCCTGGAATCACCCGGTTCTATCCGAAGAAGAATATCTTTATTGTATGATCCCGGGGGATGGGACAAGTCTAATCCGCTTTGGGCGCTGAGTATCACGGGGAAAAGCAACAGTATCAGTAAAGAATGCGCAATTCTCTTCATTTTTTCCTGTGTTTATACAGAATTGAAAGAGCTTCCTCCAGTGCAGGATCTTCTTTGTAGTAATTGGAGGCAAGCTCCTCCTGAGTTAAACCCTCGAGTTCGTGACTTAAATAATGAATCCACACATCGTCTTCCGGACTCTCCACCACATGTTTTCTGCAGTAATAATCCGGCTGTACCGAAAGGGCGGTATTTTTCCCCGGTATAATCTTGTAATCATGAACGACGACTTTGATATCCCGCCTGGGTATTCCTTTTTTCATTATTATTTCAACAAGACGGTTGATGGTTCTTCCGCTGTCGAAAATGTCATCGATCAGCATGACACGGTCCCCGTTTCGGAGATATTCAGGATCATAGGTCCATCCGTCGATCATGATTTCCTGCTGCTCTTTTATACCCGTGTACGAGCGGGCCACAACTGCAGCGTAGAATACCGGGCGGTTCTTTTTCCGGACAAGCTTGAAGTACTCACTCATTACATTACCGAGATATGCGCCGCCGCGAAGGGAAATATAAATTACATCAGGAACAAAACCATCCTGGTATATGGAAAATGCCAGTTTTATAGTATTGTTCCGGACCGTGGTGTAGGATAGAAATTCTTTTTTCATGCTCTCCGACTCTCTCGGGCTATTTCACAATGGTGACGGTCTGTTCGTTTCCATCACGGAAGTATGAAATTTCGTAGTCTTTGCTTTGTATATCGTTAAGAGCACGGTAAAAATCCATTACATTTTCAATAGATACACTATTTATTGAAGTGATAACATCCCCAAGTCGTAACCCCCCGATATGCATCTTCGTCTTATTTTCGACCTCCCGAACTGCAACACCTGCTATGCCTGGAGGCATGTCAAGTTCATCTTTCAACTCATCCGTAAGGGGGATGACGGAAATACCTGGCCAAAGTTTCCGGTTAAGAGCGGCGATACTGTCCCTGTCCTTCCTCCGTCCGATAAGTACCGGAAGGGTCAGTTCTTTTCCTTCACGGATGATGACAAACACCGCCTCCTCATTCGGCGGAAGATCACCAACGTAACGTACCAGCCTGTTCGCGTCCTTTATGGAGACTCCGTTAAGTTCTATGATGAGATCTCCAGGCCGCAAACCTCCCTTATCGGCAGGTGAATCGAGAAACACATGGTAGACAAACGCTCCCGACACGCCACTCAGTTCCATTTCTTCGAGAAAGGTGGAAAAAGGATCAGCGATGCTCACGCCAAGCCAACCGTATTCAACCTCACCAAGCCGGATAAAATCATCGATCGCCTTTTTTGCGAAATTAATGGGGATGGAGAATCCAAGCCCAATATTGCCTCCGTTTGGAGCCGCTATCCAGGTATTGATGCCTATAACCTCTCCATAGATATTCACCAGGGCCCCTCCGGAGTTGCCCTGGTTTATGGAGGCATCTGTTTGTATGTAACTGCTTATCTCTGTGGGTCCTGAACGTCCTTTTGCACTTACAATTCCCGCTGTTACGGTGGAGTTAAAACCGAAGGGATTGCCGATAGCGAGGACCCAATCCCCGACATACAGATCGTCGGAATCACCGAGACGTGCGATGGGTATGTCATCACCGTTCCCGTTAAAAGAGACCAGGGCAAGATCACGCCTGTCATCTATCCCGACTATTTCAGCTTTATAGACCGTACCGTCGTAGGTTGAAATTTCTATCTCATCGGCATCGCCCACAACGTGATCGTTTGTAAGAACATAAAAGGTACTGCCCTCCTTGCGGACAATCACACCGGAACCCAGGCCCTCATTTCTGAATTCCCTCTCCCGGGGCGATTCTTCCGGGTCCGAAGGACCGAAGTTCCAGGGCCATGACGGACTGCCGCCTCCATCAGGAACAGCCTGTCTTTTTATTTCAACAACAGAGACTTCAACGACTACCGGTAACACTTCGGCAGAAACTGCCCGGAACGAATTCTGAATCGTTTCCAGGTTTTTTATTGTTGCCACCGGAAGATCATCATCGGCATAGACTGAGTCATTGGAAGGTATTTTCGTAGAACAGGAAAATGACACAAGCGATATTGAAAAACCGATAATGATACCGATAAATACGAGATTGAATATAAACAGTTTTTTACCGGTTAACATGTTGCTACGCCTCACGAGATCTCCTCTTTATGATATCATAATAATACGTATTCAGGTAAGAAATGTCACTTATAATTATCCCGGGATGTGAGTATTTCAGTATGGTCCTGATGGATGACAACGGTATGTTCAAAATGGGCAGACAGTTCTCTGTCTGCAGTCTCAACAGTCCACTCGTCGTCCAGGATAGTTATATCCCCAGTTCCCATATTGATCATAGGCTCGATTGCGAGAACCATACCCTTCTTGAGCCGTGGATTGGGGCCGGAACAGATGTAATTCGGCACCTGAGGCTCCTCATGCAGATCGAAGCCGACACCATGGCCGCAGAACTGGTGCACCACCCCATACCCATGTGATGCGGCGTGGTTATATACAGCCTGGGAGATATGCCGGATTCGGTTTCCGCATATGGCCTGCTTGATGCCGAGGTAGAGACACTCTTCAGTAACTTTCATAAGCTTTTCTGCTCCGGGTGAAACAGTACCAATAGCGAGAGTTACCGCTGCATCACTTATGTATCCCTTCAGGTCGACCCCGCAGTCGAGACTCAGAATATCTCCGGATTTCAGTTTCCTGGAGTCAGGGATTCCGTGTATTACCTGGTAGTTCACCGAGGTACACAGGCTTGCGGGATAATCCATGTAACCAAGAAACACCGGCCTTCCGCCGCGGCTTACAATATGAGCATGCGCTGTTCTGTCCAGTTCTTTTGTCGTGATTCCAGGTTCCGCCAGTTCCAGGATTTCTTCGAACGTCTCAATAAGAATCAATGATGCCTCTCGAATCCGCTGTATTTCTTCTTCGTTTTTAAGCTTTATCATTGAACGTGATGATTATTCTTCTTTTTTTTGTCTCTTCGGCGGGTTGGGCTGAAAAAACTTCGATGCATCCTCACCATAAGACTCACTGATTACGTTTTCAATGCTTTCCTGAGAAGTGGATGCGGAAGTGATGGTTACCTGCCCCTGAGTTATGACACCGGGTTCGAGATTCAATTTTGGTGTAGAAATATTACCAAGGACCTTACCGTTTTCGATGATTTTCACCTCTTCGGTGGCAGTGATATTTCCGATAAGGGTCCCGGCTACGGTAACTGTTCTGGCTGTGATATCGGTCTTCACTTTACCCGAAGGACTAACGACAAGCTGGTCTTCAGTTTTGATGACACCCTGAAACTTACCTTCAATCCGAATAGATCCTTCAACGTAAAAATTCCCCTCGAAAACCGAACCTTCACCTATAATACAATTGGCATTTTCATTTATTTTCGCCATTGCCTCTCCTCATCTTGCTGCGCCTTAAGGAACAAGATTATCACCTTTTATCCTCTGCTTCAAGCTTTTTCAATAACAGGCTTGCCTCTATGTTTCCAGGATCGAGCTTAAGAGAAAATTCCGCCTCTCTGGCGGCGCCGGCATAATTACCCTGCTGATAGAAAATATCCCCAATGCTGTACCTGATCCGGGAACGAATATGATCGTTAGCCGGTGATACGCTGTTTTCCAGCATCCGGGAAGCCTTTTGATAATAATCAAGGGCACTATCCCTTCGATACGTGAGGGAATATATCCTTCCTAAATTGAAACAGGTTTCCCACCTGGAATGTTCTTCGAGGGAACGTTCGAATAATTCGATACCTTTTTCCAATTCTCCGTTATAGACAGCACGAAGTGCCTTAAAAAAGGGTATCCAGTCAGCAGAGGGATATTCCCCTTCTACACGCTTAAGCACCTCTTCAAGGGTATCCATATCTTCGAGGCCGGCGAGAAAAGCACAGAAATAACGCACCAACTGCGGGTTGCTCCTGTCTTCTGCATAGAGGATCCATAGGGTCGTTTTCAGCTTTTCAGGATTACGGATAACCGGATCCAGAATAATTTCCATCAGTTGAGCATCTGTATCTTCCGGATGTTCCTGAAGATAGGTCTTTACGATCCCCATGGCTTCATCCTCCTGTCCTATCCGGGCGTAGCTCCATGCCGCTGTGAGTACGATCTCTTTCCTACCGGGAAACAACTTCAATGCCTGGTTGAGGATCGGAATACTCCCGTTTATTCCACCCTGAACGACGTGTATCCACGCGCTGTTGCAGTACGGGATCCATGATGCATCAGGTTCCTTGTTTATCATGTTCTCATAGAGGTGTAATGCCCGGTCCAGATCATTTCTGTACAAGGATATGTCTGCCTCCATTAAATCCAGGTAAGATCTATTCACCGATTCATTTAGTTTGAGAAAGTGGATAATTTTCTCCGCCATGTCGAACTCACCGCTGTCGAAAGCCAGTTCCAGCAGCACCTCGGGGCGGTAAGTATAGTCAATCGATTTACGCAGTATAGAGCGCACTTTTGCACCGTTGCCCTGGTGCATCCACAACAATGCACTGTTAAGGGCAAGAGCAGGTTCCTCTATCCTGCGGCTGAGCCGTTCGTAGATATAAGGATCTTTTGTATCGGTATTCAGCAGCAGGGCATTTTCTTTATATTCGGTTACAGCGCCGTTCATCTGCCCATAGAGCAGGATCGGTTCGAACCGGGTATCTGAGATCCGCTTAATACTCTTATTTATTTTTTTACTGAATTGCCCCGTTTTAAATTGTCCGTATACCAAAAGGGCATGGAAATCAGCCTGCCTGAAGTGTCGTTTTACTGCCTTCCCGGCTATTTCAGAAAGTATGGCATAATTCCCTGATTGTTCCGCCAGGTTGTATACATGACTCAGGAGATCATACCAATCACTCTCCGAACGTATTTCTTTTGCAGTCTGAAGGACGGCCGTTTCCGCCTGGGCAAACTCTCCCCTTTCCAACAGGGGTGCGATATCCCGGACTTCCATGTCTTTGCCCTTCGAAATAAGGAGCATTATACCGGCTGCAGCAACCAGTACAGCTGCGAGGGCTGATACGATAAGTATAACTAGCCGTTTCTGATCGGGTTTCATCACTTAAAAAATCGATTTCAGAGCTGACTCGACTTTCGTATACCATCGAGTACACCGTTGATAAACCGGTACGAGTCTTCACCTCCAAAATCTTTTGAAATATCGATTGCTTCATCGATTGTAACAGATGTGGGAATTTCCTTTTGAAAAAACAGCGAAAATACACCCATGCGAAGAATTGCCAGTTCGACTTTTGATAACCTGTTGAAATCCCAGTTATCCAGATGCGTCCGTATTTCCCTGTCGATGTATTCGATATTTTCCAGTGTACCTGCTACAAGTATGACGGAGAAACCAACGGTATCCTGATCAAGAGATAGTCTATGATTCTTGTCTAGCCAGGAAAAACAGGTCAATTCCTCCAGGGGCACCCGATTGAGTTCCCAGGCGTAAAGGGCTTGAAACGCAAGGACTCTCGCTTTACGTCTCGATCCCATACCTATTCGAGGTTTCTCTCGTAAATGACAATTTCAGCGTCCTGTTTCATAACCTTTACGAGTTCATCCACCGCTTTCTGCAGTACGATCTGCTGTTTTTCAAGAAGCTTAAGAGCAACGATCCTGTCACGGACGGTCTCCTTTGCTCCCGGGGAGACCGGGTCATCCAACTCGAGAAAACGCTTCGACAGTTTTTCCGTTACTTTCACGATGTGATATCCAATATTGGATTCGATTACCCTGCTTGTTTCTCCGGTTTTCAGGGCAAATACCTTATCGAAAAAGTTTTTTCCCAGAAGAGACTGAGATGCCATATCATTCCTCTGAAGATATCCCACATCACCTCCCTGATACCGGGATTGAGTGTCGTCCGAATATTTAATCACAAGTTTTTCAAAGGTTGCCACACCATTTTCAAGGTCTCGTAGAATCTCATACATAAGATCCCGTGCCTGTCGCTTATCCAACGGGGACAGGTTCCGGGTATCCCGAAAAATCTGGCTGAACCGGACCATCTCCGGATTGAGAAAAAGATGGGAATTCTCATTGAAGATATCTTGGATTTCTGATTCCGGTGGAGGTTTGATATTATCAAAATCCTTGCTCTTTTTCATCTTGATGTAATTATTAATTGCCAGTTGTTCTTTCGCCTGCTTCACATACGCTGCCCAAGGAATCCCCGTCTGCTGTGTTACAAATGTCTTGAGCTGGTCGTTGGTAATATTAACTCCCTCAGGGCCCATCTGCTGCTTTATAGCCATAATGACTTCAGTATCTGAAACAAATATACCTTCTTTCTCGGCTGCCTGTTTAAGAAGGACCTCTGAGATCATATCTTCCAGGACTTGTTTTTTACTGGTGATAGGCTGCATAAGCGCCTGGAGCTGGTCTATTCTCTGTTCCAGCTGCTTCACCGTTATAATTTCCGGTTTATACAGATTCACTGTTGCAGCAGTTTTATCCATAACCTGCGCAGCCAGCGCAGTGATACTAAGTAAAATCAGTATACAAAGAAAGGGTAATCTTTTGATCATCATTCGGTACCTTCCATAAATTGTTCCCGGGCATGATATCCTCTATAGCTCATCATGTCCATAATAACAGATAATAACGCGGTAATCAGTTTTTTCCCAGTTTTCCGTACAACTGGTTGATTTTTCGAGAAAGGTGATCGTTTATCTTTTTCGATAAATTCAGTTTCAGCGCTTCCCGAAGGTAATACATTTGCTCTGCTGTAGAAAGCGTTTTTGACATCTTTGTACAGGTGATGTGTTTAAAACGGTCCGCTACTTCTTCCATAAAATGTCTGAAATAGGGTTTTTCAAACTCAAACAGGGTTATCTTTTTAAGCAATTCAAAGGCTTTTACGTATTCCCGGTGGTTTTCGTACTCCTCGGCGAGAAGAAAAGAGCAATCCATGAAATCTTCACGATCCATGTAATCTTCCAGGGCACAATTTTTCGTATAGAACAATTCTTCAAACAGGACAAGAGCCTCCTCTTCCTGATTGAACAATAGATCGTGGAATATCAGCTTTGACAGAATTTCCGGATCTTCCTTTCGCTCCTTGAGAAAATCACGGTAATTGAATCCCTCATCGGGCCTGACTATTCTTACCCTGTCATACTCTTTTCGCTTTATAGGGTCGCTCAGCACCGCGTAAGCAGTAAGGAGAAGCTTTATCCCTTCATCCGAGCCGTTTTTTCCTACATCAGGATGGATACGTTTTACACGTGATCGAAATGATTTTTTTATTTCCTGGGAAGAGGAATCACAACTGATTCCGAGAATATCGTAATAATCAGCCAAACTAGTCAGTTTTCCGGATTCACTTGATGTGAAGCCGTTTCCCAACGGCTTCTGCTTCTTCCGTTGAACCCAGGACCTCCGAAAATTTGAGAAACATACCTTCCCGCTCCATGATCATCATCAGATTCTTGAGGGTTTTCATCTGACGAAACCCTTTTTTCAGTATATAGGCAAAACACCTCTTGCCGGATACCATCCCCGAGGTTGCAAGATACTGGGCAATCTTAGCCGGTATTTTTCCTCCGAAGGTGCTATCCGCAACCGTACCCACGGCGATGTACCCATACATGGTGAGTTTTAGATTCACATCACGATCTCCGTCGATGAGATCGACATCAAAGCCCTGTGATTCGATGCCCCGGGCGAGTCCATTCGTTATATTGAGCAGTTCTCCTCTGTTTGTCCCGCCGAAAAAAAGTATACCAACACGCATATTTTTGCCTTCCCGGTCTAATTTGCTCCTTCATCCGCTGTTTTTTCTACAGTAGTTTCCTGGGGAGCAGGTTCCTGGAGCTGCTCAATAACTCCGTCGATAGGCTGGTCTTCCTCCCACCAGGTAAAATTTTCCGTATCATTCAACCGCTCTCTCCGGGCGGCACCGAGAACATCACCTGATTCGGGAGTTTTATTTACCCAAGCCAGCCCAAAAGAACAGGTCAGAAAAATTGCGCCTAGAATCGACGTAAACCGGGTAAGAACGTTACCGGAACGTGATCCGAATGCGGTTGAACTGCCGCCTCCGAAAAGTCCACCAAGGCCTTCGCCCTGCTCATCCTGGAGCAGAACAAGGACTATAAGGAGGATAGCGCTCAATACAAAGAGAACCAGTAAAACTATTCCTAATAAAGCCATACTGCATAAACCGCCTTATGAATCGAATTTCGCAATGGGAATAAAGGTTTCCGCTTTGAGAGATGCCCCGCCAACCAGGGCACCGTCGATATTTTCCATGCTCATCAATGATTGTACATTGTCAGGTTTTACCGACCCGCCGTACTGTATTACCATGGAATCCCCTATAGAAGCCGCGTACAGTCCTCCGAGAAGAGAACGAATAACACCGTGAATTGCATCAGCATCTTCCGGAGTAGCTGTCTTTCCGGTACCGATGGCCCACACCGGTTCGTATGCCAGGGTGATACCCCTCAGATCAGATTCGTCGATACCGTTTAAACCCTTTTTCACCTGTGCAGTGACGACGCCTTCCGCTTCTCCTCCTTCACGCTGATCCAGGGTTTCCCCGACACAGAAGACAACGTCAAGATCGTGACTCAAAGCAAGTTTTATTTTTTTATTGATCATATCATCGGTTTCGCCGTACAGTATTCTTCTTTCCGAATGCCCGATGATTACAACATCAACACCGCAGTCTTTCAGCATAATGGGAGAAATTTCACCTGTATGGGCACCCTGCTCCGCGAGTGAAACATTTTGTGCACCCAGAAGTATATTAGTACCCTTCACGATCGCCGCCACTTCCGTAAGAGCGGTAAAAGGTGGAGCGATCATCAAGGTGTGACCGCAGTTTTCGAGTCCCTTTACCAGTTCCCGTGCAAGTTCCCGGGCTTCCTCTCTATTTTTATGCATTTTCCAGTTGCCGGCAATATAATAATTTCTCAAATCGTGGTCCCCTTTTATTATGATCACCCTATCCGGTACTACCGGCCAGTGCGACGATCCCCGGAAGCTGTTTTCCTTCAAGGAATTCCAGGGAAGCTCCGCCGCCGGTAGATACGTGATCGATTTTATCAGCGAGTTTGAATTTATTTACCGCGGCAACACTGTCACCGCCTCCTACTACCGTAGTGCCTTCACATTCGGCAACCAGTTCAGCTACTTCCATGGTACCCCGGGCAAAAGCCTCAAATTCGAACACCCCCAGCGGTCCGTTCCATACCAGGGTCTTAGCCCTGAGAATGATCTCTTTCACCAGCTTCAGCGTTTCCGGACCGATATCCATAGCTGTTTTACCGGAAGGGATATTCACTTCCGATACTGTTTCAGGTTCGGCATGCTCTGAAAATTCAGATGCGACGATATGATCCACGGGCAGCACAATTTCTACACCCGCTTTTCCAGCTTCTTCAAGAAGATGCTTTGCGGTATCCAGATGATCCTCTTCTACGAGGGAATTCCCCACTTCAAACCCCTGTACTTTCAAAAAGGTGTAGGCCATGCCTCCGCCGATGATAAGAGTGGAACATTTCGGCAGCAATGACTCCAGAACTCCGATCTTGGAGGATACTTTTGCACCTCCGATAATGGCTACAAAAGGTTTTTCAGGATTTTCCAGTATCATTTCAAAAAAGTTCACTTCTTTTTCAATGAGAAATCCTGCAGCACAGGGCAGCAACCTGGCGATCCCTTCGGTGGAAGCATGAGCCCTGTGGGCGGTTCCGAAAGCATCATTGATATAGATATCCGCCAGGGAAGCCAACGATTCGGCGAAGGTAATATCATTTTTCGTTTCACCGGTGTGAAAACGAAGATTTTCCAGCAGGAGAATAGCACCAGGTTTCAGCGCTTCTGCAGCGGCTTGCACCTCCAGGCCGATGCAGTCATCGGCGACGGTAACTTCCTTACCAATGAGCTCTGAAAGGCGGTGTCCTACAGGTTTAAGACTGAATTCCGGTTTCTTTTCCCCTTTCGGTCTCCCCAGGTGACTCATCAGGATGAGTGAGGCTCCCGGTTGATCCAGTATATAGTTCAGGGTGGGGAGTGCCGCCCGGATCAGCGTATCATCTGTAATAACGCCGCCCTTAAGCGGTACATTGAAATCCACACGGACCAGTACCTTCTTTTGAGCGAGATCCAGATCCTTAAGTGTTCTTACAGGCATGACCTATATCTCCATACAATGTAGATCGTATCAGACGAGCTTCTCTGCAAGATCGACTACTCTGGTTGAGTATCCCCACTCATTATCATACCAGGACATTACCTTTACGAAGCCGCCCTCGAGCTTCATTGTGCTTAAGGCATCGAATATTGAAGAGTGAGCATTACCCTTTACGTCCACAGAGACAATAGGATCTTCACAGTATTCCAATATCCCCTTCATCGCACCTTCCGCCGCCGTTTTCATTGCTGCATTGATCTCTTCTACGGAAGGATCTTTTTCCAACTGGACAACCAGGTCCACGATAGAACCGGTAGGAGTAGGCACACGGATGGCACATCCGTTGAGTTTACCTTTAAGCTCGGGGATAACAAGGCCCACAGCCTTTGCAGCTCCGGTTGTTGTGGGAATCATGCTCAGCGCAGCAGCCCGTGCCCTCCGCAGGTCACTGTGGGGAAGATCGAGGATCTTCTGATCATTCGTATAGGCATGAATGGTGGTCATCAGTCCATGTTTGATGCCGAAATGCTCGTGCAGTACTTTGGCAACAGGTGCGAGACAGTTGGTTGTACATGACGCGTTGGAAAGGGCAACATCACTGTCTTTTAGAGAAGCGTCATTTACTCCCAGAACGATGGTATTGTCAACTTCATCTTTTGCAGGAACGGTAAGGATAACCTTCTTCGCCCCGGCCTCGATGTGATCTTTATATCCGCCTTTCGGGCCGGTTGCAGTACGGAATATTCCCGTGGATTCAACGGCAACATCGACTCCAAGTTCTTTCCATGGAAGCTTTTTGGGGTCCCGCTCGGCAAAAACTTTTACTTTTGTTCCATCCACGATGATAGCATCATTTATCACTTCTACTTTCTTATCATAGACCCCGAAGTTCGAGTCATATTTAAGAAGATGCGCCAGAGTTTTTGCGTCGGTAATGTCGTTGATAGCCATGATATCAATACCAGGCCGATTAAAAGCAATCTTGAAAACGTTTCTTCCAATCCTGCCGAACCCATTGATCGCGATTTTCATGAAATCCTCCAGATTTATGTTATAGGTTTGTGTGAAATATACGGAAAACCTCCATCTCTGTCAATGAACCAGGGGAACACAACCTATTGAATGCGTATGATCTGCTCATACAGACGAATTGGAGGATATGGTGAAAACTGCGGCTCCGGAACTTCTTCGACTTTCCTTTTGCTCCGTTTTTCCGCCGGGGGTTCTTCGGGTTCAGTGCTCTCCTCATCGACGGAGAGGAAGACCTGATCTCCGATATTGATCATGTCGAAAAATCCTGAGGGCTGGACAACGCCAAGGGAAACCCGTTCATCGGTTTCGGAAATGACAAGGGTGCCGATAACAGCATCTTCCGGATAGAAGAAACCGAGGTCGTTGGAATTCAGTTCTGCACTTCCCCGTTTTACGATGTTAAAGGTCTGCCCCTTCTCCACCCCTTCCATGGTGCCCAGGTTGATAAGTGCCGTGTCGAATTTTCTCTGCAGAAGCTGCCCCGTAGGAACCAGGTCTGCCTGTACCTGTTCGACCAGTTTTACCATGGCATTGGCAACTTTGTCGTTTCCGGTACGCATCACCGAGTACTCCCGGACCGCCCCTCCCGTATCAGAAATGTACAGCTCACCCCTGACGTTAAAAATACGTTCACTCTCTTCCGGATACAGGATCAGAAAGTAATCGGTTCCTTTTTCCCTGGCAGTTCGAAATCCTTCAGAAAACGCGGATATAGTTCCCGTGTGTTCGACCCTGATATTTTCGAAATGAAAGAGGAGATCCGACAGAAATTGCACGAGTACCTTTTCTCCGTCATAATGTTCTATGATTCCCTGGTCAGGATACACAAAAACCGCAAGGGAATACTCGTACTTCATGGTTTCCGCGGAAAACTGATCGATCGCCCATCGACGGGCCAGACTGTCTTCCTGGAGACTTGACTGTATTTCTATGGCATCCTCGATTTCACTGTTGATATCGTGCTGCTCTTTCAGCACGTACAGTTCCGAGAGGTATTTAGCAGGGAAACCCATTCTCAGAAAAATATCAGCGTAGGCAAGCCGAGTTTCTTCGCTCAACGGAGCGATTTTCAGGGCCCTTCTGTATTCGGCCAGAGCTTTAGAATAGAGATTCCTCTCTTCGAATTCCTTCCCCCTCTGGAGATGATACATCGAAAAGCGAGCCCTGGCCGGGGTTTCCATATCCAGGCGGGAACTGAGGAGCTGTTCAAGCTTGATCCGGGTTATTTCATCATCAGGCTTCATCTGCAGAGCCCTGCTGTAACTCGTAATACTCTCTTCAAGGTTTCCTGATCGTTCCTGGGCCAAACCAAGGGCATACCAGAGCAGGTTATCGTTTCTGTTTATCGAAATGCTTTTTTTTAGAAACTCCGCCGCTTCCTCATTCCTTGCCGTCCCAAGATAGAGATTACCCAACAACCTGGTGACATCCGGAAAATCCCGGCGAATTCCGAGGGCTGTTTTTGCGTGCATCTCCGCCAGATCGAGCCTGCCTACCTGGCTGTAGTGACGGGCAGCGAGGAGCTGAGTGTAGACATCCTCATAATGGTAATGGAGAGCCTGCCGGAGGTACTCTTCAGCTTTTTCAGGTTTGCCCATGGCGTCGTAGAGTATGGTGAGTGTCAGGAGCGCCTTCCTGTTGTCAGGGGCCATTGCGAGGGTGTCTTCAAACATCCGTGTTCCCTTGGCAATTTTCCCTTCAGCAATTTCAAGTTCCGCCATGCCGAAGTTCGCATGGAGATTATTTGGTTCCACTTGAAGGACTTCCTGAAACAGTATTTGACCGTTTTCATACTCTCCTAAACTGATGAGTATCCTGCCCTTCAGATTTTTCAAATCGGTACGATTACGATCATAGATTTCCGCCTTCTCGATCCACATAAGGGCTTCAGAAAATTCTCCCAAGGCAAAGAATGATTCTGCGAGACCGATCATGGGGTCCAGATAGTGGCGATTCTCTATGAGTGAAAGCTTATATGTCTCTACAGCTTCGTAATACTTCTCCTCCAGCTGCAGCTGTCTTCCCATGGCATAAAACTCCCGGGCAGATGCCTGCCCGAAGACCGGGAAGCCGATAGAGGTCATTACCAGCACCAGGAAAGGGAGGATATTATGCTTGTTTATCATATTCCGGTCTGATAACAATTTTGACACTTTTGATTTTCTGCCCTTCCATTTCCTGGACGATAAAATCGTACCGGCTGTACGAAACTTTTTCGAACTTAACAGGGATCTTACCGAAAAGATCGAAGACAAAGCCACCGAGAGAATCAAAATCCTCATCCGGAAGATTCACCGTTGTTTCTTCTTTCAGATCCTCGATATTCACCCTGGCATCACAGAGAAAGACACCATCACCTATTTCGAGTATATCCTCCTGTTCCCGGTCGAACTCATCCTGGATGTCACCCACTATCTCTTCGATGATGTCTTCCAGGCAGATAATTCCGGATACGCCGCCGTACTCATCAACTGCAATTGCGATATGTACCTTTCGTCGTTTAAATTCCCGTAGAAGAGAATCAAGTTTCTTGCTTTCCGGGACAAAATAGGGTTTTCTGATGATCTTCTCTACTTCAATAGAGTCTTTTATTACAAACTGCCTGAGGAGATCCTTTACATAAAGCACACCAATAACATTATCAATCGTCTCTTTAAACACCGGGAATCTGGAATATCCTGATTCAACCACTTTTTCCAGCAGCTCCTCCACTTCCATGCCCTCAGGAAGAAAAACGACATCGATCCTGGGAAGCATTACTTCTTTGACCGTTGTGTCGGAAAGCTCGACAATACCCCGGATCATATCCTTTTCAGCGGCATTCAGACTTGCCAGGTGGTCCTCTCCTTTTTCAGGCAGTCTCCTTAATAATTTTTCAAGAAAACCCAACCGTTTCAAAACAACTTTTCTCCTACCAACTGTTCCATAATTTCTTCCTGAGCCTTCAGCATCGGCTGCTCTTCAGTTGTATCGGTATGGTCCATTCCAGCAAGATGAAGAATACCATGAATGAGAAGTCTTTTCATTTCATTTTCCGCATCTTCACCATAGTTTACGCAGTTTTTTTTCCATGTATCCAGGGATATCACAAGATCTCCGGCTGTAAACGGAAGGTCCCCGGGAGATTCTCCACCTTGCCGGAATGAAAGTATATCCGTCGGCGCGTCGATATTACGGTACCGGGAATTGAGGGACCGTATAAACCCATCGTTACAGAGAAGGACAGAGAGTTCCCAGTGGTGGATATCCTCGTGATCGAGTACTTTCCCGCAGAACCTGCGCATCTCTTCCAGGTCCAGCTCAGATTCGATATCGATACAGCTGATATCAATGGTATTCACCGGGAATCCTCATTTACTTCGGGATATTCTATCCTGGAATGGAAATATCCTGCAAGAATGTGAACAAAGGTTTTTTTAATCACCTCCAAATCGTGAAATGTGAGGGTACTTGAGTTAAGGTGCTGCCGCTGAAATTTATCTATAATGATATTCCAGATAAGTTTTTCGAGCTTTGCCACAGTAGGCTTTTTCAGCGTTCGAGCTGTGGCCTCCACGGAGTCTGCCAGGAGGACAACAGCAGCTTCTTTAGATGTGGGTGGGGGCTCGGTGTAGGAATAACTCTCCGGATCGATCTTGGTATTCCCTTGTTTTTTCAGCGCTTCGGAATAAAAAAAACTGATCAGTCCGCTTCCATGGTGCTGAGCAATGATATCCAGCACCTTTTTCGGCAGACCAAGCTCTTTCCCCTTTTCTACACCGATTTTAACATGCGATTTGATTACGGCGACGGAAAGACTCGGTTTCAGTTCATCATGCTTGTTGTCACCTGACTGATTTTCGATGAAATATTCAGGCTGCTCGATCTTACCAATATCATGATAGTAGGCCCCTACCCTGGCGAGAAGAGGGTTGGCGTCGATTTCCCTGCATGCCGCCTCGGCCAGATTTGCAACACTGAGGGAGTGGCTGTATGTACCAGGGGCAAGGGTGAGCATCTTTTTCAGCATTGGGGCATTGATATCGGACAGCTCAAGAAGACGAAACCGGGTGGGAGCATCCAGGGCATGTTCAAGGATCGGCAGAATCCCGATATTCAGGATACCGCAGACAAATCCATTTAAAGCCCCCCAGCCAAAGGCAATAAAAAACCAGATGACTTCATAATCCTGCAGGAATCCGAGCCCCCCGGCCAGAACGCCGGAAATACCTGCCAGATAAAAATTCGCCCGCACTAAATCGATCCTTCTTTCAGTCCCCCGCATGACAAACGCCCCGGCGACCGCGGAGAGGAAAGAGAAGATAAACGGATATGGTCCGGTATCGTATGCTGTAAACACCAGAAAAGAGACGATGAGGCCGAACGTAATGGCGGTACGGCTGTTGATGAGAACAGTTATGATCATACTGGCGAAAGCTGCCGGCAGGAAGACTGAAAAGGGAACCCAGGGCGGTAAAAATCCAAATCTCCGAACCAGGGTGAAGAGAATCAGATAGAGGAACCCCAGAGCTGTAATAAGATATACCTGTTAAGTACTCAGTTTTGCTCTGGCAACAGGAGGATTAAGCAGAAAGAGTGCTAAGGCTCCAACTATCAGAAGGATCACTATCGTTCCCAGAACCGCGTTGATATTGTCTCTCCGGGAAAACCGGTCCAGTACAGCGATTTCAGCCATATTTTCAGGGGAAATCACATATCCTTCTTTTACGATCCTTTCACCTTCTACTATGGTTTTCATTACAGGTTCGACTTCTTCCAGGGCACGTTCCCGGTATTTTTCAGTCTCATCGGCATTGTAAAAGGTGTTTTCTTCAATAAGGGCGCCCACAATAATGTTTAACGCCTTCAATTCGCCGGGACCGATGTTTTTATTTTCCAGGGCAGAGGATACAGCAAGGGCCAGGTTCTGCCGGGAAACAATAGTTTCAATGTTTATTTTCTGTCTGACCTTTTCACCTTCCATCCAGTACCAGATTTCGATGGTCCCCTGGTTCATACCGGGGACATTCTCGGGAATATTGAACACTCCCCTGGACAGCAGGGTTTCCAGGATGTCCCTGGAAATAGCGACGAGTTCCAATTTGTTGTCTGAAGCCAGTATCGTGTCCACATCTTCCCTGGTAAACATTCCGGGCAAAGCGGCCTGCAACCCCAGATACATTCTTTGTGGATTTTCTTTGGCAATAATTCCGTCTGAGTAAATAGCGGCAAATATCTCGAACCGCTCTTTTACCCGCTCTGAAATCTCTTCCTGTACAATGAACACCGGAGGGACAAGCTGCACTTTTGCATTTATCTTTAATTTTGTTGCTTCTTCATCGGCATAGGTAATACTGCGGTCTGCAAACAGATCACGTTCTGCAACAACTCCGACTTCAAAACCCTGGTATCTTCCACGGGAAAAAAGAGGATTTTGGGGGAAAGAAACCATACAGAGGAAGAATGCCGCAACAGCAGAAGCCGACAGAAGAAACGCCTTATCCCGTATGGAGAATACCCGCTTTACAGCGCCCTTGAGATTCCCCTGGGAAGTCCCGTTTTTCTTATCTTTCTTTTTCATATGCTTCGACTATCTTCTTTACCAGGGGATTTCTGACAACATCGTTCCTGGTGAAGTGTATAAACCGTATCCCTTCGATATTTTTCAACAGATTTCTCACATGGAGAAGCCCGCTGCGTTTTTCTCCGGTCAGATCTATCTGGGTGACATCTCCCGTAATCACCGCTTTCGAACCTTCCCCGATCCGGGTCAGAAACATCTTCATCTGGGAAACCGTCGTATTCTGGGCTTCATCAAGAATGATGAGGCTGTTTGAGAGGCTTCTCCCCCTCATGTACGCCAAGGGAACGATCTCGATTGCCCTGTTCTCTTCCATGCGGTTTATCATTTCAATACTGACAAAGGTATCGAGAGCATCATATAACGGCCTTAAGTACGGGCTTATTTTCTGGGTAAAGTCGCCTGGGAGAAAGCCAAGGCTCTCCCCTGCTTCAACCACGGGACGTGTCAGGATGAGTTTACCTGCCCGTTTGTTGAGTATTTCGCTTACAGCATAGGCTACAGCAAGGTATGTTTTTCCGGTTCCCGCGGGACCTATAGAAAAGACGATCTGATTCTCCCTGAGAATCTTCACGTATCGAGCCTGATTAATACTCCTGGGAAACACATTGAGATTCCTCTGGGGAATCGCAATATACTGCTCTTTTAACAGACGGGCATCGGTATCTTCTTTCCCCTGAACCGAGTCGAAAAGTGCCCTGATAAGGTCCGGACCAGGGTGGTGGCCGAGTATGACGTGTTCTTTAAGCTGATCTATTACCCTTGTAAAAACAGCCCTCTTTTTCTGATCAGTTGACTCGATAAGAACTTCATTTCCCCGGTAAATGATCTTTTCATCCAGGAGCGTCTCTAATAATTTCAAATTCGTATCGTTAATCCCGCATATACCGTGAAGTACATTCTGATCATCGATTACTATCGATATATTCGAATTCAATAAGGCTCCTTATTCCGGCACATGAAGTGAAGTTTATACCGATCGATAAATTAGTCAAGGTTGCTAAGCAGCAGGAACCGTGAGGGCAGATCAACGCAACCTTGCCTCCACATACTTTATGGGCAAAAGGGCCGGTCAAGGTTGCTAAGCAGAAGAAACCGTGAGGGCAGCGAAGGTGGGTTTGTACTCTGATTATCTTAAAAAAACATTTTTCAAGGTTAACTGCGTTTGTCCTGACAGGCGGAAATTAATACGAGTATTTTGCCTGCTGATACCGGATACTAAGCGGGCCCGAATAAATCGGGCCCGCTTGATTGAATATTATCCAATTCTAATCGTAAAGCAATCCTTTAATATCGGCATCATCCATGTTATTTTTGTCGTAGAACTTCGCACCTGTATCTACATCAGATACGCTTTCGCCTTTGTAGGCTTTATATGCCAGTTCAACTGCAAGATAACCGATTGAGTAAGGGTCTTGAGTGATCGAACCAAGGAAGTATCCTTCTCTGACTGCATTTTTCTGAGCGGCGCCGGCGTCAAATCCGATAGCAACAAGGCCTTTATACTTGGATGCGAAATCTGCACCATCATTAGTAGCTGCAAGCAAACCCTTTACTGTTCCCTCATTGGAACAGAATATACCAAGAATATTCTCCTCCTCTACCTTATTCAATACTGCCGTCGAAGCTGCTGCTGAGTCCGTAGCAGATGCTGAGGCGGGAACAACCATTTCGATAAAAACCTTGTCACCGCCTGTAGGATTATTACTGTCTATAAAGGCAGTATTACCCGTTACCTTGATGTCATCTGCGCTCATAGCTGTTTTGGAGATAATCAGATCTACCATTGTATCCCGAAACCCCTTACCACGGCTTAAAAGTGATTCACCTGCAGCATCCTGGTTCATTACAACAATTGTTACAGGATTAGCGGCAGTTGCTTTTTCAATATCCCCTGAGATTACCGCAAACATCTTTTGTGCAGCAAGACCGGCGGCGTTGAAATTATCGGTTGAAGCATTTGCATAGATTACACCGGCCGGTGCATTAGGTACGCCGGAGTCGAAACCAATAACCGGTATTCCCTTGCTCTTCAGTTCTGCCAGCTGATCAAGAACCGATTCGGTATTCAGGGCTGCAAGAGCTATAGCAACCGGATTTTTAGCTATGGCGCTATTAAGCATCTCTACCTGGTCCTGCACATCACTTTCTGAGGCGGGGCCTTCGAATGTAATGTCTACACCTAGTTTTTCAGCAGCCGCATTGGCACCCAGTTTAACCTGCTGCCAGAAATCATGCTGTTCCCCCTTAGAGACGACAGGGATGTAGGGTTTTCCACTCTCTTTCTGACCTCCGGCAAATGTAGACAGGGTAAAAACCGTCAACATTACCAGTATCACTGATACGATACCGATTTTCTTTGATAATTTCATATTATCCTCCTATAAATTTACCTGGAATAAGTTTTTCCCAGGATTTTACCTTTTCTCATTTCCATCCTTGCCTGTCTGATGTTCTCTCTGGTGATGATGGAATTCACGTTCCGAAATCCGCTCCGCATCTCTGATTCTGATCTTCTCGACCCTCTCTTCGGATTTCATTTTTGCATATGTTTTCTTCATCTCCCGTTTCAGAGATAAGATCTCCCTTCTTAGTGAACCCGCTCTTTCCTGATCATTTTTTGCCCTGGCTGCTGCCATTTCCTGTTTTGATGAGTTAATTTTTTCCAGTACCGAAATTCTGTAGTTATCAGCCGGGGTGAGTATTCTTACTTCCGATGCCTTCTGGTTCCTGTAGATGTCGAGCAATACAGCTCCTACGACAACAACACCGGTGAAGAAGGTCTGATAATGGGCCTGAAGATCCATGGCGGGAAGTCCGGCACGTAGAACACTCATAATATAAACACCTATAAGAGTACCGAACACAGATCCGATCCCCCCGGAAAGGGATGTTCCGCCGATTACTGCACCTGCGATGGCGTTCAGCTCGAACCCCTGGCCTTGGGCCGGCATAACAGTGGTGTAAACAGCGGCAAAGGCAACTCCTCCTATTCCCGCAGTTGTCCCGGCAACCACATAGGCCATCATTTCCCACTTACGAACATCCACTCCGGATAGTCTGGCAGCCTCCTTATTGCTCCCTATTGCAAATATGTAACGGCCCATCTTTGTCTTTGTAAGTATGATATAGGCTATTATCGCGACCCCGAATAGAACAATGGCCCCAGTTGGTATCGAGAAGCCGTCCTCTCCTATATATTTGAAAATACTCTTGAACCAGCCGTCATCAGAAGACCGGGTGGGAAACGTAGCACTACGCACATTGGAAACGATAGAGCCGATACCCATCGAAATCATCATCGTTCCCAATGTAGCAATGAAGGGTGGGAGTTTAAGCCTGCTGACTAAAATCCCGTTAAAATATCCGAATGCGATTCCTACAGCTATTATAAGGAGCAGAGAAAGCCCCATAGGCCATCCCCATGTTTTGTAGGCTGTACCGCCGATTATCGCAGCGCACATCATGACTGTCCCGACGGAAAGATCGATCCCACCTGAAATAATAACAAAGGTGACGCCAATCGCGATAAAACCGATGTAATATGACGAATCAAGGACATTGACAAGTGTACCGTAAGAAAAAAAGTTTCTGCCAAACAGTCCGAAAAAGACATATAAAATGACAAGGGCAACCGGCGCTAAAAATTTCTGGAGTCCAACATCTTTAAGATTCTGCCAAATACTGCTCTTTCCGCCCAAATTTTCCATTACTTAATGCTCCTGGTTCTGTAAAGTGGCATATTTCATGATCTTTTCCTGAGTTGCATCTTCGATATCCAGTTCTCCTGTGATTCTTCCTTCACACATGATAACTATCCTGTCACTCATTCGGAGAATTTCCGGAAGTTCAGAAGAGATCATGATGATCGATTTCCCTTTCATGACAAGCTCATTCATGAGTGTGTATATCTCACTCTTTGCCCCTACATCGATACCCCGGGTAGGTTCATCAAAAATAAGGATATCGCTGTTTTTTATTAGCCATTTTGCAATTACAACTTTCTGCTGATTTCCGCCGGAAAGATTTTTCAGAAGCTGGTCCAGGGACGGTGTTTTAATGCGGAGCATCTCTATAAACTCCCTGGTTATTTGTTTCACCTTCTCCGCGTGAATAAAAAGTCCTTTTTCATACTTGTCGTAGGCTGCCATAAAGGCATTATCAGTTACACTTAATCCCGTAGCCAGGCCGTACCGCTTACGGTCTTCCGACAGATACCCAATGCCGCAGGCAACAGCGTCCACAGGGCTTTTTACATGAACCAGCTTGTTATTTATTTCAATTGTACCGCTGTCAATTCTGTCTGCTCCAAAAATTGCCCTGGCCGTTTCTGTCCTGCCCGCTCCCATTAACCCGGCAAATCCCAGAATCTCCCCCTTCCGGAGAGTAAAGCTGATGTCTCTGACCATCCTTCCGGCATTGAGTTTATTCACCCGTAATACAATCTCTGCCCCGGCAGGTACATTGCTTCTGGCCTTGGGCTTCTCATAGATTACACGTCCAACCATCATATTTATGATTTCTTCTTTAGTTACATCAGACGTATTTCTGGTTCCGACATACTCGCCGTCTCTCAAAACGGTGACTCTGTCTGTTATTCTGTTGATCTCGTCCATTCGGTGAGAGATATAGATCATCCCGACACCCTTGCCGGCCAGATCTCTCATGATGGTAAAGAGCTCATTTATCTCGGTTTCTGTAAGGGCTGCTGAGGGTTCATCCAGTATAAGAATCTTCAGGTCATGGGAAACAGCTTTCGCAATCTCGACCATCTGCTGTTTGCCTACCGTAAGATTTCCAAGAACTTCCTTCGGATCGATATTCATGTTGAGCCTGGTGAAAAGTTCGGCAGCTCTTCTGTTCTGGTTCTTCTCATCTAAAAAAAGCCCACCCTTCCTGGTAGATTCTCTTCCGATAAAAATATTCTGCGCTACCGTCAGGTGGTCCATCATGTTTAATTCCTGATGGATTATCCCTATTCCCATTTGAAGGGCTTCCTTGGGGTCCTTTGGGTTCAGGAGTTTGCCCATATACAGGATCTCTCCGGAATCTTTGGGATAGATACCCGTCAGAGCTTTAATCAAGGTAGATTTACCTGCTCCGTTCTCCCCTACCAGAGAATGGATCTCTCCCTCGAACAGGTCAAAATCCACACCCTTTAAGGCATGAACACCGGTAAACCGTTTATCAATATTTTTCATTGAAAGGACTAAATTGCTTGTTTTCAACATTCCCGATCTTCTCTCCTGCAGACTCCTTAAGAGGATTATCACCTGGAATTTAGAATTCCAAAATCGAGAATCTTACGGACTTTGTTTAAATTTTTCCGGTGCCTGCTGTTATTGATTGCTGATGGGAAACAACAGTTCCTGATATTCCCTTCTGAACATGTTATCTTTGGTTATAAGAATAGAACCGGTATCCAAAAAGGCATCCACCTCATTCCCCTTAAGATATTCTACGGCTGTTTTTATACTAAGATAACCCATATTGTAAGGCCGCTGTACAACCGTGGCTTTTATTATACCTTCTTCCAGATATGCCAGTTCCCGGACTGCGTTGTCAAAACCAACGACAAATACCCGATCCGAAGCGTCTCTTTCATCGATCGCTCTGGCAACCCCCAGAGTGGATACTTCGTTCAGTGCGACTATTCCACCGATACTCTCATCGTCAAGAAGCTGCATGGTTATCCTATATGCTTTTTCCTGCTCCACATCGCAGAACCAGGTTCCGACTATGTCCTCCCCGGATAGAGCTTCCCGCACTCCTGCTTCCCTGTCTATTGCAGTGGCGGTTTCTTTAATATGGCTGACGATCGCGATAGACTTCCGGCTGTTAAAGGATATCAGCTTTTTCATCTCTTCTCCGGCTTTGTTACCCGCGTCGATATTATCAGTTGCAATGAAGGATACAGGAATATCGGATTGAATTCCGGAATCAAAGGTTATTACCGGGATGCCGAGTCTTTCAGCCTTTTCAACCGAATCCACCAGGCGTTTGTAATCTGAAGCCGCAAGCACTATTAGAGGTGGCCCTTCATCTATAACAGCATTCATTATGTTGATCTGCCGATTTATCTCCTTTTCAAATCTGGGACCGGAAATCTTAACCTGAACCCCGAATTCCTTGGCGGCCTCGTCGATTCCCTGTACAACTACCTCCCAGAAATCCATAGGCTGTCCTTCAATTGATTTTAATACAATCTGGATAGGCTCAGACAGTTCCAGTTCTTTCGGAGTGTTCTGTTTATAAAAAAATGAGAGTGCGATAAACAACACAAAAGCGGCCATGAGACTTAAAAAAAACAGATACCAGTTTTTCATTATTACACCTCCAGCGCCTTTGACGGAACAAGAACAGTTATCCTGGTACCCCCACCGTCAGCACGGAAGTATGACAACCCGTAATCTTTACCGAAATACAGCTGTATACGCTCATGCACATTATGGACACCCATTCCTTGTCTTGACAGACCGGAAGAATCCGTTGAAGCATTGAGACTGCTGTTCAGCTCTTCCATCTCTTTATTTGTCATCCCCTTTCCGTTATCGATAACTTCCAATTTAATATTCGATCCGACTTCCTTACCGGTAATTCTAATAAAACCCTTGTGGTCAACCTCCTTTATTCCATGATAGATGGCATTCTCCACAAGAGGCTGAAGGGTTATCTTCAAGATGGTCCGGTTATACAGATCGGCATTTATTTCGATTGAATACTTAAATTTATCTTTATAGCGCATTTCCTGAATGGTAAGATACGACTCCACATGAGCAATTTCATCATTGATTGTTATAAACTCCCTGCCTTTGCTTATGCTGATACGGAACAGTTTTGACAGGGCCGAAGTCATCTGAACTACCTCTCTGTTCTGTCCCATTTCACCCATCCAGATAATGGAATCAAGAGTATTATAGAGAAAATGGGGATTTATCTGAGCCTGAAGTGCTTTTAAATCACTCTTCCGTTTCCACTCTTGTTCTCTGATGTTAGCATTCATCAGGTTCCTTACATGTCCCACCATTGTATCATATTCCCTGGCAAGTTCACTAATCTCATCTGTAGCTTTAATGGGTCCTACAAGCTTAAATTCACCGGTATCAACACTCTTCATTATCTCCTGTAATTTTCTAACGGGTTTTGTTATACCTGACGAAATTCTGTTGGTCGCTAAACCTACAATGAGGAATAGGATTAGACCAAGAAGAGCATAGGAAATCTGCACATACCGCCAGTCTGTCACAATATCACTTTCATAGGTAACACTAATGATGTACCATCCGGTAATGGAAGAGGTCTCTATCATGAAGTATTTGCCATCTTCATGATAGAATTTCTCTTCTGTACTGCCCAGAAGAGAATAGATAGAATCAACCGGTTCGTTTCTAAGATTGCTGTAGACCAGTTGCTGCGTCGGGTGGAAGATATAATTACGCTCTGAGTCTATAATAAAATTATAGCCCTTCCTACCGACAACTAATGATTGGCATAGATCCTTGATTCGATTAAACTTTAGATCAACCAGCAAGACCCCAAGAGATTCACGACCGTCCGGGGAAAAGATCTCTCTGCTCAGGGAGACAACCCAGGAATATCTTCCTTCTACAATATTCTGGACATACGAGGATGAGACCACAGTCTGCCCCCCTGCAGCAAGGGCATCTATAAACCAGCTTTTCTCGGATACCATAACCCACTGATTCAATACCGTTTCCGGATCGCCTGGAATAACAGAACCGTCGTGTCCGACTATGATAATATCCGATATATCGTTCCTGGACCGAATATAGTTACCGAGACGCTGCTGGATTGAGACATACTTAGGTGAACTCTCATCCTCCCTGTTTTCCAGATAAGTAATAACCTCAGGATCGTCCTGTACCGCCAGGGAGATCTGTTCCATACCTGTAATATATGAATCAATCTGGGTTTTCAGCTGGCCCAGTAGAATCCTGTTAATCTCGAGGGTGGAGTTCCGGACCGTGTTTATTGTAAAACGTAAGGAGACAAGCTGCATGATAAAGACAGCTGCAAACATCATGAGGGTAAATATTATATAGATGCGGGATTCCAGAGTGTCGAATCCCAGAGTCTTTTTCATTCCTCCAGACTCCTTCTGTATTCCATAGGTGTTAAGCCCGTTGTTTTCTTGAATATTATTGAGAAATATCCCGGGTCTTTATAGCCTGTTTTTTCAGCTACTTCGTAGCTCTTCAGGTCTGTGCTCTTTAAAAGTTTCTTTGCCTCTTTCATCCTGCAGTGGGTAAGATATTCCAGAAAAGTCTGCCCCGTACCCTCTTTAAACAAAAGACTGAACTGGCTGACGGAGAGATAAATTTCATTACATATTTCCTGCAGGGAAAAACTGCTGTCTCCCATCCTCTCTACTATTATCTGCTTTGCCTTTTCAATCCTGAATCGAGCAGCATCGTTCCGATGCGTTTCTATTCTGTCCTCTATCAGATCGAGGAGCCGGGTAAAAAATATTCTGGCCTGACTCAGGGATTCGAAATTCCGGGGCTGATAGAGAGAAGTATCGTCACTCTCAGAGAACAGCGCCATCTCCTGAATAAAATTGAGAAAAACAAAAAGGAGCCGGGTAAAATAAAAAGAAATCTCCAGAGGGGTAAGAAAATGATTCTTTAGACACAGAAAAATATTCTCTAAAGCCTGAGCGCTTGAATTTCGCCCGCCGGACTTAAGCTGATCTGCTAAATCTGCTGTCAGTTCAGAAAATCTCTCGGGAGCAATTTTTTTACTATCCCTGACTTCTTCAATAGAAAGTATCTGGGACAGCCCAAGGACCCTGGAATAATCGACTGCGTTACTTGCACCGCGGTAGGACCCGGGAAGTAGTGTGAGTCTGTCTACTATTTCGCCGCAACCGGTGGATATCTGTTCCCGGCCCAGTCTGGATGCATAGGTATAGATCTTTTCAGCCAGAGTCCTGGACCTGTGCTTAAGGACCTCTTTATATTCTCCCTGAAGGAGAATTACAAGATCCTCGTTTCTGTTTGAGAACAGTTCTTCACCGGACTCCAGCCTCACTCTAATAAACTCGGCCAGGGTAATCCTGCCAAACTCATCCCAGTTTCCGGGAATGGATATAATGCTGACCTGATAAAATGCACCCAGATCCATCAAGTGGAAATACTCCTTCCTTTTTAAAAGACTCTCAACATCCGGGTTGCCTGAAACGAGCCGGTACAGAAACCTTTCCTTAAGGAGGGGGAAACTTGCTTCCAGTTTATCCTGCATAAGTTGATACTGTCTCTTCCGCTCCCGCATAAAATTCATCTCTCCCTCTATTCTGGACAGAATCTGGGAGAGTTCATCTGCTGTGATAGGTTTTAAGAGGAACTCCCTCACTTTGGTTTTTACAGCTTCCCGTGCATACTCAAACTCATCGTAACCTGTCAGTAGAAGTACCATCACATCCGGATACTGTTGCTCGATTGTCCGATTTAGGGCAAGACCATCCATTCTGGGCATGTTGATATCCGATATAACAACATCCACATGATG
The DNA here is from genome assembly GCA_024274705.1 of Spirochaetota bacterium. Lineage (GTDB taxonomy): Bacteria > Spirochaetota > Spirochaetia > SPDA01 > JAJSAL01 > JAJSAL01. The sequence goes on from JAJSAL010000116.1 coordinate 63,511, forward strand.
CTCCCGCATAAACTCAAGGGCCTGCAAACCGTGCTCAAACAATCCGGCCAGTTCGAACCCGTTCTGTCCCCAGGGTAAACAGCTGGATATTCCGTCCCTCACAATCGCTTCATCATCAACAAATATTAACTGATACATATTTATTACCTAATCTATTTTATACAGAGTATACGAAGTATAAAAGCTAAAAATTGATATTAATTCTCCTGATACCAGGTTCAGAGGAAAGGATCCTGGATATTTTATCGCTCATGATACCGGTACATCCGTGAATAAAGCTGTAGTTTTTGCTCGGCAGGAAAAGATGACCGGCAGCAACTGACTCATCCGGCGACCCGAAAGCGGAACTTTTAGAAGGCCAGGGTTCCCTCGCTATACCGTATTTCTTTTTTGATTTCCGGGATGGGATTCCATTTGACGAAAATGGAAAGACTTCTATCCCAGATGTACTGTTTGAATCCATCGTCATCGGTTATCAGGTCGGGCTTACCGGTATACTGGATGCTCAAATCCCAGTCCCCCAGATGATGGACAAGGTCGACATCGATGCTTTTTGCCTTGAAAAGGGCTTCCCGGCGTAAATCCATATCGAACAAGCGGAAAGATTGCAGCAGATCCTGAAAGAACGGGATTCTTTCCTGGCCTGTAAAATCGCAGTACGATTGGAAATACCGGTACGTATCTTTATTTTCCGTCTGAAAGGAAAAATCGAGTTTCATAAACTCCGATATGAACAAATTCAAACTCAGCTTAAGGGTAAACAGGTTTTCGGTGAACCGTATCAGATTAAGTGTGTAGGCTGTATTGAACAGTGTTGAAATCCTGATTCGGTTTCTCCAAAGGGGATCTATCGAATGATCAACCGTTATACTTGAATTCAAACTTTCCGGAATAAACCTGTCTTCATCTCCCGCCTGCCACCCCAGTCCGGGTTCAAACGTATACGGCCGGGTTCTACGCATAGTGAATTGTGCTGTCAACCAGAAAAGCTTCAGCGATGCCGTACTCAAGGTAGGATATGTGAACAACCTGGAATCTCCGATATCTTCTCCCGGGAAAGAGGCATCCCCAAAGGTAAATTCTTCATTAAAAGAAATATTATTCTCCAGGAAACCTGTTGAAAACGGAGTCTTACTCGTGTTCCACAAGTCTTTATCAAAATCATATCGGAAATACTGCTGCAGATAGGTATTTGTGAGGATATCCACTTTCTCGGTAATCTCATACGGTTGCAGCACCCATTCCTCTAACGGTGCGTCATCTTTTCCCTTTTCCTCCTCCTTGATCCCCCACTGCATCGTTGTGGAGAGAGGTCCCGTAAGAAGTATCAATGTCTGTTCGACTGCGCCGTACAAGGGGGGGAGTGTAACAACGGTCTGTAAAGTCTGGAGATCGTTCCAGATACTCGCCTTAAGCTGGGTATTCAGCGAATGGGCGGTGATAAAATCCCTATCCCATTTCACGGTTTCGTTACGGTAAACCGGGATTGAACCCTCTTTCAATTCCTCAAAATCCCGCTGAAAGAGAATAAAACTCATCGAATATACAATCCGGCTTTCCGCGAGTGGAGTAAACCAGGAAAAGGGAGCGTTTGTCAGGGTAAACGTGTCTGCCGTTTTGAATATGGTAGCTTCGTAGTCCTGGGATAACAATGCCGCCCATTCCTCTTCGGGCACATTCATGTTGTTGAAATGATTTCTGAAATCGTATGACATGGCCACTGAGTTATCCAGAATAAACAGGTCGTTCAGAACCGCAGCGGTATAAGCAAATGAACCGGTTCCTGTTGTAACAATATTATCGTAGGATTTTACAAAGTCGATGTCCGCCGGAGTCAACCAGTCTTCCGAGTCCATACGGGTACTTAAGGTAACATTCGGTGTTACGGAATATGATACTTTTTGGGCGAAAGGAACTGGTTTTTGTTTTTGCGGCAGAGGCAGGTCCTTCATGATCTCCGGAAGACGAAATACCGGTTCTTCCTCCTGTTCTTCTGTATCCTTTTTTTCCTGCTGCTCCCAGGGCGGGATAACCCCTCTCCCCTGTTCTCCTTTCTTTGTATCCCGTTCTTCCGAATCCTGGGGTGCTTTCGGTTTTCCTGGTGATTCAAAGATAACACCGGACACCCTGGCCGATGCCTGAGGGAGAACGTAACTTTCCGGATAGAAAAACCGCTTTTCAGGAAATGAAAAAACGGTCCTTGCACTTTCCGGCACATAACCCGGGAGTGCTGCGTCAAGTCCCTGTATTCCTTCTGTTTCAGTCTCTTTTGTCTTCCAGAGCATGGACATGGAGAGTTCTGTAAGCTTCAGTTCCGAAATATATGGTGCTGTACCGGTTGTGGGAACGTTGAAAACGCCCTTCAGCTGCCAGTCCAGGTCCTGTGTGTAATTCTCTTCAGTTGTCCCTGCTTCTTCGGTCTGTGTCATATCCTCAAGTCCCACCAGGGCAGACCAGTCTATGTCTTCTTCCCTGTTACTAAAATAAGCGAGAAAATACGGGTCGGAATAATACTCCATATTTCCCTCCAGCCGGAGAATATCCATGTTCAATTTGATAGTATTGGAAAATCCAAAACGAAAGGGTATGCGGGATCCCTGGATGTACGACGAATTCCAGGTACTCCGTAAGACATCTTCTTCATCCAGCCAGAGAGGAGTATAACTCCCTGTACCTGGATCGAGGTAGATATTTCTGCTCAATCCCAGAGCTGCCATGAAATCCCACTGATCCAGGTCTTTGAATTGCCTGAGATGCCCTTCGATGCCGGTAAAAAAGCCCAGCCTGGAATAGAGGTCAAAAAGAACTTTAATGTACGTCTCTGTTTCCGTAAGCCGTTCCCTCCACTTCCGCTTCTCTTCGCTCAAGGGAACGGTCTTTCGAAGGTATAACCCCTGTATTTCTTTTTTGTATTCCTGGTCCTCTTCTTCCCCAATCTGAAGAAAAGAAAGAGCACTCTTCTTCGCAGGTTTTTCCCCCAACAGGTACGAGCTGGTTTGAAGAAAGTACCCCTCCACATCCCGGCGTCCTATCGCCGGGTTAAAGAAAAGTTTGTCCCCGGCACGAAAGAAGAAAGGGATATAGAGGAGAGGCACCTTCCCGACAAACAGAGCGGCATTCAGTATACTCCACTCCCCTGGGGCGAATACCCAGATTTTACGTGCAACCAAACGATAATTCGGTTTTTTCGGATCACTGGAAGTGATGGTACCATTCGTCAGGGTAATGATATTTTTCTCCGTTCTGTGAATCGTGGCACCTGAATAATAAAATGTAATATCGTCTTTTCCGATGGTCCTGTCAGTTTCAGATATACCGCTGAAAAACACACCGTCCCAGTTGTCCACATCAAAGGTCAGACTTTCCCCGGAAAACTCATCAGTTTTCCCTTTCTCCTCCAGCCTGTACTTCACATTTCCCGAAGCGGTAATCAGGTTTTTTCCCCGGTTGAATAGAATTTGTTCCGCCTGGATCGTGTGGATTGACTGCTTGACATTGTCCCTGATTGTGACGATCACATCACGTTCTAGAAGGATATAATCTTCGTCGATGGCTTCCAGGGTGAAATAATCTGTTTTGCCGGCGGATTCGATGGAAATAACCTTTTCCGGAGCAGCTTTTACCGTTTCATCCTGCACCTGGAGGCCGTAATAGTTAAAAAGTCTGTTTGCAAGGTCCTTTTTGGACCCTCTCGTGCTTATTGCAAGGCGCTCACACCATGCCAGCAGCTCATAATAACCGGCAGTTTCGATGTCCAGCCGTAAGGTTGATTCCAGAAGGGAGATCGTATCTTCCTGTACTTCCTCTTTGACTATCTTATGCCCTGTTCCCATCTCCACGGGGAAATGGGAATAGAGCATCGGGGTACAGAACAGCATGCAGATGAGCATTCCGGGTATGCGTACAAAAAACCTCAAAACCATCCCTTACAGTATAGCTTTCAGAAATGTTCCCGTATGGGATGTTGGGCAGCCGGCAACTTCCTCCGGTGTTCCCGTAATGACGATAGAACCCCCTTTATCGCCCCCTTCAGGCCCCAGGTCTATGATGTGATCTGCCTGTTTTACAACATCCAGGTTGTGTCCGATGAGGATGACGGTATTTCCGCTTTCCACGAGAACATGGAGTACTTCCATCAGTTTTTTTACATCTTCAAAATGAAGTCCTGTGGTAGGTTCATCCAGAATATAGAGGGTCTTGCCGGTATCCCTTTTTGACAACTCCAGGGAAAGTTTAACCCTCTGGGCTTCACCGCCGGACAGGGTAAGTGCAGACTGTCCGAGCTTGATATACCCAAGACCGACGGAATGCAGGGTCAGGAGCTTGCGCCGGACCGGCGGTATGTTGGAAAAGAACTCCAATGCATCTTCCACGGTCATCTGCAGCACTTCATAGATGTTTTTCCCCTTATACCGTATATCCAGGGTCTCTGTATTGAACCTCTTCCCTTTACATACATCGCAGGTGATATACACATCCGGGAGAAAATGCATTTCTATTTTTATCGTGCCGTCGCCATGACAGTTTTCACAACGCCCGCCCCTGACATTGAAGGAAAAACGGCCGGGATTATATCCTCTCGCCCTGGATTCGGGAAGTTTGGCATAGAGCTCACGTATCGGAGTGAATACACCCACATAGGTCGCCGGATTGGAACGGGGAGTCCTGCCGATGGGGTTCTGGTCGATGTTGATAATTTTATCGATATGATGCGTACCGGAGACAGCTTTGTATGCCCCTTCTTTGTGCCGTGATTTGTTCACCCGGTTCGCTATAACGGGAAATGCCAGGTCAGTGAGAAGGGTGGATTTTCCGGACCCTGAAACGCCTGTTATGACTGTGAGCGTTCCCAGGGGAAATGATACATCTATATTCTTCAGATTATGCTCCGATGCACCCTCGATGGCAATCTGTTGACCGTTTCCTGTCCGCCGTTCCACCGGTTTAGTGACATGGAGTGCACCGCTTAAATACTTTCCCGTAAGACTGTCGGGATTTTTCAAAATATCCGCAAGAGTTCCCCGGGCAATAATATACCCTCCATGAACCCCTGCTCCGGGTCCCAAATCCACAATATAGTCCGCAGTTCTCAAGGTCTGCTCATCATGCTCCACCACGATCAGTGTGTTCCCGATATCCCTGAGGTGCTTCAGCGTATCGATGAGCCGCTTGTTGTCCCTCTGGTGGAGACCTATTGTCGGTTCATCGAGAATGTAGAGGACGCCGACCAGTTGGGAACCTATCTGGGTTGCAAGGCGGATCCTCTGGGCTTCTCCGCCGGAAAGCGTGGAAGCCTTCCGCTCCAGGGTCAGGTATTCGAGACCGACACTCACCATGAACTTCAGCCGGGAAATGATTTCCTTCAAGATCTGTCTGGCTATAATCCTTTCGGTATCCGTAAGTTTTATTGTTTCGAAAAAGGTAAGAGAATCCTGTACCGATAGACAGGTGATTTCATGGATATTGTTACCTCCGATGGTAACACTCAGGCTCTCTTTCCGGAGCCGTTTTCCCCCGCAGCTCCCGCATTCTTTCTGGCTCATGTATTTTTCAAGCCAGTCTTTTATCCCTTCAGAGGTTGTCTCCAGGTAACGCCGTTTCAGTTCGTTCAGAATACCCCGAAAACGGGCGGAATACTCATATTTTCCGGTTTTCTTCTTGTTTTCATAGGTCACATCAACTACATCTTCACTGCCGTGGAGAAGGATGTGCATCACATCTTCCGGAAGCTGTTCCAAGGGTGTATTAAGATCAAAGTGATAATGTTTTGCCAGAGAATCGAACCAGCTCCGATGCCATGCGGCATTTGGATTATACGGTGCGATTCCCCCTTCGTTGAATGAGAGACCCAAATCCGGCATAACCAGCTCCGGATCGAATTCCAGGGTAATCCCCAGGCCGGAACACTCGGGACATGCACCGTAAGGATTATTGAAGGAAAACAGTCTGGGCTGCAGTTCCGGTATACTGATATTACAATCCCCACAGGCATTTTTTTGGGAGAATAACTCCTCCGATTCTTCGGATCCATCCTTACACACCGCGATTAGGCGTCCATCGGCGACTTCAAGGGCCGTCTCCACAGATTCGGCGAGTCTTGTACGGATATCCGGACCCATTTTAAGACGGTCTACAACGATTTCTAGGGTATGTTTTTTCCTTTTATCCAGGGTTATCTCTTCATCTAAGGATATAATCTTCCCGTTCAATCGAACCCGGACAAATCCCGACTTCCGTGCATCATCGACGACCTTCGCATGCTCCCCTTTCTTTCCCCGTATAACCGGAGCGAGAAGCACGACCTTCGATCCTTCAGGATATGCAAGTAGCGTGTCGATAATCTGGTCCACCGATTGTTCCTGGATCTCTTTTCCGCAACCGGGACAGTAGGGAACACCGATCCTTGCATAGAGGAGCCGAAGGTAATCGTAAATCTCGGTAACCGTACCGACGGTAGACCTGGGATTCCTGTGGGTCGTCTTCTGTTCTATGGAAATGGCTGGCGAAAGCCCTTCTATGTAATCCAGATCCGGTTTGTCCTTCCTGCCGAGAAACTGCCTGGCGTAAGAAGAGAGAGATTCCACGTATCTGCGCTGGCCTTCAGCGAAGATTGTGTCGAAGGCAAGGGAAGATTTTCCGGATCCGCTTATTCCGGATATCACGATCAACCTATCCCTGGGCAGTTCCAGATCAATATTCTTAAGGTTATGCTCCCGGGCACCTTTAATGATGATTTTATCCATATCAGATTCGATGCAAGACTACGATATTTGTATTGAGTAATCAAGAAGGAGGCGGAACCGGTCCTATCCTAGCTGCCGGAGAGGCTCTTCCTGGCCATGACCTTCCACTTATCATCACCTGAAAATTGCAGTACAGTTCGCCAGAGATAACGGCTGTCCGCCCCCCCGTACCCTGCAACATCGAGAGAAGCACCCAGGTAGAACAGGGTTCGGTATATCTGAACGTTTTCCAGATAGGTCCGGAGGGCCGGAAATTCTTCGGTCCTGGTAAAAAACCCTTCCAGAGTTTTATATGCGTAATCAGGGTAGTACCGGCGCACTTCTTCGATACACTTGGTCAATACTGTTAATGCTGCATAGAGAAGATTATCCGTGGCATGCATGTTCCGGCCGGCTGCTACATACAGATAACCCAGATCCTGATGGGCTGACAGGGAAAAGTCCGACGAATACCGAAACAGGCGGACGACATCGTCGAACCCCCTGTCATGCAGCACTTTCCTCATGGCATCCATGTCAGCACTCCGGAACTCCTGATCATCATTAAGGATAGTGAGCAGATACTCTTCAAACTTCCTTTTATTGTTTTCTCCCCACTCCAGTTCCGCCAATTCATAGAGAATTTCAAACTGTTCGTCCAGGATGTAGAGCTGGTCCCTGTTCTCGTAAGCCATTTCCAGGTGTTTCCGTGCAAGGTTGTATTCCATATCTGCATTTTTATAAATTTTCGAGATCCATATATGCGCTTCCGGGTAATATGCCCCTTCCCGGCGCAGGATTTCCCGGAAATACCACATAGCAGTGCCGAAATCTTTCCGGGAATAGGCCTGTTTTCCGAACTCCAGGATAAGCCAGGATGGTGTATCAGGGTCCAGCGGATCCTGCGCAAAGGTGCGTACAGGTATCAAAAGCATGAACACCAGTAATAAGAACCATGTATATTTCATAGCCGTTCGAATTCTTCCTTGAATCTTTCTACTGCACGTTCTGCCGTCACCTTGCACACTTCCTTTCCCTTGCGGAAAATAACCGCAGTATTCCCTAACCCGGTTATGCCCACATCTGCATGGGAAGCTTCACCCAGTCCGTTAACCGGACATCCCATGATGGCTACAGAGATATCTTTTTGCTGCCTGTAGAGAAAATCCCCCAGTTCCTGCAGGAATCCCTGTACATCGAAAGAAGCCCTGTTACAAGTGGGACAGGATACGATATCCACACTTGTATTACTTCTATTTTCGGCACGAAGTATTTCTCGTGCAGCAATAATTTCCTCCTCCTCCGTTCCTGAAAGGGAGACCCGTACCGTATCTCCTATACCCCTCTGAAAAAGAGTTGAAAGGGCAATAGAATTCTTTACCACGCCGGATATCAGGGGACCTGCTTCGGTAACACCGATATGAAGGGGATAGTTGAACACTTCTGAAAAACGTGTATTAGCGTCTATCGTTGTGGTGATGGAGGAGGATTTAAGAGAAATGATGATATCCGAAAAACCGGTTTTCTCAAGGGCATCGATCTCCATCTCAGCGGCTTTCACCATAGCAAGGGCCTGATCCTTTTCACCTGTAAGACCTTCAGGAAGGGATCCGCCGTTTACTCCGATGCGGATAGGCACTCCCCTGTCTTGCGCTTTCATTGCGACTTCTCTTACTTTCCATTCTTCGCCTATGTTCCCGGGATTGATCCGTATCTTTCCAAAAGCGAAGTCCAGGCATGCGAGGGCTATTCTGTAGTCGTAGTGGATGTCAGCTACCAAAGGCAATGGAGAATCGGCACAGATCGATCCCAGGAACCGGGCAGTCTCGATGTTGGGCACAGCGAAACGGACGATCTGGCAGCCCAGGGACTTAAGGTAAGACAGACGATGGAGAACTGGCGATTTTTCTCCGGTCAGCGGGGTTTTCCACATGGTTTGCACTGAAACCGGAGAATCTCCGCCGATAAAAAGATCACCAATTCCTACAGATTTTGTTTTTCTACGCATAATCAACTTAAGTGAAAGCATAAAAAAAGCTCAGCTACCTGTCCATAGATATATCGGGACAGATAGATGAGCTTTGTATACGATAGATTGCTGACCGTATCAGATAACTCCCATGAGGAATACCATGACGAAGAGTGCAACAGTTTCGATAAGACCAATGACCATGATGTAATTAGTAAAACCTTTACCCGTTTCCGCCAGGGCGTCGGATGCACTGGCTCCCGCTTTTCCCTGGAACATGGCCGAAAATCCCATGGCGATACCGCCGAACACTCCTGCAGCAAGCTTGGTAACCGGCGGTGCTTCAGATGCAATAATACTGTTCATAAGGATGAACCCGTAAATCGTCTGAGTAAGGGGGGCTCCCACAAAGGCAACAAGCATAAAGGGCGCCGGCCTGTTCTGAGCGAAGCACTTTTTCCATGCGCCTACAGCTGCCATTCCTGCTGATCCGGCACCAATTGCAGATCCAATAGCCGCAAATCCCAGCACCGCGGCAAATCCTATAAGACCAATGTCCATGTATTTCTCCTTATCCTTTAAGTTTTATATTTTCCGCACCCGAAAAGGTTCGTAGTTGAATCCAGACCACTCCATCCCCAGGTGACCCGAGAATTCGAGCATATTAAGCCTTACGCCATGAACGACAACAGAAAGCATTGCCATCACCAGGTTCAGTCCATGACCAAAGGCGAGTATAAACGCAGCTCCAACGATGCCGGCTACTCCACCGGACATATTGGCTGCCATTGCGTTAAAGCTTTGAGCGATAGCCACGGTAGCAAGCCCAACGGCGAAGAGACGTATATATGAAATGATATCAGAAAACGCTCCTATACCGTCGAGAAATGTTGTAAGCAAACCCCCAACGCCCTTTACCAGTCCTTTGATGAAGCTCACACCCTTCTCCTGCTGGGCGAACACCAGTATGAGAAAAAATCCCGCGAGGATCATATAGAGGGCATAGCTGGGCATGGGATACCGCACCGGGTCCAGTACCAAATTCAGCACCAGGTAATACAGGCCGAGCATCGTGGAAAGCCAGCCCAGCTGGGCGATAGACTTGAGCCGGGGCAGCTGCTTGATAAAATTCTGCACATGCGCCAGGAGAAGCTGGGTAGTACCGATGATAAAACAGAGCAGCTTGATAGTTTCCCCGCTTTTCGGATTACCCGAGGCAATAGGTTCGACGATCAGCAGGGAGAAGGGCTTCAGAGAGGCTATTCTCTCGGAGCCGAACCACGTGCCGGTAATCGCTCCCCATGTCATTGTACAGAAACTTAAAAAAAACAGCAGTTTAACACCATCGGTAATTGCTCTTCTCTTTATACCCATGAAAATACCGATGATGAGGAAGATAAATCCATAGCCCGCATCCCCTACAATGATGGAAAAAAACAGGGTGAAAAAAAGGAGAAACCAGAGACTGATATCGTATTCCCTGTATCCCGGGATGGTTTCGAGAATCCGGAATACCGGTTTGATAATCCGTACAGGCTTGCTGTTTTCGATGAGGGTAGGTACCTGGTCTTCTTCTGAAGGGTCTTCCAGGAGGAGCGCCCATCCTTGTTTTACCGCTTCTTTTTTCAGTACATCAATTTTCGGTACAGGAACATACCCGGTAAGATATGCAAGAAAATCGTCTTCGGTCTGCATATCCAGCTGCACCTGCTCGAAACGTATCTTTTCATCCAGTTCCACAAGACCGTTCTGCAGGGTGTTTCTCCGGGAGCCCAGTTCCTTAAGGCGCCGCTGGTTCTCCTGGATCATCTGCTCCTTGTTCCGGATCTCTTCATGGACCGACGCAAGACCCCTCTCAGGAAGCTGGACTTCTTCTCTATCCGGTTCAAGCCTCTCTCCCAGGACGATATCCGCAAAGAGGACCCGTGATTTCGACTCAGACACGATAAACCTGAAGGGAGCATCTTCCAGCCGTTTGTATTCGCTGCCTGTTGTGTCGAAAAGACGGATATCGATCCCTTTGTCACGGAGTTCCCTGATATCCCCCGGATCGAAATTCCCCCAGATAGAAAGCTGAGCTTCTTCCCGTTGAAGCCGTTCCAGATCATCCTGGAGTTGCCTGGAACTCTCGATAATCCCGGAAATTGTTTCCATAACTTCCCGTGCATCATCAAGGGTACCGGAGTCACTCTGTTCTTCCGATCCTTCTTCGGCGATCCGGAACAGCGCCTTCTCAATATTGCTTTTCAGAGTAAGTAAATTCTGCAGCTCTTCACTGTTTCCCGAACCGGTATGGATGTGTACAACACCGAGTTTTCCGAGTTCTGTAAGCGATTCATCCCGTTTGGATTCGAGCACCACCAGGGACACTTTCTTCATCTTGACAATCATGACCTATTCGACCTTCACGATGTTGTTTTTCGCAATCTTTCCGCGTACTACAGCAGCGGTCTGCTGATCTCCCATGTATATCCTTATAGTCCTGATATGTTCTCTTGTTTCAGGAATTTTCACCTTTTCAAACAGGTTCACCCGTTGTGTGGTAATGCGCAGTTCATCGCCGAGACGTTTTATCTGCTCCTTAAGGACGGTAATCTCTACATGAAGGGTGGTTATCTGTTTGAGAAGTTCCAGAGCTTTGTCCACCCAGAGGGGCATGGAGAAAAGGCTGTAATCAGCTTCCTTGAATTCGATGCCCTGGAATACCGGGATATCCACCCCTGCGATATTTCCCCCCTCCGTGGCCAGGGATTTGATCTCCAGCAGCTCTTCGAGCTCCACATGTTCACCGAAAACATCGACCCAGTGTTCCAGCTCAGCTGTCAGGGACTCGAGCTGCCCGCTTTTTTCAGCTTCCTGGTGTTCCACCCGGCGTATCACCATCTGAAGCTGCTGTTTTTTCAGCATCAATGTGGGCAGGTAGCGCTCGTACCGTTTGAGTGCATCCTTTTGACTTTTGAGCTCATTCTTTGTGAGCTTGATTTTAGCCATTTGTTACGCTGTTTCCTCAGTTTTCGGCCAAAAATTTCGAATCAGGTCCGACCTGAGTCCTGTCTCTTCCGTGGTGAAGCATTCTGCAAGGATTTTCCACCCGTTATCCAGGGACTGTTCCAGGGGAATGTTTACGCTGAGATCCATCATTTCCCGTTCAAATATGACCCCGTATTTCAGGAGCTTTGTATCCCAGTCGGACATTCTAAAACCCATCGATTTTTTCTCCAGGGACTCCAGGTACGCGGCGTACAGTTTAATCATACCGTCCATGAGGGGTCTGTGATCTGCCCGGGTATCTTTGTTTACCATCTGTTTGAGACGGGAAAGTGACCCGAATGGTTCGATCCTTCCATTTCGGAGATAATACTGGCCCTCTGTTATATATCCGGTGTTGTCGGGAATCGGATGGGTAACATCATCACCGGGCATAGTTGTTGCAGCCAGAACGGTAATCGATCCGGCACCCTCAAAATCGACAGCTTTCTCGTATCTGGCCGCAAGCTGCGAATAGAGGTCCCCGGGATAACCGCGGTTCGATGGAACCTGCTCCATGGTGATCGATATTTCCTTGAGGGAATCTGCAAAATTAGTCATATCTGTAAGTAGTACGAGTACTTTTTTCCCTTTAAGGGCGAATTTCTCTGCAACCGCCAGGGAAATATCAGGTACCAGGAGGCACTCGACAATCGGATCTGATGCGGTGTGGACAAAAAAGATCGTCCTGCTTAATGCACCCCCCTCTTCCAGGGTTTCCTTGAAATAGAGGTAATCATCGTACTTGAGGCCCATGCCGCCGAGAATAATCATATCCACTTCCGCCTGCATCGCGATTCGTGCGAGCAGGGGGTTGTACGGTTCTCCGGAAACGGAGAAAATCGGCAATTTCTGGGATTCCACCAGAGAGTTAAACACATCGATCATGGGAATCCCGGTCCGGATCATGTTCCGTGGAACGATACGCATTGCAGGGTTAACAGAGGGACCTCCGATTTCGATAAAATTCTCGGTGAGCTCCGGTCCGTTGTCCCTTGGTTTACCGCTCCCGTTAAAAATACGACCCAGCAGGTTGTCCGAAAAAGAGACCTGCATCGGATGACCTAAGAAACGAACTTCGTCCGCGGTAGAGATACCCCGGGAGCCGGAAAAAACCTGAAGCGAAACCTTTTCATCCAGCAGTCGAATCACTTCCGCGAGTGACTCTCCGTGAGATGAAGTGACAACCGCGAGGTCTCCGTAACGTACCCCATCTGCAGTGACGGTAATGACATTTCCTGCTATGGAATCGATCTTACTGTATACCTTTCTCATTGTTCATCCCCGGCTTCACTGGATTTTACGATTTCCTGGGCATTCGCTTCGATGCCGCTCTTTTTCTGGTGTATCATCTCTTCGATTTCCTTTTCCAAACGGAAAAACTCATCTGACTGCCACTCCGTCCCATTATAATCGAGGAACTTCTGGCGAAGGATATTGAAAAAAGAGCGGGCGTCCTCTTTTGATTCCAGAGAAAATGTCGAAGAGAGTACATCGAATATAACATTGTAAATATGCCGCTGCCGTTCCGTACTCACCGAAGCATCGATGGGATCAAAAGAATCCTGCTGTAAATATACCGAATCGAGAAAATCACCCTTTAAGAAAACGATATAGTCAGGGAGGCTCGTTCCCTCCTCACCTACGACTTTCATCATCTGGTCAACTTCGTTTCCCCGGTACAACAGGGCGCGACCATATTCGGTTATCGCTTTATCAACCGAACCGGGGTATTTACTCCAGCTTTCAAGAGGATGGATCGCAGGATACTTCCTGGCGTCAGAACGTTCCCTGGACAATCCATGAAAGGCTCCCACGACCTTTAGGGTTCCCTGGGTAACCGGTTCTTCGAAGTTACCCCCTGCAGGACTCACCGTTCCGCCGATGGTAACAGAACCTTCGCTGCCATCCTTAAGACGTACAAGACCGGCCCTTTCGTAAAAACTTGCTATAACCGATTCCAGGTAAGCAGGGAATGCTTCTTCGCCGGGTATTTCTTCCAGCCTTCCGGACATCTCGCGCATGGCCTGGGCCCATCGGGAGGTGGAATCTGCAAGGAGAAGAACATTCAATCCCATCTGACGGTAATATTCGGCGATGGTTACCGCGGTGTACACCGACGCTTCCCTGGCTGCTACAGGCATGGAACTGGTGTTACAGATGATGACCGTACGCTCCATCAGGGTACGTCCGGTCCTCGGGTCCAGGAGTTCCGGAAATTCCTTGAGTGTTTCTACGACTTCCCCGGCCCTCTCCCCGCATGCAGCGATGATAACGATATCCACTTCTGCGTTCCTGCTGGTAATCTGTTGAAGGACGGTTTTACCGGCACCGAAGGGTCCTGGTATACAGTACGTTCCCCCCCTGGCTACAGGAATAAACGTATCGATCAGCCTGATTTTTGTGACCATGGGCTCAACCGGTTTCAGGCGTTCCTTGTATGCGGTAATTGCCCGTTTTACAGGCCATTGAAACACCATGGTGAGAGGAATGCTATTTCCTTTTTCATCTGTCAGTTCTGCAATTGTATCTTTGATAGTGTACTCGCCTTTTTCGGCGATTCGTTTCACGGTATACGTGGCGTGCAGATTAAAGGGAACCATGATCCTGTGGCGGAACATCCCTTCCGGTACCGAACCCAGAGTTATCCCGCATTCCACACGGTCACCCACGTTCGCTTCGGGCGTGAATTCCCATGTTTTTTCCTGATCCAGGGCTTCGAGGTATACACCCCGATCCAGGAAGAAACCGCACTGAGCTGCCAGCTTAGGGAGAGGGTTCTGAAGTCCGTCGAATACCTGGCCCAGCAGTCCCGGTCCAAGTTCAACCGCAAGAAGCTCATCCGTGAAATCAACGGTATCTCCGATGCCGATACCCCGTGTCATCTCGAATACCTGCATTTCAGCCCGGTCCCCCCGGATACGGATGATTTCCGATTTCAGTTTTCTATCTCCAACGTTAATGTAGCCGACTTCATTCATGGACACATGTCCATCGATTTCCACAGCAACCATGTTTCCGTTAACACCTACTACCTTGCCTGTGTTTTTAACCATATGTATTCTCCAGCACAATCCTATTTATTTCTGCGCGAGCAGAAGATCCTGAACATCATAATCTGTAATCTTTACAAAAACTTCACTATACCGCTCTTTTCCAGCTTGTTTGTCAAATCGGCCCTTTCGTTCCAGGAGCTGCAGTTTCAGGAAATAAACGATAAGACGCTCAATATCGAAATGATGCCCTGTCTCAAGTTCTTCCAGGAATTGCCAGCGCCCGCGATTGAGAATATCCTCGCCCACAAGGGGAGATTCCTGGACAAAAGCCTCCCGGGCGAGTTCCTCGATTCCCACAACAGAATCACATTCCTGCATATACCTGAATGCTTCTTCACCTTTTTTCTGCGCCCGCAGCTTCACCAGCTCGTTACGGAGGGTACATTCCCAGTTTACCCATTTCTGTACGATAGGATATCTCTCTGTCATGGGTCCTTCGATCGAAAGGGAAGCCTTCGTAAGGCAGTCGAAATCTTCCGGAGAAAGCCAGTCAGAGCAGAAATCAATAAAAGACTCTGTTGAAATCGAACCGGGAGGAGTATCATAAAAAAGCATAGGCAATGCTGCTACAGTATAATAATACTGATACACCGTCATTAATCCTTCGCAGCCTGGGACATGATTTTTTTCAACTTCGGATTAAGATATTCGGAAAGAAGCTCAGCAATACCCTGGGATGAAAAGTTGTAATATGCCGATCCATCCTTTAAGGAAACCCTGAAACCGGCATCAATGTCATCGGATGCCCTCAGATCGAACCCTTTCTTTATATATTCAGCCAGTCCTTTCCTTAAGCTTTCTTCGAGTTTTGTAAAATCATCTTTGGAAATGAGAATTTCCAGATCGGATACCTGGGTTTTACTCCAGGACTTGATAAGAGAAATAATGATGTCCCGAAGCACCTCCGGGGTAAACGCCTTATCCGATTCGCTTTTAAGGAGCTCATCGAACAATTTCTCTATCTTCGACTGTACCAGCAAAATGACATCCCTGGCAGCCTGGGAAAGTGCTTCTTTTCCGGTTCGTTCGGACTTCTCAGCTTCTTTTTTACCTTCAACACGGAGCTTTTCCGCATCCTGCCCGGCTTTTTCCAGAAGAGCTGCTGCCTTTTTCTCAGCTTCTTTAATAATCGCTGCAGCTTGTTCTTCAGCCGTCTTTACACCTTCCTCTTTTATTTTATCAATGAGCTCTTTTAATTGGACTTCCATACAACATCCTCACCTAACAAAAACAAACATATAGTATATCATTATCGAGGGACTGTAATGATCGGCAGATCATACTCCCACGATATATTTATGCACTTTGTAGAGCCGCTTCCGGGCCAGATGATAGACAACATCCGGAAAATCCGATTCCTGATTTTTCCGTTTCATATATTCATCAACCCTTTCCGCAACACCGTCCAAATCCGCACATCCATTCAATGAGAACGAATCGAGAGAGTCCACGAGGTGCCGGATACCGGCAATTTCGTGTTCCAGGAGACCCGAGTTTTCAAGGAGTACATATCGGGTGATTTCCCCCTTTTTCTCCCGTTCCTTATACACTTCTTCCAGGAGCAGAACGTCTTCTTTCAAATCTTCCAGTTCAATTTTTAATATTTTCATAAATTTACTGCACAGTTCTTTCACCCAGTACGTTCTCCCTTATCTCATACCGTTCCGAGAGATAAATCACCGTGAATTTTTATTGTATTTCTATCAATATCAATTCTAAGATTTCTTCCAGGAAAATGCAACGGCAGGTTTGCATTAAATAAATCTAAAACATCTTTTTCAATCTTTTTCTGCACATCTTCAGGAACATCGTCTAAGGTTACCATGTCTATGTCGACAACATACCCTCTTCCATACCTGGATCCAAACCCCGGTGTAAAACTGGCCCCGATATTGAACAGCCCATCGTGTTCTTTATTCGATGTAGCTCCCCTATCTGCTCTGGAAGGATGGAGAGGGTACAAAGTACCGTAGGTATCTTCCAGATAATCGTCGATCTCGTCGCAGATCTCTTTCAGCTTTTGTTCCCATTTTCGTACCTTCGGATGCATCACCCGGTTACCACACAATTTCCCAGGAGATATCCTGATCACTCTCCAGGATTTCCGGAAGAGTATAGGTAACTGAAGCACTTCTGGCGTTTGTTGTTGTCATTCCTGGACTCAATGACTCAATATCCGATGGTACGGTAATATCTATGGTAACCCCATAGTCTGCAAATACCGTAGAGAGAAACGTAACATTTTCTTCACTCAAATCATTTTCCATACCGGGAAAGAGGGTGTACGTAAGGGTGGATATCCCCCCGTTATTCTGCAAAACCACCACATCACCTTCATCGGACTTCAGGAACTCATTAAGTGCCTTAACGGAATTAAAAGATATCTCTGCATCGATAAAGACATCTTCCTCGTTCTCAGACTGGGTATAACTGTTGAGAGTAATGCCCGGGTTCCTCAACACGGAACGATTAAAATCCTCCCGATTTACCGGAAGAGGAACCGTCTTGTCCTGGTCATCGAGTTCTCCCAGGAGTGCGATAGTCCGGGAGATGCGGTACGAAAGGGTAAGTACACCTGAACCGTCATCGTTCATTTCTATCGAAGTATCCACACCGATACACCCGGAAAGGATGTACAGGAAAAACGTAAAGATAGCTGTAATCAGAATGGCCCGTTTTACCTTATTCATCGATTTCGTCACTCTCATCTTCTTCGTCAGCAGGTTGTGTTTTTTTTTCAGGTTTCGACACACCAGTGCGAAGCGGTTTTCTTTCCACCTTTACCGGTTTCCGGGATAAAGATGAAAGATAGAAAATTATCGGCATAATGAAAATCATTGCACCGGTAACTACTAAAAACTGCCAGCTTCGTATGATTTCCATAAAAACATCGATCATCGTTTTACCGCCATAAGAGTATAGGGAAACAGGGGATTGTGCAATTCCCCTAATCAAGTTTTACTTCGGTTTTACCAAAACCACCCGTTTCAGGGGAAGAAAAAGAAAAATCGGTAACAACCCTTGATTTTTTCAGATACGATTGAATCCCCATCTGAAGTATCCCTTCTCCCTTGCCATGAATAATGGAAAACCGGGTTATACCGGAAACAATACAACTGTCGAGGTATTTCTCCATAGCAGAGAGGGCTTCTTCCAGACGAAGTCCCCGTACGTCGAGTTCCAGGGTCGAAGGTGCAGATGATTCCACCCCGTCCAGATCATACCGGGGCCGGGGTTTCTGTTCCGTTTCTACCGGAACCAGTTCGGGTTCAGGTATTTCAACTCTCATGGAATCGGTTTGAACGATCCATATATTATGTTTTCCTTTACGGATTACTTTACCTGTTTTTCTGCTCCGTTTCACAAGAACATCCGTTCCCGGCCGGATAATCCCTCCAGGCTGCTCTACCGGCTGCTCAGCATCGATTAGTTCCTGTTCCTCCGTCACTTTCGCATCCAGATCGCTGATAAACGATTTCACCTCTCTGGTGATTTCTTTTGAAGCTTGTTGCTCCTTTACCTGACGAACCAGGTTCTCCAGCTTTTTTCTACTCTCCCGGAGAAACACTGAAAGTGCTGCCGTGCCTTCCTCCCGCAATGCCATTTCCTTCCCACGGACAAGAGCTTCTTTTTCTTCCACCTCCCTTCGGAGACGGAGAACATCCTCCCTTTCCTTAAAAAGTGCGCCTTCACGTTTGGAAAGAAGTGTTTTTTTTCGGTTCAAACCCCTTATCAATTCAGAAATATTGACATTGCCTGCGCTGATGTACTTTCGTGCCGAATCGATAATATCTTCGCCGAGCCCCCCGGCCTCGGCGATATCCAGCGCATGACTTTCCCCGGGAAAACCCACTTGAAGCCTGAACAGTGGAGCAAGGTTTGTGTCATCGAATTCCATCGAGGCATTTTCCACTTTATCGTGGGAGAAGGCATAGCTCTTCAGCCGATTCTGGTGAGTGGTTGTCAACACAACGCACCCTTTCTCGATAAACCTGTCGATAACAGCCATAGCAAGGGCGGATCCTTCTTCCCCATCCGTTCCGGATCCAAGTTCGTCCAGCAGCACAAGAGACCCAGGCGGGCTTTCTACCAGAAAGGCTGCAACCCTTTTCATGTGCCCGGAGAATGTGGACAACGACATGGCAATGGACTGTTCATCCCCTATATCAACATACATACCGGGAAAAATCCGAACCACCGAACCCTCTTTAACGGGAATCTCCATACCGAACTGGTTCATGAGAGAGAGAAGTCCTACCGTCTTAAGGGTGACTGTTTTCCCGCCGGTGTTCGGACCCGAAATCACTATCACCTGGATCGTCTTTTCACAGGTAATGGTTACAGGAACGCATTCCTTACCAAGAAGGGGATGTCGGGCATCTATCAGGTGAATTCTTTCAGTGGAAATGTCTGCTCGTGTGCATGAATGATTCACGCTGTAACGTGCCCTGGCAAACATTGAATCGAGAAATGCCACCCTTTGTACGATCTCTCCGATGCCGTCCCGTTCTGACCGGAGCAGTCCGCTCAGTTCCCTCAGTATTTTCCGGCATTCAGCATGGTACTGATTTTCAAGGACTGCCAGACGATTATTTTTTTCAACAATTTCCATCGGTTCGATAAAGAGAGTGGCTCCGGTTGATGATACTTCATGTACAATACCGTGAACACGGTTCTTATACTCCACCTTAAGGGGAAGAACCGTGCGTTCGCCCCTCTGGGAGGGGAGATTGGACTGCCAGATGCCCCGGTACTTTTCATTTTTAAAATATCCGGCTGTTGTATCCCCGATTTCCTGTTTCAGGGAGAGAACCGCATCCTTTAATTTCTTTAATACCGGAATTTTTTTATCTTTAAGGGTTCCGTCGAAATCCACAATAGAAAAAATCCGGCGTGTGGTTCCTTTGAGGTCTGGAAAAGAGGAGAGATCGGCCAGGCGGGATTCACCCGCTTCCACCGTCCATTTCCTGATGAAGCGTTCCATTGTATATGCAGCATTGACGAACACCGCTATATCAATGATTTCCTTTCCTTCAAAGACATTCCCTTCTTTTTCCAGAGCAGGAAGGAGCTCCTGTATAAAAGGAAAGCTCATATCGGGTTCGCTCTCTCCGGATTCCAGAAGAGACCGTACTTCTACGACAATATCAAGGATACCGTTGATTTCCTGTGTATCAACCTGAATATCCTGGGAGCCCAGGAGGGTTCTTCCTTCCTCTGTTATACAGAGGGAACGTAATTCATCGAGCACAGAATGGAATTCCAGTAATTCTAGGGTGTGCTTTTCCATGACTTAGCGCCTGGTACTGTCCAGGCTGCTGAATATCCTTGTATAACTTTCATAACGATCCTGGTGAATCGATCCATCATCAACTTTTTCACGAACAGCGCACCCGGGTTCATGCAGATGGGAGCATGGTTGAAAATCACAGGAGCCGATAAACGGCAGGAATTCCGGGAAGTAATGATCCAGTTCACCCGGAGGGATACCCTGCACCTCGATTTCCCTGATTCCCGGTGTGTCGATCACATCGATCTCATGCAGGCACGGAATAAGCACGGAATAACAGGTAGTGTGAATTCCCCTATTGTGTTTTTCAGAAACCCTTCCGGTTCTCTGCCTGTACCCCGGGGAGAGGATGTTAAGCAGGGACGATTTTCCAACCCCTGACTGACCGATGAATACAGCCGTCCTGCCCCGGATTTTACGTATCACGGTATCAATATTAGTACCCGTTTTGGCGGAACACATGACCGTATCGATGCCAATGGAGGTATACACATCCATCCGTTCAGCTACTTCCTGAGGAATACCCTGATCACTTTTATTAAGAACGATAATGAGAGGAAGCTCCTGCATAGCGGAAACAACGGCAACCCGGTCAAGAAACCGGGGACGGAACGCAGGCCTTAACGGGGAAGCAATACAGACAACCGTATCGATATTTGCCGCAATGTATTGCGGGGCATTCCGTTTTTTATTCCATCTATAAAACACGGAGTCCCGTTCCATCCTGTCTAATATCCGCCCTTTTGTTTGTTCCATACCATCCGTCTCAAGAGTTACGCGGTCCCCAGGGGCAAGGGGATTGTATTCCTTTTGATCACCCCGCAGTATTTTACCTTTGATTCTGCATTCGATAATCCCCAGGTCGGTTCGCACGGAAAAAATATTGTTGATACCCTTCAGGACAGTTCCGGTAATCAATTAAGGAAACACCCCTAGGTAGTCGAGATCAAACATTTCCGCGAACAGCGTGTAATGGCCGTTCATGGCTGCTCCCCCTGTCTGGAAACAAGTTCCCCTTCCCTGTCCCGCTGCCGGACTGTTATCCCGCCGAAGAAACTTACAAACCTGTCTGCCGACCCCTTCCCTGGAATCTATAACCGTAACAGCAGCACCGCATACCTTTCGGAACTCCTCTTCCAGATAGAGAAAATGGGTGCATGCCAGAACAAGGGTGTCTACACCCTCCTCATGAATGGCGGAAAGGGTGTTTCTTACAGCCAGTTCCCGTTCATCTTCAGAGGACCCGGGAAATCTGGTTTCGACGAAATCAATAATCTCTCTGCCGGAAACGGATATGACACGGCATTCAGAGGCAAAGTAGGCGATAAGATTCGCCGTATAGGCATCTTCTACGGTCCTGCTTGATCCCAAAACGCATATGAGTTTACTTTTCGAGAGGGTTGCTGCCGGCTTGACCGCGGGCACCACACCAACAAAGGGGACGGAAAAGAGGTTTCGGAGAGCCCCGAGGGCGACTACCGAAGCGGTATTACAGGCCACAACGATCAGCTTAGGATCAAACGACTTCACAACCTGATCGACAAGACTCACAACGATGGTTTGAACATGGGACGCTCTTTTTTCTCCGTATGGAAAATTCAGCGTATCCGCAATATAGACCAGTGATTCATCCGGAGCGTTGTCCCGTACCCACCTAAGATAATGCAGACCGCCGACCCCGGAGTCGATAAACACGACAGGCTTATCAGCGGTTCGTATGAAAGGATCAGTCATCGTTGAACAAACTGTTAAACCGGTACTTTGCCTCTTTCTCCTTGCCCTGCATATCCGTACCGCTTACCCGGTGAACCAGCACAAAGTAATCGCAAAAGTTGGCACGCTCTTTATCCGTAACGGGTTCCGATATAGTCTCCCTGCAGTCCCAGTGTGCTCCAGGTTCATAAAATTTACAGTTCATACAGATCTTAAGATCTTTACCGCAATCAGGACAGGTGGAATGCCGGTACACCGGTGGTTTTGTTACATTTCCGCAGAAATAGCACATATCGGTTCAGTATAGATGAAAACGTTTCGATTGAACAGCAGAAATTCCATCATCCATATTGCTTAACAGGAGGTGATAGACTATTTTCTTAGTATGTTTATCCTGAAGCGATGTTCCGTTAAAAACTGCAGCAATTTCAGTTTTTTCAACAAGCAGGTCTGCTTCCGGCACCTCAAGGACAAGGAATCAATACACCGGGAAATACAGGATTTCCTTGGATCAAAGGACTCATTTATCAATCTTAATTTAAACGGTGGTGATTTGAGGGGGATAAATTTTTCGAAAAAGAGTTTCTATGCCTGCAGTTTCAGTCACGTGAAGCTTAAGGAAGCTGATTTCTCCCAGTCCCTCTTCAGGCTCTGTTTTTTTGATTTCAGCTCTATTGTTTCCACCACTTTTTCCCATTCGGATATGCAGTCCTGTGTTTTCGCCGGATCCACCATTATCGATTGTGATTTTACAAATTCCGACATGCTGCATATAAACTTCAATGGTATTCATTGCGAAAGCTCAAAGTTCAATGATTCAGATCTCTATTTCTCCAGGTTTATCGGATCAAACCTGGCTAAAGCAGGTTTCGTAGACTGCAATCTAAAAAACGTGGCCTATTGCAGAGCGGAAATGAATAATGTCAGCTTCAAATACTCGAATTACGAAGATGCGAAATTCTGATTCCAGGAATTCAACCATATGAAACTCTTTTTCCATTTTGCCTATACCAACTTTTCCAACACCTATATCCTCGGACCTGAGAAACCGGGTAAAGCAATACTCATCGACCCGGGAGTAATGGACATTCATCTACTGGATATGATCGAGCGCAACGGGTATTACATCAGTCATATCCTGGTGACCCATGGTCATGAAGGTCACATCCAGGGGATACCTACGCTGAAAAAGATTTATGACGCTGTCATATACGGTGGAACTGAAAGAATATTCAATTATCCGGTTACCAAGCTGGTACATGGTGACAGGCTCACCCTGTCCGGTATGGATATCGGCATCATTGGACTTCCGGGACACACAAGTACTTCCCTGGCGTACAAAATCGATGACATGGTATTCACCGGTGACGCCCTGAGTGCCGGGACAGTGGGATCCACTATCCATAGCTTCGCCCATGAAATCAATGTGCAGAGCATCCAGGACCACATCCTTTCCATGGAAGATCATGTACTCATATTTCCGGGACATGGCCCTCCTACAACGGTAGAATCCGAAAAAATGTTTAATACTAACTTCAGATCGGGTACAAACAATTTATGACGATGTGGACAGAGACACCAGTGCTTCCTTGAACCGATTCGGAAGAGGCGCACGAAAGCATCTCTTTTCATGTTCCCCGGGAAGTATGATTTTTAGTTTATACGCATGCAGTAAAAGTCCGGTATCGGGCAGGGCATGATCCTTCCTGCAGTAGAGAGGGTCGCCCAGGACGGGACATCCAATTGATCGAAGGTGTACCCGGATCTGATGGGTCCTGCCGGTTTCAGGATGCAGAACGAGAAAAGCGTGCCGGTCTCCCCTCCACAGAACACGGTACCCGGTAACTGCTCCTTTTCCGCCTCTTTGCACAGTTTTGAATTTTTTCCTATTACCCGGGTCACGGGCAATAGGGCTGCAGATTGTACCCCGTGATGCCCGGGGGACACCTTTTGTGACGGCGAGATACACTTTTTCAACTTGGCGCTTTCGAAACTGGAGAGAAAGATACTCGTGGGCGCGTACATTCTTGGCTGTGATGAGTACTCCGGAGGTATCCTTATCCAGCCGGTGAACAATACCCGGACGAACAGTGGTATTCCGGAACTCCTTTTCCAGTTCCAGGTACCGGGAAAGGAGCCCCTGGGCAATGGTTCCTGAAGTGTTTCCATGTGCCGGATGGACTACCATACCCTGAGATTTATCAATTACTGCAACATCACTGTTCTCGAAAAGAATTGTGAGATCTATTTTTTCAGGTGAGATGGAAATCTGTTCGGGAGGATTGAACTCCACGTGAATGATGTCCCCTACGCCGATTTTTTTTGAAAGCTTTGCCTCTTCTCCGTTGATGGTAAGGCTGCTAATCCTCGATTTAAGCTGACTGCGGGTAAGTACTGCAGCAATATCGGAAAGGTAGCTGTCCACCCGCATACCTGCATGACCTTCATCAGTAACGGCAAATGAGGAGCGGCCCAACGGTTATCCTCCGCTATCCTGGATCTTCGTGATGATAAGATCGGTAAAAGCAATGGCAGCTGACATGGATAATGCTGATATAATTATTCCCCGCTTCTCTTTCGCTTCCAGAGGAATAGAACGGAGTCCGCCGAAAGGAGCTGGTACCAGTTCCTCTTCAAAGCCGGATTGAATGTACCTGTTCACCTGAAAGGTGAGGGTGGAATAAAACATGGTAAATGGAAAGGTCCCCAGGAAAACGATTTCCCATCTCCTTATGTCCCACGCCCAGGCTGGAAACTCATTTTCCTGGTAGGGCTCAGGATCCTGAGGCTCCTCCTGACCGTAGGACAGGGAAAGCGAGCTGAAACACAGGAATACATATAAAAAAACTGTAATCCTTCGTTTCTTCATATCCGCTTGCCAAAAAGGGTAGTACCCAGGCGAATGATAGTCGACCCTTCCTCGATGGCTATTTCGTAATCTGAAGACATACCCATGGAAAGTTCACGTAACCGGAGTTCGCCGTACCGTGCAGATACTTTTTCAGACAGAACCCGGAGCAGAGAAAAAGCCCGGTGAACTTCAATTTCGTCGTCTGTGAAAGGGCCTATCGTCATCAACCCCGTAATGGAAATCCGTTCTGAGCCGATTATTTCGTCGATGAGAGAGTAGAGCTCATCTTCATTCCGGCAGCCGTTTTTACTCTCCTCCCTGGAAGTGTTGAACTCCAGGAGAATATCCATCCCCGGTCCTTCCGGATTGAGATATTTTTCAAGTGCCCGGACCGTGGAAACCTTGTCAATGGATTGAATACATGAAAATGTTGCAGCTGCAGTATCCGCCTTGTTCCGCTGCAGGTGTCCGATCATGTGAAGCTCCGCGTCCTGAAAAAAATTGTTGTATTTTTCACTTGCCTCAAGGACCCGGTTTTCCCCGAAAAGGCGTATACCGGCCTCGTATGCCGCACGTACGGCGTCCGAAGATTGAGTTTTTGTGGCAGCCATTAATCTGATTTCTTGCACATTTCTGCCCGCCCTTGCTGCCGCAGATTCCATCCGTTCATGGACATCTTCGATTCTTTCTCTGATGGTGCTTATCTGTTCATGCTTTGATATCATTGCAACCTGTAATTATCTCTCCCTATCTGTTCATTCTTCAATAATTATAGTACCATATACTATGAAAAGCTTGAAGTAGAGTAGGGTTAATCTTGACCTTTACTCTCAACCTGCTTATTGTGGGGACATATTAAATTTATAAGATACAGGATGCATAAATGACAGAACAGATGTGGTCACAAAGACAAAAATCTACATGGCGGGAAAAAGTGGGCCTTGCAGAAATGCTTAAAGGCGGAGTTATCATGGATGTGGTCAATGAAGAACACGCCAGGATCGCTGAAGAAGCTGGGGCTGCCGCCGTCATGGCTCTGGAACGGGTACCGGCGGATATAAGGGCACAGGGCGGAGTGGCCCGAATGTCTGATCCCAAGATGATAAAGGATATCCAGAAGGCGGTTTCTATACCGGTTATGGCAAAATGCCGGATCGGCCATTTCGTGGAGGCCCAGATTCTTCAGGCAATGAGTATCGATTTCATCGATGAAAGTGAGGTTCTTACTCCTGCAGACGATAATTTCCATGTGAACAAGCATGAGTTCAAGGTGCCCTTTGTGTGCGGATGCCGGGACTTGGGAGAAGCACTCCGGAGGATCGGCGAAGGAGCCGCCATGATCCGGACGAAAGGCGAAGCAGGAACCGGCGATATTGTAGAAGCAGTCCGGCACATGAGAACCGTTATGGACGGAATCCGCAGGCTTACCATTCTTCCTGAGGAGGAACTGATGACCCAGGCTAAAGAATTGGGTGCACCCTATGATCTCGTGTTCGAAGTTGCGAAAACAGGAAAACTTCCGGTGCCGAATTTTTCAGCCGGCGGTGTAGCAACACCCGCTGACGCCGCCCTCATGGTGCAGTTAGGAGCGGAATCCGTGTTCGTCGGTTCCGGGATTTTCAAATCCAGCAATCCTGCAAAAAGGGCAAACGCCATTGTGGAAGCTGTAACCTATTTTGATGATCCCAAGCGGCTCCTCGAGATATCCATGGATCTTGGAGAGCCCATGTCCGGAGTCAGTTCCAGAGATCTCGGAGAACACCAGCTGCTGGCTACCCGGGGCTGGTAACCAGTATCTGCAGCCGTGGCAACCATCGGATTACTCGCTCTGCAGGGAGACTACCAGAAACACGGCGAATGTTTCGAGTCTCTGGGTGTTTCCACTATAAAAGTACGATGCCCCGACGATTTGAAACGTATCGATGGACTGGTAATGCCCGGAGGTGAAAGCACAACCATAGGCAAGCTGATTGAAAGAGAAGGACTTGCAGAGCCCCTTGTTGAGCGAATTCGATCGGGCATGGCTGTGTTCGCAACCTGTGCAGGTCTTATCCTGCTGGCGAAAGAGGTTACAGGATATGATCAGGTGCACCTAAGCGTCCTCGATGTGGATGTAGCGCGCAACGCTTACGGCAGGCAGATAGAGAGTTTTGAAGTTGACATCGAGTCCCCCTTTTTCGGACCGCCCCCTATCCGGGGAGTGTTCATTCGGGCGCCTCTGATTAAACGGTATGGAGACGATGTCGAAGTCCTGGCTGAATACGAACATGTTCCGGTACTGGTCCGCCGGCAAAAGATCCTCGCTGCAAGTTTCCATCCGGAGTTGACCGATGACCTCCGCATTCAAGAGTATTTTCTTACCTTTCTGTAATAACATTATATCGGGAACCGCCGGATCGCAGGTAACATGGACAGTCCTTTTGCTCATCATCACTCCCGTACTATCTGCGGATGAGCACACGGTGATACTCAAAGTATTTCCTGAAGAGTGTGCCCTGCGAATCGATAACAGGGAAGCGGATGTCTCTCCTTCCGGAAACGGTTACGGGATGGTAACCGTTTCCGAAGGGAATCACAGCCTATCCCTTTCCATGGCGGGTTATGTCTCAAAAACCGTCTTTTTTCAGGCATATTCAGGTACCACATTCATCGAGGAAAAACTGGAAAAAGAGGACTCCCCCTTCCTCCTTTTTGCGGAACTGAGAACCGGCAATCAGCCTAAGAGCGTTATCTTCACACCTGACGGAAACTATATCATGACCGCACTATTGGATGGCCGCGGTATAGACGTGTTTTCCACTACCTCCTACGAAAAAATCACCACCCTCGAGCCTCCTGCCAGGTATGCTGAACTGCGGGGTTTTGTGGAGATGGCCGTTCTCCCGGGGAAACACCAGCTTTGGGTATCACAGATGACCACAGGATATATCCATGTATTCGATCTCTTTTCGCTGCAGTACCTTAGGTCCATCGATACAAAGGGAACCTGGCCTAAAGTGATTCTTCCGACTGAGGATGAACAGGTCGTGTATGTTTCCAACTGGCTGTCAGGCACTGTTTCCGTTATCGATGCGGAAACCATGGAAACCGTCTCGACTATACCCGTAGACGGTACACCCAGGGGCCTCGAACTTACCCTTGACGAACGTTACCTCTATGTGTGCCTCTATGATAACGGTTCGATTCAGAAAATCGATCTGCAGCAGGAAAAAACAGTCGCCACACTGGATTTCGGAGGCGGTTCAAAACGTCACATCCTGCGTCACCCGGAAGGTGATATTTTTTTCGTTTCCGACATGTACAGCGGATACATCTACAAATTTTCCGGCACAGACGACACCCTCCTCCTGCAAACCCGGGTTGGGCATAATCCCAACACCATCGACATCTCTCCCGACGGACGCTACCTGTACGTCTCCACCAGGGGACCGAACAACCCGGAAACGTATCTTAAAAAGGGGTATGTCTTCGGTAAAGTGCTGCGCCTTGATACAGCAACCCTCGAAATTCGGGATTGGATCTGGGGGCGGAATCAACCCACAGGTTTGGCGGTCTCTTCGGATGAAACATTTTTAGCCTATTCGAATTTTCTCGATCATTCCGTGGAAGTATACAGGATTCTGGAACCGGAGGATTAATGGGTATCCGGGTACCGTTCCGCGATTTGCTTGATATTTGGAAGAATTTCAAAAAAGATTTCAATCAATTCGGGATCGAACTTCGATCCTGCACAATCCTGTATTTCTTTCAATACATCCGCCTCAACCCATGCTTCCTTATATGCCCGGCGGCAGCTTAGGGCATCATACACATCCGCCAGTGCAACGATTCTTCCTAACAGGGGTATTTCTTCCCCCTTCACAGGTTCCAGCTTGGTTTTCGTATGAGCAGTGTGATCCAGATCGGGCTGTGTAAAATCAATTTTTCCCGGATATCCGTTTCCGTCCCAGTTTTCGTGATGCGTGAGTGCGACCTGGGAGGCAATTTCATCGAACTCCGACTGTTTATCCGCAAAAAGACGGGCACCCAGGTAAGTATGGGATTTCATGATTTCATATTCATCTTCTGTGAACCGTCCGGGTTTTTTCAGTATGAGGTCCGAAATAGCAACTTTACCCACATCGTGAAGCATGGCGGCCATTCTCAGGATATCCCTGGTTTTTTCTGTTTCGCTCTCGGAAATCTCCTTCTTCTGGGCCCACCGTTCATAAATTTCTACCGCGTATCCTGCCACCCGGTTTACGTGGGCACCGGTTTCTTTAGGGTCCCGCAACTGGGCCATACTGATCATCCTTAACAGTATTGCCCTGGTCATCTGGGCACGCTGGAGTGCCATGGTTGCACTGCCGGCAAAATGCATGGCGAAAAGCTGATCCACATCGGTAAAAGGTGCAACCCGGCGCTCTTCATCGATCTTGTTGATCAGTTGCAGTACCCCAACGATATCACCTAGATTCGTCTGGAGAGGTATGGTGAGGGTCGATACCGTTTTATATTTCGAAATGTTGTCATAGGTTGGATCAAAACTGTAGGGGGCATCTTCGGAAATATTGTACATGTCAGGAATGTTCAGCGGTTCTCCCTTGGCTGCTACATAACCGGAAATGGTCTTTTCATTTATGTCGATAGTGAAAATCGAATAGATCAGCTTTTGTCCCGGGGGGAGCTGGCGCTGCTGAGTATCGTTCTGGGAATACCTGATAACCAGACGGTCTTCATTTCGAATGTAGATAGATCCCGCATCGGCATTGACCGCCCTGCGTGCCTCAAGAAGGATCCTCTCCAGCAGAATATCAAGATCCTGTATTCTGTTGAGTTCAGAATCTAGCCGTATAATCTCTTCGAGGCGCTGCCGTTCTTCAAACATAGTTTACGAATTTTATTGTATGACAATGTTCAGGTATAATCAAGGTTCCCCGAAATCAACCGCTTATTAAAATAAAAAGGGGATCAGGGCCTTCCTTTCCCCGGGATACTCATCAAACTGTTCTCTGTACCAGGTATGATTCGCTTTCGCCCGGGGCATCAGATTAGCCGCCGTCCAGAATGCGAACACGAAACCGGGAACGGACCAGGTTAACACAGCCCAACCGGTCCATTGAATAATCTCTCCCAGATAATTCGGGCAGGATACCCAGTTGAAAAACCCACCGAGAGGTATGTGATAATCATTTCCTCCGGGTTTCCGCAGATTCCGTGTAATAGAATCGGAAGAAAAATGAATCGCAAATCCGATAAAAAACATCACCGTACCGGTTATAAATTGGGGTGTGGTTATCCAGTCGATGGTATATTTTGCACCTCCGGAAGAAAAGAAATAGAGATATCTACCCTGGATGTAAGCATTTAAGGAATTGAAAATCACTCCGAAAAAGAGTATCGACAAAGGCATGGTTTTTTCACCCCGGATGAGCAGAGGATAGAGAAAAGCCCGGTACAGGTAGTGAAACATCCATATAAACAGAAAAACATAGGGCATTAAACCGGTTTTCCATTCTCCTATGAAAAAGAGAAAACAGAAAACGATAGGAGGGAAGGCCTCCATGATGATCCAGGAAAGTTTATTGTTGAACCCTGGGCCCCAGCCTCGGCGGATATGACGCCCATACGGAGCAGTAATAAAAAACAGCAGGATAAACACCCCGGTACCGGAAAGGAGAAGGATGATAATAATTCCATCAAATATTATACGTTCATCCATATCCTTCTGGTTTACTGCCGGTGTTTTGAACTTTGGGCGATGAGGGACTTGAACCCCCGACATCCTGCTTGTAAGGCAGGCGCTCTCCCAACTGAGCTAACCGCCCGGGCAAGCGCACACTACCACAGGTGTTAACCTTGTGTCAATAATTTGCAGGATCATTATTCTTTCTCCACTATAATACGGTCGGTGTATACAGTGGTACCCCCGCTCCTGATGCCGAAGAGTATATAATACACAAGCCTGTTCCCGGGGATGAAAAACAGGAAATCCTTGTTCTCTGCCGAGACCTCAAGCGGACCATATTCACGGCCAAAATGATACAGAAAAGGGACACCTGTCAGGGGATGAAAAGAATAGAGAGAGAGAACGATACCGTTATCCAGGAACTCGGTCTTCAGGGTATCGAATACCCTGGTTTTAAATACCGTTACAATCAGATAACCCTGAGGAACAGGTACTGCACCGACGCCTGTATGGGTCCACGCCGGATCCATCAATACCTGGTTGTGGTCCCTGCTGGATTGCCATCCGGTGACGATCATTCTCTCGTCCGGACCTGTTCCCAGAACTTCCCCTGCCCGCACAGTGGTATCACCGGTCTGACGAATCCGGTAAAGCACTCCCTGTCCCTTTTCATCCTGATGGGAAAGTACTCCCCGTTGTACACAACGCACTGCATAGTCACGGGCAACAACGGTAAGAAGAGGATCTACATGAAGCTGCGACAGGTCCTGTTCTTCCCGGAGGGCGTTTATCAAGGTCACCGTGTTTGCCTCCACCTCGCTGCTTTCTGCATACAGTATTCCACGGAGACATAATGAACATAGTACTATTATCAGTGTTCTCGTCATCATACTCCCCTTTTACCATACTTTATATATATGATACTATGCCGGCTATATTTCAAGCAGGAGCTTCTATGCGAAATATCGGCATCATGGCCCACATCGACGCTGGAAAAACAACGACAACTGAACGAATTCTGTTTTATACCGGGAAATCGCACAGGATAGGAGAGGTAGATGATGGCGAAGCAACCATGGACTGGATGGTTCAGGAGCAGAACCGGGGAATAACCATTACTTCCGCTGCTACCACCTGTTTCTGGAACAACATGCAGATTAATATTATCGATACACCCGGACATGTTGATTTTACTGCAGAAGTGGAGCGTTCCCTCAGGGTACTCGACGGTGCAATAGCGATCTTCTGCGCCGTGGGTGGTGTTGAACCGCAATCAGAAACTGTTTGGCACCAGGCGGACCGTTATCATGTCCCCCGCATCGCCTATATCAATAAGATGGACAGGATCGGGGCGAATTTCTTAGCCGCCGTAGAAGAACTGAAACAGAAACTGGGGGCAAATCCTGTAGTACTCCAGCTTCCTATCGGACGGGAATCCGGTTTCGAAGGTGTCATCGACCTGATAAAGATGAAAGAAATCCGCTGGGATCCCGATACCGCGGGACTCACCATGAACTATACCCCTGTCGCAGCCGAACGCATAGATATGGCCGAAGAATGGCATGAAAAACTGATCGATCATGTATCATCTTTTTCCGACGAGGTGACCCAGCTTTTCCTCGACGGGAAAGAGATCCCGGAGGAAGTAATCAACAATGTGCTCCGGGCGGAAACGATCCAGCGATCCATCGTTCCGGTTTTTACCGGCGCATCTTTAAGGAACATCGGTGTCCAGCCCCTTCTGGACGGTATCCTCAAATATCTTCCGGAGCCTCATGAGCTTCCTCCGATTATCGGTCACCATGCCAAAACCGAAAAGGAGGTTCCCGTAGAACTGGCTGCCGGGGGTCCTCCTCTAGGACTGGTATTTAAAATCCAGTCCGACCGTGAAGCCGGATCCTTCAGCTATATACGGATGTATTCCGGGACGATCAGGAAAGGGTCGATTGTTTACAATATCAATAAACGGTGCAGAGAACGGGTTACCAGGATTCTCCGCATGCATTCCCATCGGGCGGAACACATTGATTCCATATCCGCCGGTGATATTGCAGTTGCAGTAGGATTGAAAAACGCTCAAACAGGGGACACCGTAGGCTCGGAAGCCTTTCAGATCCTTCTCGAAAGGATGGTGTTTCCGGAACCTGTTATTTCAGTCGCGGTGGAACCTAAAACACTCTCCGATATGGACAAGCTGAAAAAAGTTTTGAACATCCTGGAACATGAAGACCCGACGTTTTTCGTTAAAGAAGATAAAGATACGGGACAGATCATCATCTCCGGTATGGGGGAACTGCATCTCGATGTTCTGGTAACCCGGATTATCGATGATTACAATGTCTCCGCGAATGTGGGGAAACCCCAGGTAACCTACCGGGAATCTATAACGAAAACCATCACCCACAGAGAAAAATTCCACAAGGTGATAGCAGGTAAGGAAAACTCCGCGGAGATCATGCTTAAAGTGGAGCCCTTACCCCGGGGCACCGGTACTAGGTTTACCGTCGATATGAAACGCAGCGATGTACCTGATAATTGCATCCAGGCTGTACGCAGGGGTGTAACCGGTTCATTTACTTCAGGGATCCTCTTCGGCTATCCTGCATACGACATCGGTGTCATACTTTTGGATGCCGTGTATAATCCGAACACCGGTACGGAATTCGCATTCGAGGCCGCCGGGGCCCATGGATTCGACAACTCCTGCAGGCTGGCTTCCCCGGTTCTGCTGGAACCCATCATGAAACTGGATGTTATGGTCCCGAAAGAGTACGTAGGAGATGTTCTCAGCCGCCTTACTGCCAAAGGGGGTGTTATCATCAACCTGGAGAGCAAGGCAACGATAGAACATGTTCATGCAGAGGCTTCCCTGGTGAACATGTTCGGCTATTCCACCGCCTTAAGAAGCATGACCCAGGGGCGTGGTACTTTTTCCATGGAGTTTTCTCATTTCGCAAAGAAAGAAGACAGTAAAACACGGTAAGGCCAGGAAATACAACGATACCCTCTGTTGACAAGGTATTTCGGCATGTATATAG
Organism: Spirochaetota bacterium; assembly: GCA_024274705.1. GTDB lineage: Bacteria > Spirochaetota > Spirochaetia > SPDA01 > JAJSAL01 > JAJSAL01. The sequence continues at coordinate 96,845 of JAJSAL010000116.1, forward strand.
TGGAAACCTCGTAATTGGATCTTCTTTATAACCAGATATAGGAGTAATTATGGCTTTCACCACCAAACAAATAATAAACACAGCTGTGGCCGGACATGTCAGTACCGGAAAAACGTCGCTTACGGAGACCCTGTTATTTCATGGAGGAACGGTTTCCCGCGCAGAAACCGTTGAATCCGGAAAAACGGTAAGTGACTATACTCCGGAAGAGGTTGAACGCGGCATTTCTATATATACCAGTCTTTCCAATACCCTGTGGAAAGATACTAAAATCAATATCCTGGATACTCCCGGCTCGTCTGACTTCATCGGACAGGTAATAGCCGGGTTCAGAGCTGCTGAAAGCGTAATCCTTCTTCTCGCTGCCGACTCCGGTGTTCAGATAGGCACGATCAAGCTGTGGCGGATACTGGAAGAACGGGAACTGCCCCGTTTTATGTTCATCAATAAAATGGACAAAGAACGGGCATCATTCACCGAAACGCTGAATGATCTGAAAGAAAAATTTGATGCCAATTTCGTCCCTGTTACCTTTCCCATCGGTGCAAGTACGGGATACAAAGGAATAGTTGACATCATCAACCAGAAAGCATACATGCTCCCGGAGTCTGGTAAGAAGGAACAGGTAGTCGATATCCCTGAGGATATGAAAGATGAATTCGAAGAATACCGGACAGCTCTCATCGAAGCGGCGGCAGAAGGCGATGATGCGATTATGGAAAAATACTTCGAAGAAGGGACTTTGAGGGATGAAGATATCCTTAAAGGTTTGAAGCGTGGAGTACAGGCAAAATCGTGTATCCCTGTTTTCTGCGGTGTTGCAACTGCTCATTCAGGCATTGCATCTCTCCTGAATTTTCTCGCCGTTACAGCCCCTTCTCCTGTCGTCACCGTCGAGAAAGCGAAAAACGAGAATGATGAAGAATTAGAAATTCCTGTAAGCTCCGATAAGCCTTTCTCCAGCTTTGTATTCAAGACGAGTATCGACCAGTTTGCCGGCAAAATGTCTTTCCTTAAAATTGTTACCGGTGTTCTCACATCTGATACAGACGTATACAATCCGAACGCGCGGCAGAAAGAAAGAATCTCGAAAATTTTTACAGGAAACGGTAAAAAGCTGACTGAAGAAGGGGAACTGAATGCAGGTGATATCGCCATCCTCACAAAACTGGGAAGCGTGCAGACAAATAATACCCTCTGTGTCCATGATGATGTAAAGTATTTCGAACCCCTCAAGGTTCCCAATCCCGTCCATGCCGTAGCTATCAAAGCTGTAAATAAAAAAGATGAAGACAAACTCAACCAGTTTCTCCAGAGAGCATCTGAAGAAGACCTTACGTTCCGGATTAATTACGACACGGAAACCAAAGAAAACGTCATCTCCGGCATGGGAGAACTTCAGATCAACCTGATTCTGGGCAAGATAAAGGACCATCAGAAGATTGAAATGGAAACGAAGGTTCCCAAAGTCGCATACCGGGAGACCATTACGAAATCGGTGAAAAGCACTGAATACACACATAAAAAGCAGACCGGCGGTCACGGCCAGTACGGACGGGTCGTTATCAACTTGAAACCTTTACCCAGGGGTGAACAGTATTCCTTCGAGAACCGTATCAAAGGCGGTGCCGTGTCAAAAGGATATATGCCGGGTATCGAAAAGGGGCTCCATGACGCAATGGACGGAGGTATCCTGGCGGGATATCCCGTGGTTGACGTCGGGATAGAATTGATCGACGGGAAAGAACACACAGTTGATTCCTCAGAAATGTCTTTCCGGCTGGCTGCAAAAGGCGCCCTTAAGGATGCAATGTTAAAAGCGGGACCTGTACTGCTGGAACCGGTAATGAACCTCCGGGTGTTTGTGGATGATCAGTACCTTGGTGATGTTCTCTCCGACTTAAGCTCCCGCAGGGGAAGGGTCCTGGGCCAGGAACAGCTCGGAGGCGGAATCATCGAAGTGATCGCCCAGGTACCCCAGGCTGAACTGCTGCGGTATGCTATCGATCTTCGATCCATCACTTCAGGTAGTGCTTCCTTTGAAATGGATTTCGATCATTACGATCCTATATCCGGTAAAATTGCCGATGCGGTAATCAAAGCTTCTCAAGCTGACCAGGGAAAGGAAGATTAAGGCGGGCCGCTCCTTTTAACGGCATATATCTCGAAGATACTATTCTGTTTTTCTATCCCTTTATGTTCGAAACGGGTGTGGGGCCTCCAGGGCAGGGGAACGGCGTACCCTTTATAAGGATTGTTCAGCAGGGGAACGCCTTCCAGCGTATCGATTATCCACTCCGCATAAGGCTGCCAGTCGGTAACAATGTAGATGTATCCCCCATGTTTCATATTATCAGCACAGAGCTGGAGGAATTCTCTCTGGATAAGCCGGCGTTTGTGGTGCTTTTTTTTCGGCCATGGATCCGGGAAAAAGATATGAATTCCTTTTAAGCTTTCTTTCGGTATCATGTGCTCCATCACAGGGACGGCATCCTCCTGGATGATCCGCACGTTCCCTAGCCCAAGACGCTCGATTTCACTCAGCAGCTTTCCCACTCCAGGTGTGTGAACTTCAATACCCAAAAAATTCACATCTCTCTGCCCTGCTGCAATCTCTGCGGTGGCTATTCCCATACCGAATCCGATTTCGACTACCACATCGTGAAGATTGCCGAACACCGCAGCGCTGTCCAGGGGATTCGGAGCGTAAGGGAGGACATAGGTACTCTTAAGGGTTTCATATGCGGATTTCTGGAGTCTGCTCATCCTTCCCTGGCGTTTCACATAACTCCGAATCCGTCTATGGTGTTCGTTCATTCCCTGTTTCACCTAGAGGAGAAATGAAAGTTTCTCCCGGATATACTCGGATTTTTCTTTCAATCCCACTACATCAGTTTTCATCACTATAATATTCGGCTTTTTCGGGTCCAGCCGCACTTTGTTCCCGCTATCCCGGATAAGCCGGAGCAGCTTATCCACGGAAACCCTGGAAACCTTGAAAAACTCGACATGGGCACTCCCGTTTCTCTCCTTCAGCGACGAAATCCATAGTTTTTTACACATTGTCCGTATCTCCGCCAGGGCTATCAGGCTCTGCACTTCATCCGGCAGCGGACCAAACCGGTCTTCCAGTTCGAAGGTAATCCGGTCCAGGTCCTGGTCCTCACTGATGGAAGCAATTTTTTTATACACTTCCATTTTTTCTTCCGGTTCATGGATATACGAATTCGGAATAAACCCACTGTAATCGAGCTCCAGGTAAACCTCCGGCGGTTCTTCGTGGTCATCAGAAGTCATTTCGGAAATCGTTTCATCCAGCAGCCTCAGGTACATATCAAAGCCTACGGCGAGTATGTCTCCATGCTGTTCACGGCCGAGCAGGTTTCCTGCGCCCCGCACTTCCAGGTCTTTCAACGCCACCTTGAACCCCGACCCTAATGCGGTGTTGTCGGAAATTATTTTCAGCCGCTTCATAGCCAGCTCGGTAAGGGCCTTATCCTTAGGATAGAGGAGATAGGCGTATGCCGGCCTGTCGGACCTCCCTACCCTGCCGCGGAGCTGGTAGAGCTGTGATATACCGTACAAATCCGCCCTGTCGATGATAATGGTATTTACATTCGGTATATCGATTCCATTTTCGATTATTGTGGTGGATACAAGCACATGAAAAGCTCCATGGACAAATTGGTGCATCACTTCTTCCAGGTCCTGGGACCGCATCTGTCCATGGGCAACTTCGACTACCGCTTCCGGTATAATTGTCTGTATAAATTTCTGAACATTGTGCAGTGTTTCGATACGATTATGAAGGAAGAACACCTGGCCTCCCCGGTCCATTTCCTGACGCACAGCCTCGGTAATCATTTCTTCATCGAATTCACCGACATGGGTCTCAATAGGGAGCCGGTTCTGAGGCGGTGTGGAAAGAAGTGACATATCCCGTATTTTCAGCAGAGACATGTGAAGAGTCCTGGGAATAGGTGTTGCCGAAAGGGTAAGAGAGTCAACAGAAGATTTAAGTTCCTTAAGACGTTCCTTGTCTTTAACCCCGAACCTCTGTTCTTCGTCAACAACGATAAGGCCCAGGTTCTTGAAGTGTAAGTCTTTCTGCAGCAGCCGGTGAGTACCGATAAGGATGTCCACATCACCGTTTTTAACACCGGCAATAACTTTTTTCTGTTCACTTTTGCTGAGAAAACGGGATATCATTGCTATGTTAAAGGGAAACCGTTTAAACCGCTCCAGAAAATTCTCATAATGCTGCTCTACCAGGATAGTGGTAGGTGCCAAAACGCCTACCTGCTTACCTCCCATAACGGATTTAAAAGCGGCCCGCATGGCTATTTCGGTATTCCCATACCCCACATCGCCGCATACGAGCCTGTCCATAGGACGGGGAGTTTCCATATCATCCTTAACCTCCCGGATGCAGGTAAGCTGGTCCCGGGTCTCCTCAAAAGGGAACCCCGCTTCGAACTCTACCTGCCAGTCATTGTCTGCCGGGAAGGCAAATCCCTGGACCTGTTTTCGCTTTGAATAGAGATGGATCAACCGCTGTGCCAGGTCCTCTACAGATTTTTTGACAAGATACTTTCGCTTTTCCCAGGATTTACCACCCAGTTTATCCAGCCGTGGAGACGAACCTTCACTACCAATGTAACGCTGTATGAGATTAACCTGTTCTATAGGAATGAAAATCGTTTCTTCCTCTGCGTACCTGAGCTCGATGTAATCACGCTCCGTACCTGCGGCCTTAATCCTCCCGATACGGATAAATTTACCGATTCCGTAGTTGATATGAACGACATAGTCTCCGGGATTGAGTTCCACGAACGTTTCGATTGCTTTTGTCTTTGCCCTGGTAACCGATGCAGGAATCCGCCTCCGCCTTCCAAAAATTTCATTTTCCTGGATAACAATTATTTTCGATTCCGGAAGGGAAAATCCGGAAGAGATGGGAACATCCAGAACAGCCACATCCAAATCTTTAAGGAGGAACTCTATACGGTTTTTTTGTGATTCTGAATCAGCACAGATAAAAACGGTATAACCCGCTTTTTCAAGATTCGTAAGCTCTTCTTTCAGATAAGACAGGTTACCGAAAAAGGAGCGGGGTTCCCCACACGGTATATCCAGGACATGGTCCTCCTGTTCTCTCTCTGCAGCGAGGACACGGATAGTTATAACCCTGGAGAAGGACCGTTCGATGTGCCCGATGTCGAGAAGGTACCGGTCCGGAGGTACAGGTACCGGAGTTTTCTCCCTGTTATTTTTATACAAGTCCAGGCACTCTTTTTTCAGCACTGCCGCTGCGTTGTAGAGCCGTTCATATTCAGGAAGAAAAAGAACGGAATTTTTATCAACGTAGTCCGTCAGGGAATAAAGCCCTTCAAAGCTTAAGGGAAAGAGAAGTTCCTGGTGAATACACTTTCCGGCAGTATCCAGAGACTCGAGTACCTCCGGTGTCAATATAGGGTTGTCCCCTTTTTCACCCAGGTTGTGCTTGAGAGCTGCCAGCCGTTCGTCTGTCCAGAGTATTTCTCCCAGGGGGACGAGATCGATGGTGTCGATCCTTTCCGTAGAACTCTGGCTGGACGGGTTGAAGTATTTAATATCTTCAATCTCTTCGTACTCGAAGACGATGCGCACGGGTTCGTCCCGGGTAGGTAAAAAGATATCCAGGACCTCTCCCCGAAGTGCAAACTCCCCGACAATACTCACTTTCGGCACTTTGATATACCCGGCGAAGGCGAGCCAGGACTCAATTTCCTGGGGATGTATCTCGTTTCCAATACGCACCGTTTTCTTTGATTGGTGTATAAACTCCCTTGGCGGCACGGGAAATAGAAACGTGCGCAGCGTTGTAAGAACCACACACCTTGAACCAGAGGAAAGTATCTGCAGCGTTTTCAATCTCTCGGTGAAAATGTTGGGTTGAGGTTCTGCACCTGAATAAGGAATAACATTCCATCCGGGAAATATCGATACAGGTGTGTTAAAATGTCGCAAATCAAGGGCACATTCCTGCACATCCTGTTCAGAGGGCAAGACAATAAGTAACCGGGAACGACCGCGATTCATGATTTCATTCATCAGGATCGCCCGGTAAAATCCCTTAGGTCCGGACAATGCTATATGATAGTTCCTGCTGTCACACCGGGTTATGAATCTGTTGAATGCGTCGGATGCTTTGTGCTTTTCAGAGATTGTTTTTAACAATAAGGTTATCATGATTTCTTCCGAATATTATAATGGGTGACCGGAGTATTACATTGAAAAAGAAACTAGTCTCATTCATAAGTCTCATATTGTTCATTCTCATTTCAGCTTCCCCGGCGTATTCCGAGGGAATCGATTTTTCGATCAGATACTATGACAAAAAGATTTATTTCCCGGAAAGTGAGATCCTGATAAAAGTAGAAATTATCAACAATTCTCCGAATCCGTATCGATTCAAATTAGCTGATCACCGGGTGTTCAACCTGGATTTCGCTGTTCGAACCCTCCAAAACCGGCAGCTGACTCATTCGGAAAACTATATCATACAGAGAAATCCGGATCAACCGGTGTTCTTTCGCGAAATCACACTCGCTTCGGGAGAGCAGTATTCGTTCATCGAGGATCTTACCGATTATGTGGAAGGTTTGGAACCCGGTGTTTATGTCATCCAGGCGACGTTTTATCCTGAACTCGAAAAAGGGATGATGCCTGTTTCCCTTAAATCGAATTATCTCAACCTTTCGGTTCGTCCTTCAACGGGTCTTCCGGCGTTAAAAGCCATGATCGATGAAGAAACCGGCCAAATACTGGAAAAGAATCCGATCCCTCCGGATGAGGTTGTGATGTACATGATCAATGCACGTCAGAAGAGCCAGTGGGAAAAATTCTTCCTCTACCTCGATATAGAAAGCATCATGCTCAGAAATCCTGAAACGGAACAGTCCTACCGTCGGTCCTCCGATGCCGAACGAAGAGAAATGCTTCAGAATTACAAAAGGGAACTATCTTCTGAAACGGCAGACGAGGTGATTCTGCTGATACCTGACGAGTATGAGATCATAAAAACCGAGTACACCACACAGAACGGGAAGGTAATTGCCCTTCTTAAGTTCCGTTATCCAGGATATACTGAAATAAAAGAGTACACCTACTATCTCAACAGAAAAGATAAAATCTGGTATATTTATAATTACATCGTGAGAAACCTTGGGACCGAATAGGATGAAAATTCTTCTCATTACAGATAAAGAAACCACGAAAGAAATCTTAAGTTTTCATCTTACACCACTAGGATTCGAATTCCTCCATTACCTCAACCCTATCAAAGCAATGGATAACATCGAAGAAATCGATCCGGACATCGTACTGTTCAGCGGGGAAGATTTTCCCAGGCACTGGAAACCTTTCCTCCAGTATCTCCGGTCCTTCCGGGAACGGGATAAGACGATTTTCATCCTCCTCTCTCCTGAGCATCTTGAAGTCGAAGAGGCTGCAAAGGCGATTTTTCTTGGTGTAAACGGTATCATTATCGAAGATTTCTCCGACGAGTCCCGGATGGACCAGCTCAGACGCCTCGTTTCCCGGTACAAGATGCTCAATGACAAGAGGATTGTGCCCAGGTATGTACCGATGAGTGCAGACAAGATGGACCTGGTGTTCAATCATCCTGATTCCATGAAACTTGTTACAGGGACTATAAAGAACATCTCCTTCTCCGGTGCCAGCTTTCTTCCTGACAATCCGCAGATTACCCTGGATCTTACACCAGGCAAAAAGATCAACCACTGCTCACTCAAATTGGGGGAGAACATCATATCCTTCAACGCCTCGGTCCTGCGTAATTCGAACATACTCATACTGGATTTCGACTCTCTGACTGATGAAAGCCGTGATCAGTTATCGGTTTACCTGGAACAGAGTTCCAACAGGAAACTGGAGAGTATTATCAGCACCGGGGCATCGTGAAACTCCCGGGATTTTTATGCTGATCATTTCTTGACAATTCCATGCATCGTTACTATATAATAGGGACGAGGAAAGCAATGATTGTACAAAAATACCTGGAGACATTGCCTTTATTTGAAATTGAACGGTACGACGTGTACCATGATCTGTCTGAAGAGTGTATTTCCTTCCACGGTTCTCCAAGAAAACATCCCTATGACAAGGAAAAGATGATCCTCGTACTGGACCCTTTTAGTTCACATACAGTTTTCTACGAATTCTTTATCGAAGATATTAAGGGTGTAGACGCAGAACCCAGTATAGCTACTGAAAATGGAGATAATCTGAACATGGTGCGCATCTGGGTGAAAAAAGGCAGCCTGGGTCTTAAGTATGAACCTTTTGAGGTTTCTTCCCCCCTCAAAATCATGAAAGACAGTGAGGTGCTTCGCCAGGCTTTTCCCGATTAAATGATGAAACCCGCCTACTGGGAAAAGCAGGAAAACGATTCAATCCATTGTCTCTTATGTCCCAACGATTGTGTAATCAAACCCGGACACGTTGGCAACTGCAAGGTCCGGAAGAATGACCAGGGGGCCCTCTCCCTCCCCTATTACGGCGAAATATCTTCTCTTGCCCTGGATCCTATCGAGAAAAAGCCCCTGTATCATTTCAAACCCGGCAGCAGAATACTCTCCATAGGGTTTGTGGGCTGTTCATTTAAATGCCCATTCTGTCAGAATTATTCTATTTCACAATCCACCCAGGCCATGACGAATCATCACAGTCCCGCCGATATCGTGGCTATAGCACAAGAGCACAACTCTTCCGGCATTGCCTATACCTATTCCGAACCTACCATTCATTTCGAATTTATCAGGAAAACCGCTGAGTTGGCCCACACCGCCGGTTTATATAATGTTATCGTATCCAACGGTTATCTCAATCACGAACCGGCGGAAGAACTGCTTGACCTGGTAGACGCTGCAAATATCGATCTTAAATGCTACACAGAAGATTTTTATAAAAGAGAAATAAAAGGTTCCCTTAGGCCCGTTCTGGCGTTTATTAAAACCGCTGCCTCGAAATGCGCCCTGGAAGTAACCACCCTTATCATTCCGGGTAAAAACGACAGCACCCTGGAACTGGAATCCATAGCGCGGTTCCTTGGGGACATCAATACTGATATCCCTCTCCACCTGAGCCGGTACTACCCGACCTACAAGTACTCGATACCTCCTACCCCGGTGCAAACAATGGAAAAACTTGCCGCAGCTGCTGGAAAATATCTTACATATATCTATTTGGGCAACGTTGGAGTCCGGGAAACGAACACCTCCTGTCCGAAGTGCGGTAATCTCCTGATACGCCGGGCCGGCTATTCAACACATATTACCGGGCTCGACGGCAGCGTGTGCTCTGAGTGCGGCGCTCAAATTCCTGTTGTTCTTTCCTTCAAAACACCTTACTAATATTGACACGATATACGCTTTTTTGTATCGTACTTCAGTCCTGTAAAAGAACGATCCCCTGTAGCTCAGCTGGTAGAGCGGGTGGCTGTTAACCACTAGGTCGGAGGTTCGAGTCCTTCCGGGGGAGGAATTGCAGACAGGCAGTTTCATGAGAAGCTGCCTGTTTTTTTATGTCCGCAGACGGTGTGATAGTCCGTGCGTCGGCTGCCATTGTGTCTTTACATCTCTTTGACGATTTTGCAAGGCACTCCCATACCCATGTGCTCAAGATAACCCTAGTCCCCTATCTCCCGGTAAATCCAAGTTGAATAAGGACGACCTTTTCGACTCGTTCCATATCCACAGTAGAAAGCTTCGTAAGTCTGTTTGACAACCGGGATTTACTAACCGTTGTAAGCTGATCTGCCATTGTTTTTTGTCGTTCACCTTTGATAGAGACATACGCTTCGCTCGGATAAAGACGCTCGATGTTTGCAGTCAACGGAACGACTTGCACACGGTTAAGGAACTGATTGGAGGCATCATTGCTGATTATCACTGCCGGACGCCTCTTTTTGATCTCCCCACCGATCGATGGTTCGAAGTTTACCCACCACACCTCAGCGCGTTTCATTTGCAACATCCGTTACCGTGGCCTCTGCCCATTCAAATGCTTCTTTTTCACGGACCTCATCTTCAGCCATTTCCCGGTAACCGGATTCAAGGTCTTTCTGAAGTACATGTGGGCCGACAAGAGCTTCGATAAACTGGCTGATTTTACGTCTTCCAATTACGCGGTGAAGTCCGGCATAAATCTTCTCATCCACAGTGATTGTCAATTTCTTTTTCATACGTATAGTATACGTATAACAATGTGTCATGTCAAGGATCTTAACTATTGTCGTGTCATACTTATACATTGGTACAGGTAATTTTTCTGCTCCGGGTCTCATGCTTGAGACAGGAACCGTTTAACCGGTGATTATCAAGAACGGGATTATTGCACCTGCCCGTAAAAAAGATACCAAAATACCTGAGAAAATTCCAATGCGATAAAACATTTTACTTGACCTTCAAAAGGATAACTCAATCGGTGTTTCTATCCCCGTTGTGTCCTGATTTAACCGGCCCTCCCCAGAAGGTGGATTCAGGGGTGGTGAGGGCCCGTCGGTGAGTATCATCTTCCGTGTTCAATATGCCGGGGCGGCGTAAACCGGGAAGCACCTGAATATCATAAATTTCATCTACGGAAGCCAAATATCGCAGATGAGAAACGAAGGATCCTGTGGGCATATGTAAAATAGAAAAACCGGAATGCTTCGCTTTCTCCGCAATAGGGAGATCTTTAAAGGTCGAGGCGTTTTTTCTCAGCCTGGAGAAGCCGATAAAGAGATAATCCCCGCATTTCGACATCCCCCGAATAAAACCATCTATCCGGTTAATTACTTCGTACCTGCCCTTTTCCGGTTCAACTGTCACAATTTCGCCGGTTGCCGACAACAACATATAGAGTTTTCCGTCGTACAAACGGGGAGAATGAGGCATGGGCAGCTCTTTTATTATGATTTCACCGTTTTTTACGTCCATCAGTATTCCGCCGCCGGGCAACGTTTTTCGCCAGCTCTCTCTTTCATTCCCTGTTCCCAGTGCGGTAACATAGACCGGAGTTCCTTGGGTAGTTGCGATACCGTTCAGATGACACCTGTCCTCGGATGCCAGTTGAGAAATAAAGGAGGGGGTCCATTTCGGAATAAAACTATACGTATCATTGATTAAAGAGAGGCAGGAGAAGGATGTGTTAACCGCCCATAAACCTTCCTTTCCCCAGGAGAGACCGTGAATATCGACAGCTCCGCAATAGTATGAGGCTCTCGGTACATAAAGAGTGTCGTAGGTGTCCGGCTGTTTAGGATAGCCGGGAGCCAACCCGGGTTCGTGGGCGAGAACGACAATTTCGTCCCTGGTTGCAAGGGCAAGACGGTTTCCATCGATCCCGACAGCCATAACCCGGTTGAAAGTCCTGGGCAGCTGTACCAGTTGCTCGTTATCCACGGCACTGATAAAGATGAGCTTGCCCGCTTGATAGGTACTCACAGCGATAGTACAGTTGAGCTGAGTAAGAAGCTCCGGTAAATCCGGGGAGTAGCTGCAGCTGAAGGGAGACGCCGGTTCTTTCACTTTTAAAGGATTACAGGGCCGTATTCTCGAAGTACCGGAGATCGGTGCCGCCTCCACCCACAAGGAGGTCCAGGTCCCCATCACCGTCGAGATCGCCAAAAACCGGTACGGCACCAGTTGCTATGCCGGTCAGGTCAAACGGATTTGGAACCGGCACAGCGAAGGCGGGGGCATCCACTGTGCCGGTGTTCTCGAAATACTGAAAATTACCGGAACTATCGCCTGCCAGGATATCCAGGTCCCCGTCGCCATCGAGGTCGACTAATGCGGGAACGGAGTAATCGCTGATGTTGGTTAGGCCGAAGGGGTCCTGAACAGGCGCCGCCGAAAAGGAAGGAGTGTCTGCTGTTCCGGTGTTCTCGAAATACTGAAAAAGGCTGCTGTAGTCGGGATAGCCCAGGCGGTCACCAACCAGGAGGTCCAGGTCTCCATCACCGTCCAGGTCGCCCAGGGTCGGATAAGCACTATTGGTGGTATTGCTTAAACCGTACGGATTCGAACCTGGTCCGATAAAATCAGGAGCAGCGGCGGTGCCGGTGTTCTCGAAATATTGGAATTCGCCGTAGCCATCACCTATTTTGCCCGTTAAGATATCCGGGTCTCCATCACTGTCAAGATCGCCGATAGTCAGATAGGCATTAGAATACAGGCCGCTCAAACTGAACGGATCCGTAACGGGCGCCGCAAAGACCGGCGCCTCCGCTGTGCCGGTGTTCTCGAAATACCGGAAAACCTCGCCGTAGTAAGGACTGCCTTCATAGTCGCCTACCAGGAGATCCAGGTCCCCGTCGCCGTCTATATCGACAAAGGCCGGATGAGCGTGATCATCCAAGCTGCTCAGACCAAAGGGGTTCGTAACCGCTGCCTCAAAGGACGGCTCCAACGGAACCGCTTCCATGGTCATGGCAATATCGACGGTGCTGCCCGCTTCCAGATCCACCGTCGAGATCCCCCGGTAGCGCCTGATGGATCCCGGATCCGCAGGATCGACCACTGCCAGCAGTTCGAACCGCCTTCCTTCGCCTGCCGGTACTTCCAGGACTATGCTCGTTTCACTTCCGGGAAAACTTTCCTCTATAGTGTCCATTCCGTCTCCGGAAATGGTAAGGTCATACCTTTCCATTAAACCCAGTGCCCTGGGAATCGCAAACCGGGTGATGGAGCTGCCATAACCGGCCTTGTTTGTATTCAGGGTGCATGCAGAAAGCAGGGAGACGTAAGAAGCGTTCGGACCACTTCCCACTTTGACTGGAACCACGAGCGCCAACACCGCGGTAGCCGCGAGGAGCTGTTTTACCTTGACTGCCGATACAGGCCCCTGCAGCTTGGAATAGAGATGTTTTATCCTGCGAATGTACGCCCTGCGTTCCTTGAAAGGCAGGTCGTAGAAAGATCTATCCAGTATTTTATCATTCAACTCCTTTGACAGGAGCCCTAATTCATTTATCGTTTTTTCGAAGTTACGGGGCAACTTTTTCATTACAGACACGTCCTTATGTAAAACAATGTACACCAGTGGAAGCGATCTGTCAATTTTTTCACGATAAAATGATATTTCTCCCGGATATACCCCCTGCAGGTGATTATTGGAAATCCTGTCAGTATAAGCCTGAATGGAGTGCAGCTGTCACACCTGTATTTCAGAACCGCCGATACAGAATCTTTGCTGAAGGTGTGAAAGAGCTCCCATTCGATATACGGGGCAAGTACCTGTTCCCTCAGCTCCATGGATGTGCCCACAGGTTCATGGTTAATAACTGACTCCTGCAAGGAGGGCGCACTTCCTGATCGACGGTATGTGAATCCGACAGGTCCGCACACACCCGAGTCCGCGCGCAGAAAGCTGCTTTTCCCCATGGTGCTTTCAATGAAACACCTTCTTCAATATCCGTTCCTGCACATTTGCAGGCATATCGATAAACCTAACGGCTATGGTATTGGTATCCCCTAAACGCCTGACAACAACCCCTTCCGCTTCTATCGAATCAGCTTGGTCTTTTAAAAAGGATAGATGGATTCTCGTGTCCTGTTCCGGTCAAAGAGCGGCACTCGAAATAAGAGCGCTCGTTTCGCTCAGTTCGGTTATCCTGCCCCGGATTCTGAGGGTATCCTCCCCCACCCCGGCATTGTCCGGCGGGTAGGTGATTATCACACTTAGCTTCAGCTTCCTGCGTAATGACGATCTTTTCTGTATTCTCTGTATGTTCTCGGTGTGCTGAATATCATAGACACCGTTTTTCCCGCCCAGCACATGCACCTTACAGCGGTACAGACCTGTTTTCCGCGGGATGGATAGTACAATGTTACCCCCCAGCCTGGGCTGTTCCGTAAAGGCAATGGAAAAACGGGCGGGGCCGTTCTCTTTAATTTCCCCGGTAAGGATCCCGTTTTTCGCTGTTTCAACCGTGATATAACTCCCCGGGGGTATCTCCACGGTCGACCGAAGTACTCCCCGTTTTTTATTCAGATGATGTCCAAGCCTGAACCGCAATGCGGCGATGGTTCTTTCGGAAACGATGCCCCGTTTCATCACATTGGCTGCGCCGGTATTGAAAAGATGAATACTTGTCATCATCCGGGTCACACTCTTTTTTCCATCCTGGGTATATTGAGCCATGGTGCGCAGGAGATTCTTTTCTGAAAGGGTAAGCTTTGCCTTTTGTGAAAGGGCATCGAAAGCTTTCTCCGTCCGGGCATCCTTACGTTTTTTTTCTTTACGGTTCCACCATGCCAGGGCAATGACCAGGATGAGGATAAAAAAACCTATTGCTGCCAGGGAAAGGGCGAGCTCCAGGGGGGTTTTCGCGAAACCCTCGGCAATACTGTCAAGATACGACCGGACATGACTCTTTTTCAGGATGATATCCATAACTCTGTATAGAGTTTACTATTTCCGCTGCTTAAGGCACAATGCACCCGTTGTGAAACAGGACGGTATCTTCTTCCCTTTCGAAGGTGTAACAGTACGGGTGAGAGATAAACACATCCTCCAGAACACTTCCTGGACATGCATGAAAGGGGAACACCGGGCGGTCAAAGGGGAACCGGAGAGAGTATTTGGGATGTGAGGGAACACCTCTCCTGGATTTCGGCAGATATTATCCTGGCGTACCGAATAAATGTATCCTGTGTGGACACCGTACTCTCCGGATTGTTCGATTCCGTCGGACTGTACAGGGTATGTTCTGAAGAGCAGGTCAGGCTGGCAGAGCTTTGGCTGAAGGAGTTCGGGCTCCTTAGGTACAGGAATGACAAGCTCGGTCATCTCTCCTTCGGTGAACAAACCCTGGTCCTCCTTGCACGGGCGATGATCAAGAATCCGGATATTCTGATTCTCGACGAACCGCTCCAGGGGCGGGATCCGGTGAACCGCAGAAAACTGGTTGCAGACATCCAGGGTATTGCTCTGTCATCATGTACATCGATCCTCTGTGTTACCCATCATCCCGAACTGTTTGCAGAACACTTATTCAGCACCCTGGATCTGACAGCTAAGGATACATACAGTATTCCATATCCTCCCTGTTGAATACTTACGATGAAAGGTACAGTAGAAACATTACGCGTTAAAAAGTAACAAATGCTATCCAATCCTTTCTGTAGACGGTAGAGGCACGGTGATACTCCACTACCCCCCTTTCGAGTCTCTGCCTCCCGTACTTGATAATAAAGGTGATATAGCATTACCAGGTTCCAGGGCGCCGGTGTGTTCAATATCGTTGAGAACAACGTATACGGATTTCAGGGTGCAGGAATCTTCAATACCGGCAAGGGCGGAATTACAGATGTTCAGATGAGCGGTATTTTCAACCGGGCTGAACGCATAAAAGGAGTCCAGTTGAGCCTTGTTAACGCAGCACGGTACGTTGAAGGCGCACAGGTCGGGATAGTCAATGTAGCGAACAAAGTGAAAGGAACCCAGATCGGTTTGGTCAATGTAAGTTACGAAATGCGGGGATTCCCCGTAGGATTGATCAATGTGTATGTAGGCAACTTTATGCACCTGCAGGGTTGGATAGATAATAAGAACTACGTGTTTGCGGGTCTGCAGTTAGGAGGAAGGTTTCTCTATACGGGAGGATATGCGGGTTTCCCGCTGTCATCACCGGAGAGAGTTCTTATTACCGGTCTGGGAGCAGGATTCCATGTCAGGCTTCGTCCATTCTATATTGACATCGATGCATCCGCTAAGAATGTTGTTGTTACCCCTGCAGACGGATAGGACTACCTGTGTCCCGTCTCAAATTGATTTGAATTAAGCGCCTAAAGAAATCTCATATTAAAATAAACAGATAGTACTTTTTCTCACATTAATCAAACCCGATAAAAAGAGGGGTAACTGAACAGATCCACAAAGACCAC
>JAJSAL010000010.1 GCA_024274705.1 Spirochaetota bacterium
CTGGACAGGCGCCCCGTGGCCGTGCCGGTCTGCATGAAATGCGTATGAATCCGTCCGGTTTCCCCGTTCACCAGGAGGGGAAGTGAATCCACGTACGTGGATTTCAGTTTTGAAAGCATCCTGTGGCGGAGTACCAGCTGAGGTACCTTGTCTTCCTTTGCCAGCTCTTCAAGGACACTCGTATCCGTTGAGTAACCGGTTTTAGTTTTTTTAATGGGGTTGAGCTTTCTCTTTTCGAAGAGAATCTCCTGAAGCTGCTTGGTGGACTTTAAATTGAATTCTTCTCCACATATGGAATACACTTCCCGTTCTATCCCTGAGAGCTCTGCTTCCAGCTCCTTTGAACATTCCGCCAGAACAGAACGGGATATCCTGATCCCCGCAAGTTCCATATCCGCCAGCACCTTTACAAGGGGCATCTCAACCGTGTAGAACAGGTCGTGGAACCCCCTCTGTTCGATCTTTTGATTGAACACCTTGTAGAGCCTGAAGGTGACATCCGCGTCCTCCGCCGCATACTCAACGGCTTCTTCCAGTTCCACCGTATCAAAGGTTTTGTCTTTTTCCACGACATCTTTGAAATGAATTGTTTTATATCCCTCCAGGAACCGCTCCGCCAGGGAATCCATGCTGTAGGATCCCATCTGTGTATCCAGAAGCCATGCGGCGATCATGGTATCGAAATGGATATTCGACATGGTGATGCCCCATCTCTTCATCACCTGGTAATCATACTTGACATTCTGTCCAACCAGTTTGAGAGTGCCATCTGTGAGAATAGAACGTATCTTCTCTTTCACCATCTCCCCGGGAAGGCACCCGGCCTTTCCGGCTTTAAGGGGAATGTAGCACCCCTTCCCTTCTTCAACTGAAATGGACATGCCCACGGGATGCGCCTTGACCCCTTCCAGGTTGTCGGTCTCCACATCGAAGGCAAACACCTTGGAGGTTTTCACTTTTTCGATCCACCGGTCCAGTTCTTGTTCAGTGAGAACAGCGGTGTAGACCCCCCGTTCCTGTTTCCCCGAGGCGTCCGAAATGGCTGCTTCCCCGCCGAGTTCCACCACGATGCTCTTCATCCCTTCTTTCATGAAAATAGGCAGAGCAGCCCCGGTATTGAGGCTGTTCACACGGAATGCTTCAGGCCCTGCCGCGAGATCGATATCCTTTTTCAGAATGATGAGTTTCCGGCTCAACAGAGCATCTTCCCTGCCCTGAGAAAGCTTTTTCTGAACAGATCCCGATATCTCATCTAAGTGTTCGAAAATTCCTTCCAGGGTGCCGTACTGCCGCAGCAGTGTGACAGCGGTTTTAGGCCCTATACCCCTGATCCCCGGGATGTTATCCGACTGGTCTCCGGTAAGAGACAGGTAATCCACGATCTGATCAGCCCGGACGCCCCATTGGGTCTCCACATCACCGGCATCCAGCCTGCGGTATTCTCCCTTTTTCGGATACAGGATCTGTACAGTGTCGTCTACGAGCTGAAGGAGGTCCTTGTCGCCTGATACGATGTAGCAGGGCCGTTTCTCCCGTCTGCACCGGACCGCCAGGGTAGCGATGATGTCATCCGCCTCGTATCCGTCCACCCGGATGCTGGGAACACCTAATTCTTTCAGTATCTCCTCCACCAGGGGAATCTGTGCATGAAGGTCTTCCGGCGCCTTATCCCTGGTAGCCTTGTACTCTTCGTACATCTCGTGCCTGAATGTTTTTGTTTTGGAATCCATGGCAACAACAATGTATTTCGGCGAGTACTCTTTGAACAGGCTGAAAAACGTACGGAAAAAGCCGTAAACCGCGGAGGAATTCTTTCCTTCCGGATTGAACAAAGGATTCCTGATGAAAGCAAAATGCGAACGGTAGATGAGACCGTATCCGTCTATAACAAAGAGAGGATCATTCATGTAGTAATATCGATCAGCGTAGGCGCAGCCAGGTTGTACCGGTTTCGATAACAATAGGGGTTCTTTATTGCGAGGATGTCGCTTTTCATGACTTTCATAGCGGTACTCAGGGAGGCTATGTTCCGCTGGTTTCTCTTCTGTACTTCTTCCTTCAATAGTTCCAGGGATACCCGGATTTCCGGCAGTTCCGCTTCCTCCACCGGATAAGCCATGCGGTACATATCTTCCATCGGATCGATAACTTTCTGGAAAGCATAGAGCTCCTGGACGATGTTCTTTCCCATTTCTGTATGGATTTTAAGTTTCTCCGTATCCCCGGCATGAATATCCTCTTCTTCCAGTTCGAGAAGATGGAGGTACTCTTTGAACTTTGTTCGCTGATGAAGAAGATGTTCTTTCAGCTTCCGGAGAATTGCAACCCTCTGCTCGATGGTGGAATCATCAACGACTGCTTCAGTCCGCTTAAGTGCCGCTACAGCCATGCCCCCCCCTTATCCTGCAATATTTACACCACCCGAAGCACGGGAATCACCCTGAATTCCTTTCTTGATAATTTCCGCCCAGACATCCCGGAGTTCCGCAAAGAGTTTACGTACATTCTGTGCCGGTTCAGGGTCTTTTTTGATGTTCGTATCGATCAACTGCTGGTTGAAGAACATATAAAGACTGAACAGGTTTTTCGCTACATCCCCGCCCTTTTAGAAATCCAGGGAGGCCATCAGCTCTGTAATGATGTCCTGAGCCTTCAGAAGGGCAATATTCACCTTGTCCAGTTGTTTCGATTTCTGATTGAGCTTTTCTACAGCGAAATCGATCTGCTTCAGGGCTTCATCATAGAGCATCACTATCAGCTTGCCGCCGCTGGCAGTCCGTATAGTAGTTTCCTTATAGGCATTAAGCGGATTGATTTTACCCAAAACTGTTCCTCCCCGTCGGTGGTACTTTCATATAGTTTATCGACGACAGCCTTTTGCAACTTGAGCAGGAAATGGCTGCCCTGTACTATTTTGCATGCTCTATAAGAGTTGACACCGGAACGATGGAAAATCCAAGAGAAATAAGTCCATCTATAAGGATGTCCAGGTTATGGAAAAGGTAATCATCCCTGCTTCCCTCCCTCTTCCCGATCTGGACAGACACAATGGACCCGGGTTTCTTCCTCCTGATAATCCGCTCCACCAGGTCCGGACTTCCGAGATACACACCGGAAGACCTGCTTGCCTGTTCCCGGGTAACCCAGTCGAGGCTGTCGACATCCCTGCCTACATAAGCATAGTTCATCTCGCCGGCAGTTTCAATAATATCGGAGTTCACGAAATAAAAAGGCGTATGCCACAGGAGGGACAGCTCCCGTCCGGTAGCCTTGAAATAATCGTCTTCGTTCCTCGCAAGCCCCCGTTTGATAAATTCCGGATCCATCTCGAATGCACTGTCAGTCATATTGAAATAAACGTAGAAAAGTGAACCCACTTCGTGTCCCGCTTCTGCAATTTCTTTTACTGCACCGGGATGTCGCCGGATAAATTCACCATTTACGAAGAACGTACTCCTCAGACCGTATTCCGCCAGGGTATTGAGAATATCTGTGAGTCCTTCAACGGTATCGATGGCATTGAACACCAGTGATACCTCTCTCCGCCGTATCCGTGATCCGTGACGAAAATTGAAAAAACTGACCGGTTCATCCTCTATGGGAAAGGGTTCGTACTGTTTTTCCGGTCCTTCAAAGAGCGGTTTCGTTCCATACCCCACTTTATCCCGGACCATCACAATATTGTGGTAGCTTCCCATTGAAGCGAGTTCCAGGTACACCCTGTTGGAAGGGGAGTATACCCTGGGAGTCCCGGGATCGAAACTCTCGACATCTACCCATCGGTTGTCCGTCAGGATAAACTCTTTTGTCTCCTCTCCCAGTTTCATAGAGATATTTCTGCTGGATTTAGCGAAGCCGAATTCTCCCGGCTGTGAATAGTAGAGGAAGGTACTCTTCTTTTCCGAAATCGATATCAGTTCCGTTGTATAAGCCCCGGCAACAATGATGCTGGAATCATCCTTCCATATACAATGATAAGGTGTGTCGAATGGTAGAGAAGACAACTCCTTCCAGGTCTGATAGTCCCTGATGAGGACCTTGTCGTTCATCACCATGGCGACCTTCTGCTTATCTCCTGAAAGGACAATATCCCTGATCCCTGTGTCATCGGTCTTGAAGAAATAGCGGTTTTCCGAATTCTCTTCTTTCTGAAGCCTGTAGATCGAAGATGAGACGACTCCTTCAGATATACCGCATGTAAGGAGTGTTACGTTACGGGTCCCGGGCCACAAGACTTTCTTTACCCGGGTATTCCTGGGAAGAAAGAGATACGGCAGGGAAACACTATCTCCGGTTGTAAGAAAATCCTCCAGAGAGAGGACATATATGAAAATATTACGTCCCCCTTTATCAAGAAGGAGATTCCTGCCATCAGGAGATATCCAGAAATTATCAAAATTCGGGTCGAATTGAAACGGAATTTTTCCTACTATCGTCCCTATTTCCAGGAGGTTCGAGTAAATAGAATGGGTGAAGAGCTCCGCACTGAATATCTGGTACACCCGGGACCCGGTAATATAATAGAGATTGTTCTGATCGTTCCACCGGACATTTTTTATCCTTCCCGCCCCGATAGCGCGGAATTCTTCGGAAAAAACCCGGTTTTCTACCAGTTGATCGATAGAATAATAATAAAGGGTATTATCCTTTGAATATATGAAAAACCTTCCATCCGGCGCCCAAGCTGCCTCCGGACCCTTCAGTGAATAGGTTACATCCGAAGCAATGCTATGTTCCTTGTCCTTAGATGCGTCATACAGCACAAGATCCGCATACCCGGGTGACGTCGGTCTTTGATAAAGAAGCCACTTCCCATCGGTCGAAGCATGCGCGGGATTAATTTTCCCTGTCTGAATTCCACGCCCGTTTACAAAAGCCGGGAAATTACTCACCGGTCCGATTCTTTTCAGCTCATTATCCGTTCGAAACACCCCGAACCGGTTCTGGATCTGAAGCTGCCCGGTTTCACGCAAGTACAGCACCTGTTCCGGGAAGTAGGTAAGCTGCCGGAGTGTCGACTGCCTGAGGTCACCTAAGAGAAGTGTTTCAAATGAACCATATACAGGTGAATCCGTTGTCGCTTTAAACAAAAGGAGCTCGGCTTCAGATACATCGAGATCTGAAAAACGAACTTCAGCCGACAACGCAACAGAGATGAAAACCAAAGCGCACAGAATAAGAATTTTCTTCATACTTAGACTATTTTCGGCAGATAGATTGTAGAATTTCATTAAAAGCTATTCCTAAGAAGACCGAACTGAAAGAAACATATCGAGATCAGCCTCCAGCTGCGTCAGAGCACCTTCCATTTCCTCTAATTTCTTTATTCCCTGGTTGAGAGAGTACTGCTTCACTCTGCTCATTGACCCTTCCACCAGTGAGGAAAAGGATGGTACATCTTTACAGGTTGTCCCGCAATACGGGCAGTAATGAAAATCCTTATCGATGGTCCTCCCGCAAAAGGAACAGAAAGCTACTTATTCCATATCGCTTTTTTAAGTATATAGCGGGTTTATGCCGGGTGCAACAAAAAAAATCCCCCTTACAGAAGTTCCGCTGCCAGTTCGGCCAGGCTGCTTCGCTCCGATTTTTCAAGAAACACGTGGCCGAACAGTGACTGCCCCTTGAATGCCTCTACCAGATAGGTCAAACCATTGGAATTTGAATCCAGGTACGGGCTGTCTATCTGATAAGGATCTCCGGTCAGTACAATCTTTGTACCTGTCCCTGCCCTGCTCACAATGGTCTTTATCGCATGGGGAGAAAGGTTCTGTGCCTCATCGATAATAATGTACTGCTTCGGCAGGGACCTTCCCCGGATATAGGTGAGGGCTTCGATTTCGATAAGATTATTGGTTAAAAGGCTCTCCACACTCTTGATATTCTGGTTTTTGTACACACTCATGATGTACTCCAGGTTGTCGAAGAGAGGCTGCATCCAGGATGAAAGTTTCTCTGATTTACTGCCGGGGAGGTAGCCGATGTCCTTTCCCATGGGAATAACAGGCCGGCTTACCAGCACCTTGGAGAAGGCGCTTTCCTGTATCACCTTGTGAAGACCCGTCGCAATAGCCAGCAGGGTCTTGCCGGTTCCTGCTTTTCCAACAAGAGTTACCAGTTGAACAGTATCATCCAGCAACAGTGCAAAGGCGATTTCCTGATTCACATTGAGTGGTTCTACGCCGCTGATCGGGTCTGCGGCCCGTGTAATCCGTATCAGTTTCTGACGATCTTTGTCAAATATACTCAGGATCGTCTCCCCGGATTCTCTCACCTTCATTATCATCCCTTCGTTGGGATACAGTGTTTCTTTCCAGGACATCTCCCCTGTTTCCAGCAGTTCTTTCACTGTATTCTGCGTTACCTCTGCTTCCCGGTACCCCTTGTACAGATTATCGATATTGACCTTCTGTTTCTCATAATCCACCGCCTTAATGCCCAGGGCTGTTGCTTTTACCCGGGCATTGATATCTTTTGATACAAAGAAAACCTGTTTTCCCTCTTTTAACAGGGCATATGCCGCAAGGATGATCCTGTTGTCCGCCTTATCCATTTCCAGATCAGTCGGTATATTTCGTGTTTTTGTCTGAACGACCCGCAGGGTCGATCCATTTTCGATTTTTACCCCCTCTTTCAGATTTCCGTGCCTGCTCGCTTCATCGAGAAACCGAATCGCATGCCGGGCATTTCTTCCTTTTTCATCACTGTATGTCTTGAGCCTGTCCAGCTCCTCCAGCACACCCAGCGGCACGACGATCTCGTTATCCCTGAATGACAGGAGTGCATCCGGACGGTGAATGAATACATTGGTGTCGATGACGAATGATTTCATTTCTGTGCTCTTTTGTGGTATCACATCAGTCCTCTACTTCCAAGTATAATCTTAAAATCACCGTTTTACCAATCTTATCCCGGATTCAATACTTTTAAATCCGGCGGACGCGCCTTGCGTTGATTCATCAATAGTGATTATACTATCCCATTATGCTCAGAATCCGCTATAACGCTCCGGTAACTCTCACGTTTGCGCTTTTCAGCGCCCTTATCCTCACATTGGATACGCTGTTCAATCTCGGTATCATCATCACTTTTTTTACCGTACCCGGTAAGGGCGGATTCGATTCCTCTTCCATTGTCTCTTACTTAAGACTCTTCACCCATGTTGCAGGGCACAGCAGCTGGAACCACCTGCTGGGTAATTTCACCTTTATCCTGCTCCTAGGACCGATACTGGAAGAAAAATACGGCTCTACCAATATCCTGGTTATGATACTGCTTACTGCCCTTGTTACTGGGATTCTCAACGTACTCTTTTTCCAAACCTACCTTCTCGGTGCAAGCGGAGTGGTATTCATGATGATTCTCCTGATATCATTTACCAATATCAGATCCGGAGAGATTCCTCTTACGTTTATCCTGGTGGTTATTCTATTTCTGGCCCGGGAGATCATAGGGTCCGTACGGGAGGATAATAATATTTCTGAATTCGCCCATATCATCGGCGGAGTGTGCGGAAGCCTCTTCGGATTTCTACGTACGAAAAAACAGTCCGGATAAAAATGCAACCTCAGGATTTCCGAGGGTGTCGATACTATATGAGGGGGAACCATGTTACTACTTCAAGCTGGATTAACAGCAGTTGCGGATGGCACCGGGTTCAGGAGTCTGGCTGTTCCTGCCCAGGTACTCATAGCAATCCTGCCTCTTGCAGCGGTTACACTGCTGGCTATCCTGCTGTTCTTCTATTTTCTCTGGGATTACAAGAAGAAAAAACTGAGTATCGAAAAAGGGATTGAACTGCAGTCGAAAATGGCACCGGAAAAACTGCTCCTTCTGGGAATCGTTTCCTTTTTTATCGGGCTGGGACTTCTTGTCTTCTTTGCTCTGTTCAGCGGAATCAGCAGCTCCCTCCTCGGCGGCATCGTACCTATGATGACGGGCCTGGGTATCCTCACCTTCTACAAAGTCAAAAAAACAACATGAAATTGATGGAATGCCGTGGCCCAGGAAGATCAAAAGTGTATCGCTGAAGTTCTGGCAGGGAACAACGAAGCATACAGGCTTATAGTTGATCGTTATAAGGGGAAAATCTTCTACCTGGGATTGAAATTCTTTTCCCATTCCCATGATGCCGAAGATTTTGCCCAGGACGTGTTCTTAAGGGCTTTTGAGAAACTGAAACATTATAGAGGGAAGGGGTCATTCGGAGGCTGGCTCTACCGGTTGGCTTTCAATGTAGCGGTCAACCGTTACAGGGTGAACAAGAGGAAACTGCTGGAAGGAGAGTTGGTATACGATATTCCCTCTTCTCTGCCGCTTCCGGAAACGAGAGTGCTGGGAAAAATCGAACGGGAAGCGGTAGAGCGGGAAATCGCACAGCTCACTCCCGGTCAGCAGTTGGTTTTTCAGCTTCATTTTTTTGAAGGCTTCAGCTACGAAGAGATTTCGGAAATATCAAAACTTCCGATTGGCACGATAAAATCCCATATCTTCAGAGGGAGGAAACGTCTTAAAGAAAGACTGGAACACTATGAATGAAAAAAACAATACCATCGAAGATATTCTAAGGACAATCGAATTTCCGGGAGAGGACAAGGCCGCCATCGATGAGTACCTTAAAGGGCACGATTTCACCGATTCGGTGATGAACAGGATACAGGAACTCCACATATCAGAGACGAAATCCCTCTTCTGGCTGCTCTTTATCCTCCTCAATGTCGTTCTTCTGCTGTTCGTCGGCGGCAACCGTTACCTCCTTTTTGATTTCTTAGGACTGCATAAAAACCTTTCCAATTTCTTCTTTCTCTTTCTCGGCCTCACCCTCATGGGAGGGTTGATCGGTTTTGTTCTTACCTTTGATACGGAAAAAATCAAAAAAGTATTCCATATTACCTGATTCACGGTCTCATTGAATCTTCACCGCCTTTCTGATATCCTTCTCCGTTATGATGATCGAGAAACTGGAAGAAGTAACGAGCCGTTTCACAGATATTGAAGCAAATATCAGTGACCCTGAAGTTATCCGGAATGTTAAACGGTACAAGGAACTGATGCAGGAACATGCATCATTGCGCGCAACTGTTGAAGTATACCAGGAATACAAGAAAACAGAACAGGAACTGGAAGAGGCTGAGCAGCTCCTCTCCAGTGAAGAAGACCCGGATATCAGGGAAATGGTAAAAGAGGAGATCGAAAACCTGGAATCCCGGGAAGAAGAACTGGAACAACAGCTTAAGGTCCTGCTTATTCCAAAAGATCCCATGGATAGAAAGAATATCATCATGGAAATCCGAGCAGGTACCGGAGGCGAAGAAGCCGCCCTGTTTGCCGCAGATCTTTTCCGGATGTACGCGAAATACGCTGAAACGAGGCGATGGAAGATTGAGGTCCTCTCCTCCAGCGAAACCGGCATCGGAGGCTTCAAGGAAATTATTTTTTCTATTTCCGGAAACAACGTATACGAAGACCTGCGTTATGAAAGCGGGGGACACCGTGTTCAGCGGGTCCCGGAAACAGAATCCGGAGGGAGGATTCACACCTCGGCGGTTACCGTGGCAGTACTGCCTGAAGCTGAGGAAACCGATATAGAGATTAACCCGGAGGACCTCAAGATCGATGTATATCGCTCTTCCGGCCCCGGCGGCCAGAGTGTAAACACCACCGATTCAGCAGTCCGTGTCACCCACCTGCCCACAGGTCTGGTGGTAACCTGTCAGGACGAGAAATCACAACATAAGAATAAAGCAAAAGCTCTGAAAGTGCTCAGGGCGAGGCTTTATGAAATCGAAGCGCATAAAAAACAGGCGGAGCGGGCCGAAGCCAGACGAAACCAGATCGGATCAGGTGACCGGTCTGAGCGGATCCGAACATATAACTTCCCCCAGAGCCGGGTGACCGACCACAGGATCAACCTTACACTGTACAGGCTCGATGCCATTCTCGAAGGGGGCCTGGAAGAGATTATCGAGGCCCTTAAACTGGAATCGCGGCAGCAGTATCTGAAGAGCTGATGCCAAGGCCGTACTCAAGTGACCATCCGGGAAGCACTGAATAATGGATTCTCTCTGCTGCAGCAGGGCGAAATCGAAACTCCGTTTCTCGACGCGGTGGTCCTCCTTTCAGACGTTCTGGGTATTTCCAAAGAAATACTGTTCGCCTCCTACCCGGAGACGATGAATGAAGAGAACACGGCACGCTTTCTCGATCATATTACATCCAGGCTCAACGGCATCCCGGTATCGTATATCAGGAAAAAAAAGGAATTCTTCGGGCTCGAGTTTTATGTCGACCGGCGGGTCCTGGTACCCAGGCCTGATACAGAGACGATTGTGGAAACTGCCATCGGGTTGATAGACAGGACTCCGTCTGTACAATCAGTACATGATCTGTGTACCGGGTCCGGCTGCATTGCCATAGCCCTGAAAAAAACCCGGCCCGCACTGTATGTTACCGCTTCTGACATCTCCGGGGAAGCGCTGCAGGTGCTCAGGCTCAATGCCGGGAACCTTCTCCGGAACGAGCTTCCCCATTATCAAAGCGACCTGATGAAAAGCGTGCCCGGCACATTCGATATGATCGTTTCCAACCCTCCCTATCTTTCGGAGGCCGACATGGATGTGCTTAAGGAAAAAGGATGGCCGGAGCCGGAATCCGCCCTGTACGGCGGCAAAAACGGATTATCGGTAATCGAAAAACTGATCGCCGAATGTACAGACTCCTTACGCAACGACGGGTACCTTCTTCTTGAAGGAGGATGTGACCAGGCCGGAAAGATAAAAAAGCTGATGGAATCGATGAGTTTTTCAGATATAATAATTTATAAAGATCTTGCCGGGAGGGACAGGGTGGTATCCGGCAGGAAAAGCTGAAAAAGAATGAACGATCTGTTGAGTAAATTCGAACATAAACTGAACAAGTACCCCCAGGAAGACCGGAAGCGTATCATTTCCTCAGCCCGGTGGTCCCGGGAACTGCACGGTGTTCAAAAACGGGCCAGCGGAGAGCCCTACTTCATCCATCCACTGCAGGTTGCCGATATCCTTGTGGATATGAAAATCGATGCGGACAGCGTTATCGCAGCCCTGCTTCACGACATCATCGAAGATACCACCATTACCCGGCAGGACCTGATCAGGAAGTACGGCCGCCAGGTGGAATCCCTGGTGGACGGTGTTACCAAGATATCCATCTTACGGGCCAAATCCAAATCAGTTCAGGAAGCGGAAAGTATCCGGAAAATGCTCTTTGCCATGGTCAAGGACATCAGGGTTATCCTGATAAAGCTGGCAGACAAACTCCACAACATGCGGACCCTTCAGTACCTTCCGGAAGAAAAGAGGAGAACCATAGCAAAGGAATGCCTGGACATCTATGCACCCCTGGCCGGCCGCCTGGGTATTTCCTGGATGAAAACCGAACTGGAAGATCTTTCGCTGAAACATCTGAGTAATGAGACCTACTACCAGATTAAAGAGTTTGTCACTCAGAAAAAGAATGAACGGGCGGAATACCTTGACTCCATGGTAAAGATGATATACCGGGAAGCCTCCGGAGAAGGCATGAAGATCAAGGTATATGCACGGGCAAAACATTTTTATTCCATCTATATGAAAATGAAACATGGAGACAAGATGCTGGATGAGATCTACGATCTTCTCGGCATCCGGGTCCTGTGCAAGACCCAGAACGAGTGTTATACCCTCTTAGGACTCATTCATAAAATATGGATACCCATAGAAGGCCGTTTCAAAGATTACATTGCCATGCCAAAGGCAAACAAATACCAGAGCCTTCACACCACCGTTATGGGTGAAGGCGGCAAACCGGTAGAGATCCAGATCCGTACGTACAAGATGCACAGTATTGCCGAATTCGGAATCGCTGCCCATTGGGTGTACAAGAGCAGGGTGCCCAGGAACCGGTTAAAACCGAGAGACCTGGCCATCATCACAAAATTGAAAAGCTGGAACGGTATGAAAATCCCGTCCCGGGATTTTCTCGACGAAATAAAACGGGAGCTTCTGGAAGATTCGATCTATCTGTTTACTCCCCAGGGAGACATCATAGAACTTCCAAGGGGATCCACAGCCATCGATTTCGCCTACCACATCCATACGGAAGTAGGACATCACACGGTAGGCGCAAAAGCCGACGGGGCCATCATTCCACTGAATAAGGAGCTGAAAAACACCCAGGTCATCGAGATCCTTACCGCCGGTAACGGCCGGCCCCACATCAACTGGTACCGCCAGGTTAAGACCTCTTCAGCCAGAAGTAAGATTCGTCACTGGCTGAATAAATATGACGACAGCATAATTCTAGAGAAGAGCATCATAGCCAAGAAAAAACCGGCACCACCGCCGGAACCCGAAAAGGAACCGGTACAACAGGAGGCCCCGGGGCAATCCGAAGAGATCGTCAAACGGGTGATGGATTTTTCAAAAGTCGCGTTCAAAATCGGAGGAGAAAA
The DNA here is from genome assembly GCA_024274705.1 of Spirochaetota bacterium. Classification (GTDB taxonomy): domain Bacteria; phylum Spirochaetota; class Spirochaetia; order SPDA01; family JAJSAL01; genus JAJSAL01. The sequence goes on from JAJSAL010000010.1 coordinate 12,470, forward strand.
GAACATCATGATCCGCCTTGCCCAGTGCTGCAGCCCTTCCACCGGGGATGCTATTATCGGCTATGTTTCCCGGGGCAGGGGCATCATTGTACATAAGAGGCAATGCCCTAACCTTACCCATATAAAAGAGTTCGATGAGCGTAACATCATGGTGGAATGGGAAACGGTATCTCCCAAAACCACAAGCCGTTTCAAAGTAACGGCCCATATGACGTCGGACCTCTTCTCCGAGATAGAAGGCGCCATCAGGAAATACCGGGGACACCTGATCGAAGGGAAACTGGAAGAGGATGACAAGGGACATCTTACCGGTTTTTTTACCGTGGAGCTGGAAACCAGGGACGATTTCAACAAAGTGAAAAAAAGTATCCGCACCATTCCATCGGTAATGAATATCCAGCCCATGTCACTCCAGTCGGCTGAAACGTAACCGCCGATGCCTCTCCACATAGTCCTCGTAGAGCCGGAAATACCCCAGAACACCGGAAATATTGCACGCACCTGTGCCGCTACCGGGGCTGTCCTTCACCTGGTTGAACCCTTGGGCTTTTCCTTAGATGAAAAGCATGTCCGCAGGGCCGGCCTGGATTACTGGGACCAGGTGAAGATAGAGGTCCATACGAGCCTTGAAGCGTTTCTCCCCTTGCTGAAGGGTAAGGAGTTCGTCCTCGTGTCCAGGAAAGCCCGGCAGGGCTACGCGGACCTTTCCTTCGGACCCGACACCTTCCTCGTGTTCGGCAAGGAAACTATGGGGCTGCCGGAAGACCTGCTCGAGGCCTACCCTTCCCGGTGTATCCGGATCCCCATGCTCGACAGCGCCCGCTCCCTCAACCTGTCCAACGCGGTTGCCATCGTTACGTACGAGGCTTTAAGGCAGCAGGGGTTTAAGGGTTTGAGAATATCCCGATAATCACACCGACCAAGTTTATCATGCACTACCCGGTAGAAACGATCTGGTGATAGTGAAGTAAAGGATAAAGATTCCCTAATGGGGCGCAGCCCAGGATGGAACAAGGCACCGGTAGGGGTGAAGGAGGGCAGCGATGAGGCCGGCACGATGTAATCACATAGGTGTCCCGCCCATTTGACTTACATTAGATATATTTCTATAATATAAATATGTCTAATGATATTAACCCGGAAAAGAGCAAAAAGTTATCAACCCCGGCAGAGATTAAGGCCTACCTGCATCCGCTTCGCCTGGTGTTGCTAAAAAAATTGGCCCATAAAAAACTAACCGTATCTCAGATCGCCAAAGAATTGAAAGTGCATCCGGCAAACATCACCCATCATTTCAAGTTGTTAGAAAAAGAGGGATTGGTCCGGTTGGTGGAGAAACGGGATATTGGGAAAACCATAGAGAAATATTACAGGGCTTCAGCCTATCATTTTAGTGTACAAATGGGTCCCGGTAAGCATGAAGATAAAAAGCAGCTAGCCCTAAGCCTGGCCCGGGACGATCTATCCTATGCTTTGGAAACCCTGGACTCAAAAGATACCCGCCCTTTGCTGACCCTGATTAAAAGCGCAAAACTCAGATATTCCGACTTAAACAAGTTTTTCAAAAAACTAATGGTATTGGTAGGAGAGTTTGAGAAATCCAATCTGGAGGAGGGAGAAGCCTATACCTTGAATATGAGCCTCTATCCCTCACAAACGGGTGAACTCCCGAAGGAAAATATCATCCTGAAATAGGAAATGGAAAGGTGAACAATGAAACGCAGTATTATTTTCATAATTGTTGTTGGCAGTGTCATCGGAGTTATGGCTTCTTGCCGAAACTTGGTTCCTCGCGAGATTAAGCCCTATCTGAGCGATAGCAACGCGTTGGAACAGGAATTGGAAAAAATTAAAACTAAATGGAACCAACCTGCAATTGCCGGTGCTCTAATTGAGGGAGAGGAGATCCTGGCCGTAAGCGCGGTGGGAACAACTCTTTTCGAAGGGCAACACAATGTTGATTTGGACAGCCGTTTTCACATCGGGTCAGTAACCAAATCCATGACAGCCTTATTACTTGCGATCCTTGCCGAAGAGGGCAAACTTAATTTTGAACAGACGTTAGGAGAGTTATTAAGTGATATACCAATGTTACCGGTCTACCAAAGGGTGACCCTGCATAATCTCCTGTTGAACAGAGCCGGTGTTATCCCTTTTCAACAGATCGCTTTTGAAGATCCGGACGTAATCCAACAATTACAGGAAGAGTTTCCCCTGCGTTTTCCCGACCCTCACGAACAAAGACGAGGGGTAGCCAAGCTGGCCTTAAACCGCGCACCTTTATTTCCGCCCGGAGAGAAGGCACTCTACTCCAACGTGGGCTGGGCGATTGCCGGGCTTATAGCAGAAGAGGTGACCGGCCAACCCTATGAAGAGCTTTTGAACGAAAAAATCTTTTCACCATTGGCCATGCATAATACCAAAGTAGGAGGTTGGCCTGCCAGTGAGTCTGATCCCGATCAACCCAGGGGCCACTTAGTAGATCTGCTCTCCAAGCAGAAGAGCACAAAGCTCGATCCCCAACCCCTGGATGATGAATATGTTCTTAAGCCTTGGATGAATCCCGCCGGGGGTGTTCATTGCAGCATTAAAGATTTTGCCTTGTACGCAAGAGAAACCTTATTGGGATTGCAGGGCAGGGGGAAGTTATTATCCGAAAATGGATATGAAAAGCTGCACTCCATTCATCTGAAGGTTGAAATCCGGGAGATGTATCAGGGGATTGACCAAAAAGGAACAGTAAACCTGGGGTATGGATGGGGCCTGGTCCCCTTAAAAGAGGGATCAGCCAGCGTGGCGGAAGGCAGCGCGGGTACTTTTTTTGCCGGAATCATGATCTATCCGAAAAAAAACATCGCTTTTGCCGGGTTCACCAATGCCGGCAATGGCATGATGCCCCTATTGGAGAGTCTATATAAGGCCACCGGGGTTAGGCTCTATTAACCTGCTTGGTAAATGTTCCCACTCGGTATTCCATGAACAGCCGTTTCCAGTTCTTCCCGGGTGTTCATGGCAATGTGTCCGTACCGGGCACCGGGCCGGTGAAAACAGGGTCAACAAATAGCAGGATTCTTTGAAGCAGCAGATGTATAACTCCGTTTGTATTCAGTAAAGCCTTGTGAATCCGGTAAAAAAGACTTATCTTAGCATGTATGGAGTTATCCATGGAATCATTTACCGAAATTCTCGAAGAAGAACTCGAAAACTCTTTTGAAGTGAAAGATAGAAAAGCTCTCCACCGCTCTGTCCTTATCCTGGCAGAACATGTTGTTTCTAAAGAAAAACATGGTTACGAGTACCAAGCTCTTCGAGATGATATCGCTGAGGTCAAAAGTGATGTGAAAGTGCTGGCGGAAACCATGAGACAAGGGTTCGAATCCATCGACAAACGGTTCGTGGATTTTAATCAGCGCTTCGAGGACATGAACAAGCGGTTCGAAGACGTAAACCAGCGGTTCAACATGGTGATCTCTCTTATGAGTATCGGGTTTATTGTCACCGGGGTCCTGGTGACAGTGTACAAGTTTTTACGTTAACCACCGGGTTCCCGGCGACCGGGCCGAGTACAATTGACATATCCATACCTCAACGTTATGGTCTTATCAGCAAACACGAAATGGAGTTATCCGGAATGAATAAACACATCGCAGTTATCGGTTACGGTAACATGGGAAGCGCCATCGCGAAAGGGATCAAGCTGGCATACCCGAAAACCACTATTGGCATATTCGAGAAAGACCCTGAAAAGAGGGATAAGGCAAAGAAGGAGGTTGAAGCTGAAGTGTACAAATCGTACAAAGAACTCTTCGCAGCTGCTGAGATAACAATCATAGCAATTAAACCTCAGGATCTGGAACCGTTTTTCAGTGATGCCAAATCGTACACCCGGAACAAGCATCTCATTTCGATTGTAGCAGGGGAACCGACCTCCTATTTTCAGGAACACCTGAAAACCAGGCAGGTAGTACGGTTCATGCCCAACCTTGCGGCCAGTGTCCTGGCTGCTGCGGTCGGGGTATCTGTTCCCGGCCATATCGAAGAAGAGTTCAAAGAGGAAGCCCTTGCCATCGCCAGAGCTATCGGCACACCCTACGAGATTCCGGAAAATCTTATGGCTGCATTTACCGGCCTTTCGGGTTCCGGAGTGGCCTGGGTGTTCACTTTTATCCATGCCATGGCTTTGGGGGGTGCGACCGTCGGTATTTCCTATAATGAATCACTAAAAATCACCTTCGATACCATTTTGGGGGCAGTGAAAGTGCTGGAACATACGGGGGAACATCCGGTTTCAATGGTAAGCAGGGTTATCTCTCCCGCAGGAACGACGCTGGAGGGCCTCCGGGTACTGGAAAGCAGAGGGTTTTCCGGCGCTCTTATGGAGGCCATTGTGAAAGCAACAGAGCGCGCGGAGGCGTTAGCCCGGATTTCCTGATTCCCGGTCATGATTGACAAAGATGATATCCTGTTTTATACCTGTTATATAATATGCCTGCTGTAACGGATAAAGAGCTATTGTTCAATCGATCCTGGTGCAAAGGGTGTGGAATCTGTGTTGCCTTCTGTCCGAAGCAGGTGCTTGGGCTGGATTATCAGGATAAAGTTATTGCCCTCCGGGAAGAGGTCTGTATGTATTGCGGACTATGTGAACTGAGGTGTCCGGATTTCGCAATCGAAGTCCGGGAAAGAAACACAGTATGAGCAACGTATTACTAAAAGAGATATCCGGCACCCGGTTTCTTCAGGGAAACGAAGTGTGTGCTTACGCTGCGATGTATGGCGGCATGAGTTTTTACGCCGGATACCCTATCACGCCTTCTACAGAAATCGCTGAACTGCTTTCCCGTATCCTTCCTGCAGAGGGAGGAAAGTTCATCCAGATGGAAGATGAAATTTCTTCACTCTGCGCAGTAATAGGGGCATCTCTTACCGGGCTGAAGGCAATGACGGCAACCAGCGGACCAGGTATGTCGCTTATGCAGGAAGCTCTCGGGTTCGCCATCATGACAGAAACCCCATGTGTCATTGTAAATGTACAGAGGGGAGGCCCTTCCACCGGGTTACCCACCAGTCCGGGACAAGGTGATGTAATGCAGGCCAGATGGGGGACCCACGGAGACCATTCAATCATTACACTCACTGCATCCAACCACCAGGATCTCTTTAATCTGACCATAGAGGCATTCAATTTTGCAGAAATCTTCAGAACACCGGTCATTCTCCTCATGGACGAAGTAATCGGTCACATGAGGGAAAAACTGACTGTACCGTCTCTTTCAGACATCGAACGGGCGGACCGGCTCACCACTTCCGTACCCCAGGGGATTGATTACCATCCCTATTTCCCCAGAGAAGACGGCCGGCTTCCCATGTCCGATTTTGGAGGTGTTCACCGGTACAATGTTACCGGACTGGTTCATGACATGTGGGGGTTTCCGTCGAACAAACCGAACACCGCAAATGACCTGATCCATCATCTTGTTAACAAGCTGGAAAGCCGGAAGAACAGTATCATCCGGTATAAAGAATACTATCTTCACGACGCGGAAACCATTCTGATCTCCTACGGGTGCGCGGCACGCTCAGCGCTCCATCTTGTGGATAACCGGCGCCAGGTGGGACAGCAGATCGGCATGATCGAACTGAATACCCTTTGGCCGTTCCCAAGCGAACTGATCACTGAGAAGTGTAGGCGCGCCAAGTATGTTATCGTTGTTGAAATGAACATGGGACAGATCGTGAAGGAAGTACGACAGGCCGTGGAAGACCCGGAGCGGGTGTATCTTGCGAACCGGATTGACGGTCAGATGATTACTCCAACGGATATCAAGGAACTGCTCCGCATCATACAGGGGAAGGGGGCATAGTGTGGCCGGCACCGATTATCTTCGAAGCCGCTTTATGCCCCACATCTGGTGTCCGGGCTGCGGCCACGGCATCGTGTTAGGAGGTCTCCTTAGGGCAATAGAAAAAATCGGACTCGATAAAAATGAAATTATCATGACCTCCGGGATCGGCTGTTCTTCACGGATCACCGGGTATGTGGATTTCCATACGTTGAATACGCTTCACGGAAGGGCATTAGCCTTCGCAACGGGAATAAAACTGGCACGCCCGGAACTCTCTATCCTCGTCCCCATGGGAGACGGCGACGCCTTGGCGATCGGGGGCAATCACTTTATCCATGCAGCCCGCAGAAATATCGATATAACCGCCATCATCATGAACAATAATATCTATGGTATGACCGGCGGGCAGTTTTCTCCTTTCACAGGATATGGTGAGTATGCTACTACGGCTCCATACGGGAATATCGATCCACCCTTCGATGCGGTCAAACTGGCACATGCGGCCGGAGCGACCTTTATCGCCCGTTCCACCACCTATCACGTTCAACAGATGACTCGTATGATACAGGAAGCAATTCAGCATAAGGGGTTTTCCGTGGTCGAAATCCTTTCCCAGTGTCCCACCTATTACGGCAGAGAGAATAATAAAGGGAGCGCAGTTCAGATGATGGAATGGTACCGGGATCATACCGTAAAAAAGGGCCGGGAAACGGATGATCCGGAAGCTATCGTTACCGGGCTATTCTACCAGGCAGAGCGGTCCGAATACTGTGAAAGCTACGCAGAACTGCTCCTGCGGGCCAAGGACCATACCCCGTGATTTCCCGTATCGTATTTTCCGGTTCCGGGGGTCAGGGTATTATTACCGCTGCGATTTTATTTGCCGAGGCTGCAGTCTACTACGAAGGGCTTGAAGCCACACAAACCCAGAGCTACGGCCCTGAAGCAAGGGGCGGTTCGGCACGATCTGATGTGATCATAGCTTCAAATCCGATTGGATTTCCTAAAGTAATTGAACCAAATATCCTGGTTGCCTTGAGTCAGGAGGCATATGATAAATATGCGTGGATTGTAAGACCCGGCGGGGTTATCCTTATCGATTCATACGGAGTCAAGTCCAGGAAAACCACTCACGCCAGGCAGGCGGAAATGGACTTTACCCGGGCTGTACTTAAACAGCTCAACACCAGTATAGGTGTTAATATCGCTGTTATCGGAGCACTGGCCGGAATCGTTAATTTTATGCGCATCGAGTCGCTGCAAAAAGTTGTGGAACAGCGGTTTGATGAGAGATACAGGGATACAAACATCCGGGCCCTATTCCTTGGGTATGAACTCGCGAAGATTCAGAGCGAGAAGCGAAATTTCATTTTTTTTTGAGTGCCCGCTTCGGGAAAGTGGAACGGTTGTTCTCCGGCCCGCACGGGCAACAGCATATTCCGCTCCGCTCCACACTTTTCATGACTTCTTGTGCGTCAGGGTACTATAAGCTATGATGGGTACCAGCCGGACACTTGAGGGAGAATATGCTCGATTTACGATACATTAAAGAACATGCAGACGAAGTAAAAAGGAACATTCAAAACCGGTTTATGACCGCCGATACCGACCTGGTGGTAAAGCTCTATGATGAAAGGAACAGCCTGATCCGGGAAACAGACGACTTACGGCGGAAGAGAAATGAAAACGCGAAAAAGATGAAAGGAAACATGTCCCGGGAGGAGCGCCAGGCACTTATCGATGAGGGGAAACAGCTAAAAGAAGGTATCGCAGAAGCTGAAACCCGCCTTTCGGATACCGAGACCAGGCTTTTCCAGGAGGCTAAGAGTATACCCAACATGGCCCACCCGTCTGCTCCGGTAGGAAGGGAAGACAAAGACAATACGGAGCTGAAAAGAGAAGGTACCCCGCCGCAGTTCTCTTTCAAACCGAAAGATCACGTGGAACTTGCGGAATCCCTGGACCTGGTGGATTTCGACAGGGCCACAAGTGTATCAGGAACGAAATTCTACTATCTGAAAAACGAGGCGGTATTCCTGGAGTTCGCCCTCTCCCGGTATGCCATGGACATACTGCAGAAAAAAGGATTTACCCCCTTTATCACCCCGGATATCGCAAAAGAAGAAATCCTGGAAGGGATCGGTTTCAACCCCCGGGGGCCGGAGAGCAACATCTACACCATCGAGGACACCGGAACCTGTCTCGTGGGTACCGCGGAAATAACCCTGGGAGGCTACTACGCGGATACGGTCCTCGACCCGGAGGAACTGCCCATAAGAATCGCCGGCTATTCCCACTGCTTCCGGAAAGAGGCAGGGGCGGCAGGACAGTACTCGAAGGGGCTGTACCGGGTTCACCAGTTCTCTAAAGTCGAGATGTTCGTTTTCTGCCGGCCGGAAGACTCGGACAAGCTTCATGATGAGATCCTTGCCATCGAAGAGGAGATATTCCAGGGGTTGGAGATTCCCTATCGCGTGGTGGACACCTGCACCGGCGACCTGGGAAGCCCGGCTTACAGGAAATTCGACCTGGAAGCCTGGATGCCCGGCAGGGGGGAAGGCGGGGACTGGGGGGAGATAACATCCACCAGCAACTGTACCGACTACCAGGCAAGAAGACTTGGAATTCGGTTCAAGGAAGACAAGAACACGGTGTACGTACACATGCTGAACGGTACAGCCGTGGCGGTTTCCCGGACTATTATCGCTCTCCTGGAAAATTTTCAGAACCAGGACGGTTCGGTTTCAATTCCGCAAAACCTTGTTCCCTACACCGGGTTTGACCGGATCGGACCGAAATAACAGCCGGCCCTTCCAAGGCCCTGAAAGTACGAAACTGCGATGGAACTTGCCATAGGACATAAATGTATCGGAGACTCCCATCCCTGCTTCGTCATAGCCGAAATAGGAACAGGCCACGGGGGTGCACTTTCCAGGGCCGGGCAACTCATACAAGCTGCCGCCGACGGGGGTGCGGACGCCGTTAAATTCCAGCATGTTTTTGCAGAAGAGATCATCCACCCCCTTACGGGAGAAGTGAACCTTCCCGGGGGAAGCATTCCCCTGTTCCAGCGTTTTAAGGCCCTGGAACAGAACATGGATTTCTACAGGGCATGCAAAGACCGCGCGGAGGAACTGGGCATGGTCTTCCTCTGCACCCCCTTCGGTATCGCCTCCGCCGGGGACCTGGAAGAGCTTAACGTCCCTGCATATAAAATAGCCTCTCCGGAGCTCAACCATTTCCCCCTCCTGGGGCAGGTTGCCGGGTATAATAAACCGGTCATCCTTTCCACGGGTGTTTCCACCCTGGGAGATATCGAACGGGCCTTGACGATCACCGGGAAATCTTCGGTTCTCCTCCACTGCATCACCGCCTATCCCGCGCCGGAAACCGAGTATAACCTGTTCATTCTCCCTAACCTGGTGCGGATGTTCGGTGTCCTTTCCGGAGTTTCGGACCATTCAGTGGATCCCCTTCTCGTGCCGTCACTGGCAGCCGCCATGGGCGCCGCTGTTATCGAGAAGCACATCACCCTGTCTTCCCGGGATGACGGGCTGGATGATCCGATTGCACTGGAGCCCGATGATTTCACACGTATGACGGCGGCTGTACGCAGGGCCGAACAAAGCGTCCTGGAGGACACGGTGAGATACCTTGAGAGGTGGCATACGAAGGAGCGAATCAATAGTGTGCTGGGTAACGGCATTAAGCGGCTGGCTCCATCGGAACAGGCCCACTACCTGACAACGAAACGATCGATCCATGCGGTACGGGATATCGGTGAAGGAGAGACACTCACAGAAACGAACACAGCCCTTCTCAGGACCGAGAAGGTACTCAAACCCGGTCTTTTCCCGGAATTCCAGCCCGTAATCCTCGGAAAAAAAACAGTCAAACCGGTGCCGGACGGTGCCGGAATCACCTGGGATGATGTAATCCCTTAAATATCTTTAAATATCCTTCCACCGGTGGCAGGACACCATGTGGCCGTTTCCCGCGTCTTCGAGTTCAGGGATCACCTCTTTACAAATCTCCTTCACGTAGGAGCACCGGGGATGAAACCGGCAGCCCCGCGGCGGATTGAGGGGGTTGGGAACATCCCCGGTAAGGATGATCCTCTCCTTTTTCGTAAAAGGATCCGGTTGGGGGATAGCTGAAAGGAGGGCTTTTGAATAGGGGTGGAGGGACCGTTCGAACAGCTCCCGGGACTTACTCAGTTCCACAATCTTACCCAGGTACATCACTGCGATCCTGTTGCTGATGTATTTTACTACCAGGAGGTGATGGGTAACAAAGAGATAGGTAAGACTCATGTCCTCCTGCAGTTTTTTCAGAAGATTGAGAATTTGAGACTGTACGGACACATCCAGGGCGGATGTGGGTTCATCCATGAGGATAAAATCCGGATTTGTCGCCAGGGCCCGGGCAATGGCGATACGCTGCCGCTGCCCCCCGGAAAACTCGTGGGGATACCGCATCATGTGGGTCTTTGCAAGTCCAACCCGGTTCAGAATTTCCAGGACATGGTCATCCATTTCCCCGGCGGTTACCATCTTGTGAATGATGAGGGGTTCGGCGACGATCTTTTTGACCAGCATGCGCGGGTCCAGGGAGTTGGAAGGATCCTGGAACACGATCTGTATCTTTTTACGGAGTTCCGTCATCTTCTGCCGGTTCATCCGGGTGATGTCCATATCAGCGAGAAGTCTCTTTGCCTTTTCCCGTTTGCCGTTGCCGCTTGCAAGCATGGCTTCTACTTCTTCGATATTATCCCGGGTCTGGTTATAGTAGATACGTCCTTCCGTGGCAGGATGGAGCCGCAGGATGGCTTTACCCAGGGTGGTTTTCCCGCAGCCGGACTCTCCCACGAGGCCCAGGCACTCCCCTTTCCGGATCTTAAGATCCACATCATCCACAGCCTTAACGTCGGCGATGTGCCGTTTGAATACTCCGCCTCTCACAGGGTAATATTTTTTCAGTTGTCGGATATCGATTAGTGCTTCACTCATGATCTTTCCGCTTCCTTGTTACAGTATAGATGGCAGGAAACCGTGTGGTCAGGATTACCCTCATAGGCGTACTTAGACGGTTTTTCAACTTTACAGGTATCCAGCATATAGGAACACCGTGGATGGAACCTGCACCCCGACGGCGGCTCTACCAGGTTCGGTACAATCCCGGGAATAGTTTCCAGGTTTTCCGCCTGCTTCATCTTCGGTACCGATTTGAGCAGCCCCTTGGTATACGGGTGGAGAGGATTGTTAAAAAGCTCTTCCACGGCTGCAGTCTCGCAGGTATCACCTGCGTACATCACCGTAACCCTATCACACACCTCGGCCACCACGCCTAAGTCGTGGGTGATAAAGAGCACCGAGGAGATGCTGGTTTCTTTCAGCGTTTTGATAAGGTCCAGGATCTGGGCCTGAATGGTTACATCCAGGTTGGATGTAGGTTCGTCGGCGATAAGGAGTTTCGGATGACATGCCAACGCCATGGCGATGACGATGCGCTGCTGCATACCGCCGGAAAGCTCATGAGGATACCTGTCCACTACATTATCAGGATTAGGCACCCCAAGTTCGGTGAGAAGCCGGACAGCCAGTTCCCTCACCGTGATTTCCAGGTTTTTCCTGTACCTTCGAAGGAAAGGAACGTGGCCAATGAAATCGGAGTAGATATGGGATTCTTTCAGTTTTTCCCGTTTCCTGTTCAGTTCCCGCTTTGCCCGGACTGCTTTATCATCGGTCCTCTCTTCCAGGTCGTATAGGCGGTTATCAATATCCACGACATTTTTTTCGTACTGCTTCTGGGCCTCCAGCTCTTTCATGAGCAGGTTTTTCTGGAAGTTCTTCCACCACTTTCCCCATCCGGACACCTTTTGCTCAAGCTCCCGGTCCAGACGGGCAACAGTCTTTTCCAGTATGTCCTGCATCCGGTGAAGGTAGAAACTCTCCCCTATCTGGTAGCCGATGGACAGGACCGGGTTAAGGGAGGTGCCGGCTTCCTGAAAAATCATGGAAATATCGTTTCCCCGAATGGACTGCATGTACGCTTCACTCCGCTGGAGAAGATCGATGCCTTTTTTCCTGTCTTCCTGGCTTAAAAAAAGGAGTACCTTTCCCTCCTCTATTTTACCGGGGGCCTGCACTATCCTCATGATAGAGCGTACGGTAACGCTCTTCCCGCATCCGGATTCACCTACCAGTCCGTAGGTCTCACCATCCTTAATGACGATACTCACACCGTTTAATGCCTTGACCACCCCTTCGTAGGTATAAAAATTCGTGTATATATCCCGGGTTTCTCCCAGTTTCTCTATTACCGCTTCTGCCATGCTACCGTCTCCTTACCTTAGGATCGAACACGTCCCGCACCGCGTCCCCTAAGAGGTTCCATCCAAGCACAAAGAGGGTGATGGTAAAGCCGGGGATGAATACCACGTACCAGTAGGCGAGGCGGTTGTCCTTCGGCCCGACGATCCAGTCCCTGCTCATGGCAACCATCTGTCCCCAGTCCGCATAGCCCGCCTCTGAACCAAGTCCCAGAAAGGAGAGGGCAGCGGCGAGAAGAATGGTCACGCCGATATTCATGGAAGCGTAGATCAGGACGGAATAGATGGAATTGGAAAGAATATGGGTAAGGATGATGCGCAGATCGGATGCTCCGCTTGCCTTGGCCGCAAGCACGTAATCCTTCTCCCGGATGGTGAGAATTTCACTCCGTATAAGCCTTGTGTACGTAGGCCAGCCGAGGATTATCATAACCAGCACAATGGACTGGAGCCCCCTGCCGATGGCAACCACCAGGGCCATGGCCATGACAAGGAACGGAATAGCATAAAACACATCGGCGATCCGCATGATGATCTCGTCCGCCAGGCCCCCGAAATATCCGGCTATGGAACCCAGGATGAGGCCTATAGCCAGGTTAGCCAGTACCACGAGAAACCCTATCCTGAAAGCATGACGGGTCCCCCAGATTATGCCGTACAGAATATCGTACTGCTGTTCCAGGGTTCCTAAGGGATTTTCCGGTGACGGAGGAGACGGGGCCATTTTCCAGCCGCTGTGGGGAATCCGGTACGGATCGTGAGGTGTTTCCGGCGGCGCCAGCACCGGAGCGAATATCGCAACGCAGGCAAAAAACAGGATAATAGCAAGACCGATGATAGTCAGAGGGTTTTTAATAAACCGCCGGAAAGAGAATGCAATTTCATTGATCACCGGATGGGATACCTTGTGCTTTGCGGAAGTTTTTGTATCAGGATCAGCCATCACTTTGCTCCTTCTAGTTCAGCCGGATTCTCGGATCGATATAGGCATAGACGATATCCACAATCAGGTTTACCCCTACAAAAATAAGACCTAAAAACAGGGTATTGAACATGATTGCAGGAACATCGAGCTGCAGGGCGGCCCGGGCCATCCAACGGCCGATTCCTTCTCTGGTGAAAATCGTTTCCGTAATGACCATTCCCGCCATAAGTCCGGCAAAGAGGATGCCCGAAACCGTGATGACCGGAATAAGAGCGTTGCGCCGGGCGTGAATATTGATAATGGTCCTCCGGTCTGCTCCTTTTGCCGTTGCGGTCCGGATAAAATCCTGGCCTAACGCCTCGAGCATACTGGACCGCATAAGCCGGAGAATCAACGCACTGTTCAGAATGACCAGGTTGATTATCGGAAGGATGAGATGATACAAACCGTCCCAGACCATATCCCATCGCCAGTTAAGAATACCGTCAATGGTAATCAGTCCCGTGTAGCGCTTGAATTCCTCGCTGAAGAGGACATCCTTTCCCTCGTTGGAAAGGACACCCGGTGGAAAGATGCCGAAATATCCGTACAGAATCATAAGGAGCAGTAACCCGAGCCAGAACGTGGGAAGTGAATACCCGACAATGGCAAATATCCGCGTCACATGGTCCGCCGGTTTATCCTTGTTTACCGCTCCAATGGTACCGAGCCATACCCCCACGAGAATGATCAGGGGCGTGGAATAGAGCACAAGCTCGAGGGTCGTGGGAAAGTACCTCTTGAACCCTTCGATTACCGGTGCACTGGCTGTGACGGAGAAACCGAACTCCCCCTTGAAGATGTTCTTAAGCCACCTGAAATACTGCACAGGCGCAGGGTCCCGAAGCCCGTATTTCTGGATCAGCGCCTCCATCTGGTCCGGCGTCACCTTTTCCCCGTGCACATAAATAGCAACACGCTGTCCCGGAGGTATGATCATCATTATGGAAAACACGAGTAAAGACACGCCGAATAATACTACTACCATCAGAATCAGACGGCGGATGACATAGTTCAGTAAGCCCACAAGCACACTCCCGCTCAATATACTCCAAACTCAGGTTTCGAAATTATACCATTATTTGTCTTCTCAAGACGCTTTTTTTTGTTTCTTCAAGAAAAAAGGGTTCCTAAAGAAAATTCGGAACCCTTACGCATTTCTTTAAAAGATGATTTAGTAACTCTTTGTCAGGAACGGAACAGTCTCGAATTCATCGTGGGACATCATCGGGTTGAAGTACCACCCTTTTACCCAGTCCTTGAAATATCTTCGGGAGAGGGGCTGGCTGTACATGATACCCACTGCGTCCTCGACGAAAATTTCCTGTATCCTGTAGTAGTTTTTCTTCCTGAGGGCAGGATCGAATGAAATAGCTGCTTCCTCCACCAGTTTGTCCACTTCAGGATTGGAATAACCGCACTGACGGGCATAATGGCCCTGGGAGTGCATGAACGGGTTCGCGTAGTTGTCCGGGTCCGGATAGTCAGGAGCCCAACCTACGTTGAAGATAGGCATGTTGCTCTTCCGGATCATATCCACGTATTCCGACCATTCAACACCCCGTACGGAAACTTTGAACTTAGGATTGAGCTTCATCACATTTTCGGCGAGCATCATATTCACCGCCCGCCGGACATCGTTTCCTTCGTTATAGAGAAGATCAAGTTTGAAACCCTGCTCCCAGATTTGCCCGCCGAAGGCTTTCCTGAACGCTTCTTCGGCCTTTTTCATGTCATGAGGAAGCCGTTTCTGATTCGGGTTCTTGTAGGGAAGACCCGCGGGAATCGGGGTAACCGGATCCATGGCGGTGTTGTTGGATATATCGTTGATATAGATACTTTCATCGAAAGCATAGATAAAACCAAGGCGCACGTTCTTGTCTGAGAAGAAATCCGGAGGTACGCCCTCACCATCGATCCTTCCGGAACCGATAAGGGGATTGTCCTGAGCGGCAATGTCCTGGTTGAAAAATACGCCGTGCACCGTAAGGGAAGGAAGGTCCCTGTATACCGTCAGCCCTTCTTCCTGGTCCATTTCGTTGTAGTACAGGGAATCCACGGTAGCTACATCAACATCACCCCTTAAGAGCATGAGTTTCCTGGTGGACCATTCGTCTACGACCTTGTAGATAACTTTCCGGATCGCAGGTTTGTTGCCCCAGTATCCTTCAAACCGTTCGTGGACCATCTCAACGCCCTTTTCCCACCGTACGAGGCGGTACGGACCGGTCCCGTCTTCGATGTCGCTAAGGGTTTCCGCGTCTTCAGGCGGGTTGTTGACTTCAGGATAGGCGGCGGCGGATCCGTCCCAACCCCCGTTTTCAGCAACAAAGGACTTGTTAACGATGGCCGCCCATTTCCCCGCGATTACTCCGAGGAAAGCCGGGAAAGGGTTGGCCAGGTTGAATACAACATAATCGCCTTCAACTTCGACAGCCTTGTCGATGTCGGCAAAATCAACAGCAATATTGCCGTCATCATCCCTGGATCCCCAGACGCCGTCGAAGAAGATGTAGTACCATATCCAGTTCGGCCCGGCATCAGGATCGAGGACCATGTTCCGCTCGAAGCTGTACTCCACATCTTCGGGAGTCATGGTATCCCCGCTGTGGAACTTTATGCCTTTTTTAATCTTGAATTTCCAGGTTTTCCCTCCATTGGTAACGAGACCGTTTTCAATGGTGGGCACCTCTTCCGCAAGCATGGGAATAAAATCTCCGGTTGATTCGCCTTTGTACGTAACAAGGGTTTCATACAGGAGAGCCATGTTACTCCACGAAGCGGAATCGTACGACTTTGCAGGATCCAGGCTGTCTATTGTTCCGTATGTGGCCCAGATGTAGGTGTCGGGATTCTTGATAGCCGGTTTGGCCATTTCCTTTTTTACTTCCACTTTTTCTTCTGCGGCTTTCGGTTCCTCCGCTTCGGCTTCTTTCTTACCGCCGGCAAACAGGGAAGCTGCCATGAGAAGTACTAAGAGAACCATTAGAATTTTTTTCACTTTCTCCTCCTCCAGGATAGAATTTTTTGATCCTTTAAATATACACCAGCCTGTATACTTTGCCAAGGAAAATTTGGTTCCAGGGTTATAGTAGGATCGTTACGTCCACTTTATCAACTTCATCAATTCTACGGGTCCGGAAGGGTTACGTTGTAGTTGAGTTTCGTGGTAAACCGGAGGTCC
>JAJSAL010000117.1 GCA_024274705.1 Spirochaetota bacterium
ATACCGGTTTTTGATAATCAATCGCTTCAACGATAACGTTAGGGGAATAGAATGCCGTTGTATCAGCGGCTGGTGAGCGGGGTCGAACCGCTGTTTCCGGTCAAATATGTTCCATTTTCCTTACATTTCGAATTGCTGATCCTCGCATCGAGACTCAATCGAATAGTTAAAAGGAATAGAATTTATTCCCCCGCCTGGGAACAACATTAAAAGAACCGCATATAGCATCCAACTGGCTGTTAAGAGTATTCTATATCCGTATCTTTTTCCAGTTCCCGCTTCGCATCCGTAACGAGAGCAGTCCCGCCCGGATAACGAAGTCGGTACACATGGCCATCCACACACCGCTTAAGCCCAATCCATAATGGATGCTCAAAATCCAGCTTAAAGGAAGGCGGATGGCAAATCTGGAGAGAAACATGATAATCATGGGATACTTGGTGTCCCCTGCTCCGCGTAACCCGCCTCCCAACACCATGCTGAGACTTAAGAATACAACCATAGTAGCATAGATCCTCAAGGGACTTTTCGAGATTGCCACGATCTCTTCGCTGTTGGTAAACAGGCGTACCAGCCATGTGGGAAGGGAGTAGTAGAGGATGGAGATTCCCGCCATCACCAGCGCCGCGTACATGACGGTGTGCCAGACCAATTTTTCCGCTTCCTCAGGCCGTTTAGCACCCAGGCTCTGGCCGGCCATGGTGGCGGCGGAGATGGCAAAGCCGAATCCCGGCATAAACGAGAGGGATGCCAAACGGATAACGATGTGGAATGAAGCGATGTAATAACTCCCTAAGGGGGTGACCGACAGCGCCATTACCATAAGCTGGGAAACAGACATTGCAAGCCGCTCTATTGTAGCTGGAATTCCAAATTTGACAATCCGGAACAGTTTGTCCAGGGAAAATTGTGATCCCTTATGTAAGGGTCCCCAGCTTCTTCTATTTAATATGGAAAAAAGCATGATCCATCCGGCGGTATAGCTGATCCCGGATGCCAGGGCAGCCCCATGCACACCCATCTCGGGGAACCCGAGTTTTCCGAAAATAAACAGGTAATCCAGGAGGACGTTTATCCCGTTCATGATAAACCCGACAATCATCGGGGCCCGGGTATCTCCGGCAGCCCTGAATGCCGCCTGGGTTGCAGTAAGAAAGTAGATCGACGGTAGAAAGACGACGAACCATATGAAGTATTCACTGCCGTAAGTGTACAGTTCCCCGGGCATTCTCATTGCAAGGAAGATGCCCTTTTCCAGTAGAAGGAGGATGGGAACCAGGAGTATCCCAAGGATCGTAATGCCCACAAGACCGCTCCGGAAAAACGATGAAGCCTGGTGGTCGTCGCCGGCGCCGATCATCCTGGCAATACAGGCGGTAAGGCCCACGGAAAATCCTTCTCCCACATTGATGAGGTTCCACAAAAGAACTCCTACGAGAGCTGTAGCTCCCAGCTGGATCGGACCAAGGCGGCCGAGGAACATGGTGTCAACGATCTGAACGAAAGTGAGGGATATCTGGCTTACGATGACCGGGATTGCCAGGCTGAAGATCCGGGATGCGGTTTTCTGCATAGGCTTACTAAGGTACTCCGTCACCAGATCTTCTTCAAGTAAGGGGATAAGTTGCAGAGTCCGGCAATTGGTTATAACCGGTAGTACAACTGTCAGGCACAGACTGACCGGGACGAACATCCATACAGCAGGCAGAACAAACCCGATTCTTGAGGTGAAAAACGGGCGGTGTTGTTCCTGCCCATCTGTGCGTGTCAGGATTTCCGTGGTTCTCCGTGCTTTTTCAGCAGCTTTGTAAACTCTGCCGGCGGCACAGGGGGTGAAAAGAAAAAACCCTGGTACCAGTCGCAGTCCATACCTGTAAGGATGTCGAACTGTTCCCGCGTACCGATCCCTTCGATAACAATCTTCTTTTTCTTTACTTTCAGCACGGCAATGATCTTTTCAAGAAAGTCGCGGTCCTCCTGCCCTGTTAAAAGTTCATCCACGAACATCTTGTCTATCTTGATGATGTCCGCCGGCAGGGTTTTCAGATAACTTAAGGAAGACTGGCCTGTGCCGAAATCGTCGATCAACAGGTCGAACCCCTTCTCTTTCAGCGCCTTCATCCGCTTTATGGAATGTTCCGGATCGCAGAAGACTTCAGATTCGGTGATTTCAATTTTCAGCAGACCCGGTTCGACTCCATTCCCGGATTTGATCGCATTCTGTAGTACTTCCGGCAGATGGTCGTTTCTGAATTCCCTGGCAGAGAGGTTGACCGATATATATATCGAATATGTTTTCCCCCATTCACTAAGCTGTTTTACCGCGGTATAAAGCGCCCAGGTACCGATGGCATTGATAAGCCCGGTTCTTTCCGCAATGGGGATGAAATCCAAAGGGGGGATGAGGCCATGCTCCGGATGCTTCCACCGTATAAGGGCTTCGGCGCCTGTTATGGTAAGGGACGCATCGATTATAGGCTGGTAGTAGAGAACAAACTGATCCGAACTGAATGCTTTGTGCAGATCATTTTCCAGTTTGAGTTCTCTAATCGATTTTTCATGAGTGGATTTGTCATAGAGAACGAACAGGGATTCCCTTTTTTTTGCCATACTTAAAGCGGCAGTTGCATTCTGAATCAAGGTTTCCTTTGACTCTCCGTCATCTGGGAAAAGAGCGATACCCATACAGCTTTTCAAAACGATGCTGAAGTCACCGTGGGTGTAAGGTGTGGATGTGACTTCGAGGATCTTCTGCGCCACTTTCCCCGGGTCCGTTTTGGAAGCAATGGCAGTCAGTAACACTACGAGTTCGTTTCCTTCCAGGTGGAATATATAGTCGCTGTTCCGGAGGATTTCCTTGATCCTGATCCCTGTATTCTCCAGTAGGATATTCCCGATTTCATAACCATATATGTGTCTCACTTCCGAAAGATTGTCCAGGCTGATAAATATAAGGGCCCTTAAGTTTTCCGATTTGGAACGTTTCGCCTTTTCCAGTTCCATATCCAGGATGATGTCCAGGGACCGCTTGTTGAACAGACCTGTAAGGGGGTCCCTATATTCGTAGTTGATCAGTTTGGATTCGATTTTTCCCAGTTTGGTGATGTCGTGTGAGAACACCAGGGCATGTGTGACTTTATTACCGTCACTGTAGGGATAGAATGATACATGTATATACCGCTGGGAAAGGCCGAATTTGAACTGGTCTATATAGTGAACAGCCTTCCCGCTGAAACATTCGTCCAGCCGTGGCTTTATAGCAGAGTCAAAAAGCTCCTTTCCCCAGATATCGGAAACTTTGCGTCCTAACACCTGGTCACGTTCCTTTTCAAGTACCTGACAGTAGGATTCGTTGACTACTTCATATATGTAATCCTGGTTTATTAAGGTGATGAAGTCTCGAGACAGGTTGACAATGAACTCATATTTATTCATCGATGCGTTTATTATATAGGAAATCAGCGGCTACATCGAACATTTTTTCCCGTTTACTTCTGACCGTAGTAGGCTCCTGGACCGTGTTTGCGTAAAAAGTGTTTGTCCATCTGCGACCGGGGTATGGTACCGGTACCAGGATGGATCTGAAGACTTAACAAAGCCATCCTTGCCGTTTCTTCCAGGGCGATTGCGGTATTCACCGCGCCTTCCCGGTTTTTCCCCAGGTAAAGGGGCCGTGGTGGGGAACGAGCACACCGGGAAAATGGAGAGGGTCGATACCGGCCTGGTGGAACCGTTCAATGATAACATGCCCCGTGTGTTCTTCGTAAGCCTCTTCGATCTCTTTGTCGGAAAGCTGCCTGGTCATAGGAACCGGTCCGTGGAATATGTCTGCGTGAGTAGTACCGAAGCAGGGTATCGTTCTACATGCCTGTGCCCAGCTGGTAGCATATGTGGAGTGTGTGTGGACCACACCGCCTATCCCGCTGAAATCCAGGTACAGGACCCTGTGAGTGGGTGCATCCGACGACGGCCGAAGGGATCCTTCCACCACTGCACCATCTTCGAGAGACTGGATGACGATATCATCAGGCTTCAATTGATCATAGGCTACACCGCTCGGTTTAATTGCCATAACATCCCTGTCCCGGTCTGCTGCGCTGGCATTGCCCCAGGTGAGGGTAACCAGCCCTGCCTTGGTCAGCTCCATGTTTAATTCGTATACCTTTTCTTTGAGGTCTTTAAATTTCACTGCTTTCTCGCCTGGTCCCGGATAACAAGGAGATCTTTCATAACATTGAACAGATTGGTGCTGTACTCCCGGGTTCCGAAAACATCGTGAAGCTGGTTATATAGTCTGTACAGCCGGTTATACACCGCCGTGTTATCCGGATCCGGTGTAAACCGCGTATCCAGTACCCCGGTCATCTGTGCCACGGCTTCCCCGTACGTTGCGTATCCCCCGGCTTCTCTTCCGGCGACAACCGCCCCGGCTATTGCCGAACCGAGAGCCCCGGTCTGAGTGCTTCTGGATATCTCCATTTCCCTCCCCAGAACATCAGCGTAAATCTGCATAATCATGGGGTTCTTTATACTGATACCCCCACAGTTGACGACCCGTTCTACCTGGACGCCGTATTCTTCGTACCGTTCCATGATGACCCTGGCTCCGAAGGCGGTCCCCTCTATCAGTGCCCGGTAGATCTCCCCGGGTGTAGTGTGCAGGGTAAGTCCAAGGACCATACCGGTAAGTCTCTGGTCTACAAGGACCGTTCTGTTTCCATTGTTCCAGTCAAGGGCAAGGAGTCCGCTTTCCCCGGGTTTCAACTTTTCCGCTTCCCTGGTAAGTGCCTGGTGGGACCCTGCATCCTTCCCTCCCGGCTCGATGTAGTTGACGAACCAGTTGAAGATGTCGCCCACCGCAGATTGCCCGGCTTCAAGTCCGTAATCCCCGGGCAGGATCGAGCCGGGGACAATACCGCAGAGGCCGGGGATATCCGGCAGTTTCATGTCCCCCGGGGCAACCATCATATCACACGTTGATGTACCTATATTTTTTACCAGGACCCCCGGCCGGATTCCAGAGCCGACCCCGCCTAAGTGGGCATCAAAAGCTCCTACTGCTACAGGTATCCCCGAGGGAATACCCAGCCTGTCCGCCCATTCCGTGGTCAGGGTTCCCGCGGCATCCGCTATGGTATATGCAGTATCAGGCAGTGTTTTACGAAGGGTAACCAGGGCCGGATCCAGTTTCTCCAGGAAGTCCGGTTCCGGATACCCGCCCCAGTCTGTGTGAAACATTGCTTTATGCCCTGCTGCGCACACGCCCCGTTTCATTTTTTCCGGAAGTGTGGTTCCGGTGAGTACTGCCGGAATCCAGTCCGCAATCTCCACCCAGGTATAGGCTGCGTCGAAGACCGGTTTATCCACCTTAAGGCAATGAAGTATCTTGGCCCAGAACCATTCGGAAGAGTAGGTTCCTCCGATTTTTGCCAGGTACCGTGGTTTCATTTTTGCAGCGGTACTGGTAATAAGTTCTGCCTCGGCAATCGCAGTATGATCTTTCCAAAGCCAGGCATAGGCGTTCGGATTGTCCTTGTAATACTCGTAAAACGCCAGGGGAGTTCCCTCTTTATCTACCGGGAGGGGAGTGCTTCCGGTGGTGTCTACCCCGATCCCGATGACCCTGTCCGGGGAAAATGAAGGTTCCTGTCCTGCTTCTTTAAGGGCTCCGGAAATAGATGCGGAGATTCCGTCCAGGTAATCCTGTGGATGCTGCCTTGCGAGGTTGGGGTCCCTGGGGTCCTCTACCACCCCGGCATCGCCATGGGCGTAACTCCACACGCAGGAAGCGATCTCTGTCCCGTCCTTTACCTTTACGATAAGGGCGCGCACTGAGTTGGTGCCATAGTCCAGCCCGATGGTAAACATTGTATCCATAAATATTCCCCATTACTCCTTTAGCAGTGATAATAGGTGTCAATACCGAGATAGGTGGAAAACGCCTCGTGAAGGATATCCGCCACGTTGGAAAGGTTTACCGCCACGTGGTGTTCGAAACCGTGATTACAGATGAATTTCAGGAGATCCTGAAGATTGGCAATATGGGCGGCTCCGATACCTCCGAAGGAATCGATTGGATCGTTTGTAAAACTTCCTTCACTAACATAACACAGGAGTTTTCCTGCAGGATCGTAGGTGGAAAAACGTGCATACGTCATGGGATGAGGCTGGATGTTGCCCTCCACGGTACCGAAGGTGTTATCTTTTCCCACGGATCCTGCAATTATTGCCTGGTACTTCATCGACATTTCCTTGAAGAAATGTTTCGGCAGGTTGCTGCAGTGGAAAAGAATACACTTATCAGGGTCGTTGCCGAAATTATTGTTCCAGTCCAGGAGGGCACTGGGTGTACCGGATGCAAGTTGAAGGGTATACATTGCCAGGGCACCGGTCACATCCACCTCGCAGGCACTGGGCTTGAGGCCATTACTGAGCATGCTCATCATGGTGCAGGGAACGATGCCGAAATATTCCTCCATGGAGGTCCAGCACTGGACCGCTGTTGCATCGAGTTCATTCTCCTGGATGAACTCGTCCAATACTACCCCCAGTTTTGCCATTTTTAGAATACTTGCTTCAGGAACCGAGGGAGCAGCAATGTACTCCTGAACCTGGGCCAGCTTTTTCCGGGTCCGGGTATCCGAATCAGAAAGTTTTTCAATACGTCCGAATATTTCCGACAGATCGATGGTTTCCACGTTGACTCCGTGGTCTGCCAGGATTTTTTCACTGTACCGTACCGTGTTGAATGCAGCAGGCCGTGCCCCGATAGCACCGATTCTGGCATTTCTCACACCTTTGGCTACCCGGCACACTCCTTTGAATTTCTCCAGTTCGTTTTTAAACTCGTCACCCGTTATGTCTACAGTGTGATTTTTAGTAAGGGAAAAGGGAATACTATACTGCAGCAGATTGTTGCACACAGAGATCTTCCCGCAAAAACTGTCTCTCCTGGAAGATGCATCCATGTGTTTCGGGTCATCCGGAGACGCTTGGATAAGAACAGGAACATCCAGGTTTACCATTTTCAACGTGTCCGCCACACCCCGTTCGTCGCCGAAGTTGGGCAGAGTGACTAATATACCGTCAAGGCGGTCCCGGTGTTTTTTGAAGAGGGCCGCACATTTTTTTGCGTCCTTCAAGGTTTCCACGCCCCCGAATTTCGTGTCTTCGATAGAAAGCGCCACGGCTTCACATCCGTTGGCTTCAAGCACTTTCAGGACATCTTCCCTTCCCTGCTTTACCAGCTGGTCCGGAAAAAACCCTCTGTTTCCTACGATTACACCGATCACAGATTTCATATCATTCCCCTTAAGAAATACAACTTGTATTTTTATTTTGGTTTTTTCCAGGATAGCATACATCTTGTACTTTATGAAGAGAAAATACCGGGCCATTTAAGGAATTGACAGAAGAAGGACTCATGAAAAGCCGGAAAAGGGAGGAGGTTATAGTAGTGAACGATGTGATGCCCGGCTTATTCCCAGGAAAAGTTACTCCGCCGGTGATGGGTTATCTTCTCTTTGATTCGGGGATCGCTGTTTTGTATCAGTTCCGGCACATCCCTGGCGATAAGGTCCTCAACCACGCGACCGCCGCCGTACTCGAACTCTCCCGGGTACTTCATGTTTGCAGGATCGTTGTGTCTGAGCTGGGTAGTCCCTAAGTATACATCTACCGCTGCTACACCGGAATAGACATTTACATCATTGATCCACGCCTCGGTAATCCTGATTTTCGGTATGCTGTGACCGAAATTGAGAAAACATCCGGAGGAACACATGGGGCCGAATGTAGCTGTGGTTACCACGTCCACTTCCTCCACAGCTCTGTCCAGCCCTTTTTTCTCCACATAGCTGATAATTTCATCTGCTGTAAGGACAATAGCTTTTCCGGATTTTATTTTATTATTTATTTCATCATATGTTTTCATGACGAGTCAGTATGTTTTTTTTCACAAAGTTTATCAATAGAGTGCGGTGAATCGATCAGTTGAATATTTTTTGGTTCAGTGTATAATAAATTTCGTATCAATCTAGAAAAAAATGTATGCTTAAAAATGGAATAGAAATTAAAATAGCTAAGCTTACTTTTCCTAATGTTCGTCTTTCTTCCGCGGATATTTCCCGTTTTCGCGGATTCATTGGAGAACTATTCAGCGAATACAATCGCATTCATAACCACGATGGCTCAGGAAAGGTAATCTACCGCTATCCTCTTATCCAGTTCAGGAAGATGGATGGAATTCCCGGCGTGCTTGCGTTAGGGAACGAGGCTGTAGACATTTTCGTAAAAATTTTCCTTTCCCTCGAAAATATTAAGGTCGGTAATAAAGTAATACCAATTCATGAAAAAGGTCTAAACATTGATACTGTAAAAGTTGGTTACAATGCTGAAATGACAGTATACAGATTTATATCTCCCTGGATTGGATTAAACCAGAAGAATTATGACAGATGGATACGTACCGGAAGTGAAGAAAAAAGGCGGGATATCCTGGAATCCGCTTTGGTAGGAAACATGCTGTCATTCAGCAAGGGAATCGGTTACTGGCTCGAGCCCGAACAAAAGATAGAAGCACGGATCGATCTTCAAGAAGTTAATGTCAGACTTAAGGGGATAGACATGAAGGGTTTCACAGGAAACTTTACGGCGAATTACCTGCTTCCGGAATATGTGGGGCTGGGTAAGTCGGTTTCAAGGGGTTTCGGGGGAGTGAGGAGGGTGGTTTGAAGGATTTTTACCTATGAATATAAGATTTAAAATATGTTTTAAAGGAATTTGATTATAATGCTATTTAAAATGCAAAAGCTTGCCCTTTCTTTTTTATGGGAAGAAATGAATGAAAATGAACCCATCCCAAAAAATCTTAGATTTTGGTTTGATGAAGAGAGAAATACTAATGGAGGAAGATTCTTTTCATATCTTGTTGAACCAGAAGGAAAGATCCAAAAATTCTATAGCTTAAGAGAAGATCCCAATAATCCTGAAATTGCAATTTTAGAAGGGTTTGATATAGGTTCTTTAGAAGGTAATTCAGCTGCACGATTACCATTTAACCGGCCTAGTGGCCCACAATCACCACAGCTTGGACCTGTTATAAAGCGATCATACGCTAAAAAGGGCGGATCCGGTCCATCACTAAAGATACTTAACTCAACTGTCAAATCTTTTATGGAGAAAGCCGAGAGTAATTCACCTTGGGCAGAGTATTTCCAGGAAGCTGTCTCTGCCTTTAACCGTAAAAAATTATCTTACGGCGGTAAAATCAAAGAGGATGAAGGTAAAACAGCACTTTCCCTTGCAGTAGAACTAATTCCGGAGACTAACCAGACGGTATTCCTTGTATTTCAAGATATCAAAGGACGGTTTCCTGGTGATGTTCCTGAGTATAATGACTATCTAAGCACTATGATAGATGGAGATGAAAAATATACAACAAAAAAAACCGCATGTCACATTGCCCATCAATGTCCATTATGTAGAAGGAGTGATATTAAAGTTTATGCTTCTGCATGCAGCTTGGCGGGTATTAATATTTCGAATATTGACAGGGTCGGCGCCTTTCCTGGTATAACTACTCTAAATGCTCATCTTTCATTTGCTATCTGTGCTAATTGTGCTGATCTTCTATATATTTTTAAATTTCATGTATTAGAAAAATATTTAGCTCCTATCACAAGTCAAAATGCACTTATTCTGCCTGATTTAGATTTACACATGGAAAAACTATCAAGGTTTTTGCGTAATTTTCATATATATATTGACGGTCTATTAAAAAAAGATAAGAAAGCGATCAATATAGAACGTCAACAGCTGATAAAGGTACTTGCAGAAAGCAAGGCCATTACTACCATAGATATAATATGGGCAGACTTCGGCCAAAAGATGGAAAATCTGCGTGGGATAATAACAGATGTATTACCCTCCAGATTAAAACAAATAGATAATAAAGGGAAGGAGTTTGATAATATCAAAAATTTAAATCCATTTTCCCCAAAGCACGAAATGGATAGTTTTATATTCGATGCCAATCTTGCATTCATTTATAATTTATTTCATAGACCCGGAGGAAAGAAAGCCAAAGCAGCAAATTCAAGTAAAAAACTTTTTGAATTAAAACGCTTACTGGCTGAATCTATCTACAAGAAAAAGAAGATACCGGAAAAAAGATTATGGGAAGAAATTATGATAACCGCCAGATGGTATCTGATAAACATATTACAATCTGACAACCCAGTATTTGAACTTCTTAATGAAGGTTTCTCAGAAAAAAAGAATATAATTTGGCTTACTCTTTCAGGCTGGATTCGGCATTTGGCAATGACTATTGAATATTTCAAATATATGGAGGTAATGGAAATGGTGGAAAGCAAAAGAACTTACTTTCCGGAAGGAAAAGTATTAAGACCCTATTTTTCTGAAAACAGTGGCATAAATAATAATCACAAGGCATTTGCCTTTATACTGGGAATTTTATATGGAAGAGTTATGAAAATTCAGGGAGCAAAAGGAGTGAATGTGAGTGCAAATGCCCTTACATGGCTTAAAAGATTGACCCTTACAGGACAGGATATGCCTGAATTATTTATTAAGGTACGCGAGAAATTACTTGCTTATGAAGCAGAAAAAAACTCTGTAATCAGAGAAATTATACACGAATTAGGTATTTTAGGATGCAAGCTTGGTAATGAAATAGATCTTGATCAAATTCAATGTTGCTATTTCTTATTACTTGGGCAATCAATATCTAATGATATTTTTACTAAAGAAAAAAATTCTATGGAAGGAGATAAAAAATGAAAAAAAAAGAAACACTATCATCTCGGCGGGAAGTTTTTTTTGCATACGACATAAAAATGGGAAATCCGAATGGAGACCCTGATGAAAACCGCCCCAGAGTTCTGCCTGATGGTACTTATTATGCTACAGATGTAAGACTTAAGCGTTTTATTCGTGACTTTTTTAAAACACAGGGAGAAAAAATACTTGTAGATACTATTGATTCCAAAACCACAAATCTAACAGGACGTGTTGCTCATTTTCTGCAACAAATTGATAAACCAAAAATAGAGGGAAACGAACTGGTGGATATTCTTCTGGATTCATTTATTGATGCACGACTTTTTGGAAGTTCATTTGCTTTTAAAAAGCAAGATAATTGGGAGCCAAAACCAATTCCAAAAACCCTGACTGGTGCTGTACAGTTTAACCATGGTGAGGTAATGCATAAGGCAGAACCCGTAGATATTCATGGTACAACTACATTTGGATCTGATGAAGAAAAGACACAAGGTACTTTTACAACATATTTCGCTTTACGTTATGCTTTAATCGGTTTTAACGGCGTCGCTAATGAACACTCTGCAAAATTGTCAAGAATGACGGATGAGGATTATTCTGCTTTGTTGAACGCTATTTGGAAATCTGTACGTTCGAGCGGCAATACAAGAACCAAAGTAGGGCAGGTTCCTCGTTTATTAATTTCGGTAGAATATAAACCAAATATTGAATTTCAATTCGGCAATTTATCAGATTATATAAAACTAGAGTCATCGAATAAAAAAGAGGAAAAAGAATGGTCAAGTCCTGAAGATTATCTAATTGATCTCTCTTTACTAAAAGAAAGAATATCCGGGAATATAAATAGAATTGCTTCTGTTTAATACTGTGTTTCTCCTGATATTAAATTTAAAAAGAGTAATGGTCCGGAAACTGATTGGGAAGAAATAAATATAGATGGAAAATAGATGCATCGTTTTTAATTATAGCGGACGTTTTGCGCACTTCCTTATGGCCGAAGCAAATGCCAGTGCTCCAACATATCCAATACCCCCAAGAACAGTATTGATTGGTCTTGTTGGCGCTATTATTGGATTGCAAAAGGATATGCCACAAAAGGAATTGAAGAATGCAAAGTTTGCTGTAAGTGGGAGTTCAGATTATATTCATTGGCACTCAGCAAACTTAAGGAAAATACCTCCAGCGTCTGTAGCTTATACAATTAATAAAAAAGATAAAGGAAGCTCTAGTGAACAAAAAAATACTATTATTTTTCAGGAGTGGTTATTTAATCCTAACTTTACAGTCTGGGCAATGCTGCCTGATAAATATCAAAAAGAGTTTGAGAATCGGGTCAGGGAAAGAAAATGGTATTTTTCTCCAAGCCTGGGCCTTTCCGAGATGTCTGCTGATATAAAGTTCATAAGTAGTATTACAGCGGTTCCTTTAGAAACCGGGAATTATGAAATTACGGGAGCAGTACCCTGTTCAAAAGTTAAAATAGATTTAATGAAGATTTCGAATAGGGAAATAGCTATTAAATCAATACAAATGCCCAGAAAAGTTTCTGAAAAACGTGTGTTTTCACATGAATCATATTTCATAGAAATGGATTCAAATACTATTCCGGCTAGAACTTCTTCAGCCTGGAAAGCTGGCAAGAAAAATATAATTTGGTTATAAATGATTCAATCACATTACGATCCATATAAAAGTTTAAAAGAACATGTCTTGGAAGTTGGTACCGCGTCAGAAGCAATTCTAAATCAACATGATGAAAGAACTCAATCATTAGTTAAAAAATGGATAGTTTTCGCTATTAACTTTCATGATCTTGGAAAGGCAATTATAGAATTCCAACGATATATTAATAACCCGACAAAATATCGAGGAAGAAAAATAGATAAAGCTCACACACCGGTTTCTCTTTTCTGGTGGTGTGCGTATGCAAAAAAAGAGCAAATTAATCCATACACCTTTATTGCTGTTGCTGCTGTTGTTTGGAAGCATCATGGTGATTTTCCATTGTTTTCAGCGATTAATGGATTAGAATACGCATTGGATTCATATGATGATCATATTCAACCACAACTGAAAAATTATCCTAAAGAAAGAATAGAAAATGAATTAGGAATAAAACTTCCTGATACGGAATATGATGATTTACAGGATATTGAAGAGTTTTTCTTTCAATATAGACCTGAAAAATTAGGATTAGAAAAAGCTTCGGATTTTCGCCTGCAAGTGCAGTTTCTTTTTTCGGTTCTATTGGAATCAGACAGAGCATTCCTTACATTATATGAAGATTACAAAAAAATATATTTCACTCCAGCGTTATTACCTTTGCCTATTGAACTTGTTGAAAAGCACCTACAAACAAAGGAAGAACATCAGTTAAAAGAGCTTAATTCACTCCGCACTAAGATTCGTAACGATATAATAAAACAAAAAAGTTCTGAAATAGCCACTATTACCCTGCCAACAGGAATGGGAAAAACAATGATTGCAGCAGCATGGGCTTTAAACCATCGTAATAATAATAAAAATATCCAACAAAAAGCTATTATTGTATTACCCTTCCTCTCAATTGTTGATCAAACAGTAACAGAGTATAGAAAACTTTTTAAGAACCATGATCCTGATAAATTAATACTCGAAGCACATTCTCTCGCCGAACGTAAGTATTGTGATGATTCCGAAGAGGAGGAAAGAGAGAAAATAAATAATTCTATTGATTTTTTAAAAGATACGTGGCATATGCCCTTTGTTATAACCACTTTTGACCAGTTTCTATTATCACTTTTTTCATCAAAGGGCAGTCACCAAATACGGTTTCATAATTTAGTTGATTCATTAATTATCATTGATGAAATCCAGGCAATACCAACTGAACTCTGGAAACCTTTGGCAACGGCTTTAAATTCTCTAACAAAAATAATGAATTCTAAAGTATTAATTATGTCAGCAACTCAACCAGGCTTTATTAATACAGCAAATGAATTAGTTGCTGAACCGGAAACTATTTTTTCCGACCGAAAACGTTACCGCCTGGTTATGAATTATAATAACAAACTTCCAATAACTGATTTTATCGATGATTGTATAAAACGCCTTAAAGTTGAATGGAATAATAAACGTGTAATGATAGTGTTGAACACCAGGACATCGGCACGTATGGTGCTAGATGCCTTGGAAGCTGTTTCAACAATGCCGATATATTTTCTGAGTGCAGATGTTATTCCCCAGGAAAGATTAGATAATATTATTATGATTAAAAAAAACAACCCATGCCTTGTAATTGCAACACAGTGTATAGAAGCTGGAGTGGATATAGATCTAGATTTAGTTATTCGTGACTTTGCTCCTCTTGATTCGATAATTCAAGTTGCCGGACGCTGTAATAGAAATGGTAAGAAACAGAGATGTAATGTTGAAATAGTCAGGCTTGTAAACGCTTCAAAAAAAGAATACTGCGGTTTCGTCTACAAAGATAATATTCTAATAGAAAGCACTTTGGCTGTTTTAAATAAATATATAAATAAAGAATTAAATGAAGAGGATATCTTCCCGGTTATTAACTCTTATTACAACCTAATCAAAATAAAAAAAGATAAAGGGGAAAAATATGTTGAAGATTGGGCATATTGGCGTAAAGAAATCGATGTAAGAAGCTTGTTAAGAGGAGATTCTAAAAAGATAGAATTTGTAGTAATTGAACAGGATAAACCTATAGACAATGAAAAACCATTATACGAAGTTTTAGAGTCAGCCTTTGAAATTGAAGATAGATGGGAACGGAAACGCAGTTTAGGTGCTTTAAGAGGAAGAATTACAAAACTTACAGTATCGGTTTGGGCTCGCCCGAATTTTTCTCCAACTGATATTTCTGATCAATTGGGTCCCTGGTATTTATTAAATGAAGGATTTTATCAAAAAGGAAGAGGCATAGATATTTCAAAGGTTAACAATGCATATAAATCAACTTTGCTCTATTAAATAGGGGATTAAGCTGTGAACGACATTAAAAACCTTATTACTTCCGGCGAAGGAAAGCAACTCGAGTTCAAGCAGACTATCCCGTCGGGAGCGACACTGGCGAAATCTGTTATTGCCTTCTCCAACATGGCAGGCGGGAAAATCCTGATTGGAATAGAGGACCGTACTCACAACATCATCGGAATCAGTAATGACGAGGTATTGGATTTTTCGGATAAAATTTCAAATATTATACATGACAGATGTGTTCCTAATATAATTCCTGAAATCTATTCTAATAATATTGAGGACAAAAATGTTCTTATCATTGAAATATTTCCAGGACAGCACAAGCCCTATTATCTTAAGGAAAAAGGAATAGAAGAAGGTACTTATATAAGAGTCGGGGCGACTAATCAAAAGGCAGATCGTGAGACGATTCTTGATTTAGACCGGCAGAGGCGAAATATTTCTTTTGATGAAGAAATTGATTATGATAAAGATTCTACAGCAATTGACTTTGATCGCCTGAAGAAGGATTTTGAAGAATACATGAACATAAAGCTGAGCAGGAAGGATCTTTTTAACCTGAAATTCCTCAAAGAAGATCATGGTACTATTTATCCCACCTTTGGTGGTATTCTTATAGCGGGAAAAGATTTCCCATTTGAATTTTCCCGTATTAAATGTGCCCGTTTTAAAGGAAAGGATCCTGGGGAATTTATCGATCAGAAAGAGTTCTCAGGACCGTTATACAGGCAGGTTGAACAGGTAATGCAATTTGCTAAAGTCTATATAGAGAAAGCCGGAAAGGTTGAGTTTATACGGAGAATCGATACTTGGGAGATTCCCTTAGAGGCTGTCCGCGAAGTGCTTATAAATGCAGTTGTACATCGTGATTATAGCATATCCGGTACTGATATTAAATTCGCAATCTTCGATAATCGTATTGAAATAACCTCACCCGGTGCTCTTCCTCGAGGACTTACCATTTCAGACATTAAAAGCGGGCGTTCTGAAATTAGAAATCCTGTAATAGCTAGATTTTTTCACCGGATTGCTTTTATAGAAGCATGGGGTACGGGAATACAAAAAATCATCCGGCTATGCAAAGAAACAGGGCTCAAAGAGCCTGAGTTTATCGAAAGTGGTTTGTTCTTTCAGGTAGTTTTGTTTAAGAGAGAAACTACCCAGAAAACTACCCAGAAAACTACCCAGAAAACTACCCAGAAAACTACTGAGCGAATTATAGAGATATTGAGAGTTAATTCGGAGATAACACGAAGCGAATTAGCTGAAATTATTGGCTTGACCCCGGATGGCATAAAATATCATTTGAACAACTTAAAGAAAAAAGGATATATAAAAAGAATTGGTCCGGATAAAGGGGGACACTGGGAGGTACTGCAATAAAATGCAAATGATTATCAATACATTTGGTTCTTACCTGCAGAAACAGGATGATTGTTTTAAGATCAAAACTGATGAAAAAACCTCCTTAGTTTCCTGTAAGAAAATCTCATCCATACTGATATCCACTGCGGCGTATATAACTACCGATGCAATTAAACTCGCCGTCGAAAACAATATAGATATTGTTTTTCTCGATGAATACGGAAGTCCATACGGACGCATCTGGCACCCAAAAATAGGAAGTACAACACTAATAAGACGCAGACAACTTGAAATTGCCGAAACCCGGACCGGACTTGATTTGGCTGCCGGTTGGATAAAAGCAAAGCTGAAAAATCAAACCGAGCTGTTAACAAGGCTCCGGAAAAAACGACCGCAGAAATCGGCTGATATCAAATCATTTATTGAAAAAATAAATAACATTGCAGAAGGATTAGACAACCTTGAAAGCACGCTAGAGGATGCCAGAGGTACAATGAGGGGGTTAGAAGGGAGCGCCGGTAGAATATATTTCAGCGCCTTAAGCTTCCTCTTACCGGACAGATTCAAGTTCAAAGGACGTAGCAGAAATCCGGCTAAAGATGAGTTCAATGTATTGTTGAACTACTCTTATGGCGTTTTATATTCAAGAGTGGAGAAAGCCTGCATCATCGCCGGACTCGACCCTTATGTAGGTTTTATCCATACAGACCATTACAATAAAAAGTCCCTTGTATTCGATCTTATAGAGAATTACAGGGTTTGGGCGGAAGAAAATGTGCTAAGTTTATTTGCTTCTCGTAAAGTAAAAGCAGATATGTTCAATAGTATTCCCGGCGGGAAAACACTCAGTAAAGAGGGAAAGGCTGTTCTTATGACTTCTTTCAACTCATTTATAGATGAATCAATCAGGTATAGAAACAGGAATATAAAACGGGAGAATATTATCCAGTTTGACTGTCACCGTATTGCAAATGATCTGATAGGCACTGAAAATGAAAAATGATGAGAAACTTGTTTGGCTAATATATGACATAACTGAAAATAAACCAAGAACAAAAATCGCAAAAACCTGCATCAACAAGGGACTGTACAGGGTCCAGAAATCTGTCTTTCTGGGAACCCTTAATAATAACCAGATCGATGAACTTAGAATAATCTGTAATGATATTATAAATCCGGATGTTGATTCGGTGTATATATTCCCCATGTGTGAAGATGATTTCAAGAAAGTAAAACTGTTGGGTCAGGCATTTGATAAAGAGCTTGTGGCGGATGAGGTAAAGGCATTACTCATATGAACAATCTGTTAGATGATGAATCGGTTCCTATGATTACTCCATCCGAGGTTATTGAGCATCTTTATTGCCCAAGGTTCACCTATTTTATGAATTGCCTGCAGATTCCTCAGCATGAAGAGCAGCGTTTCAAAGTGATTAAAGGTAGGGAACTTCACACAGGAAGGGAAGATCGAAACCGCTCCTATTTAAGAAAACGGTTCGGGTGCATTAAAAAAGAGATATCAGTCTATCTCGCTTCCCGCAAGTTAAGAGTACGCGGCATAGTGGATGAAGTGCTCTTTCTGGATGATGGTACACTCGCTCCCCTTGATTACAAATACGCAGAATATTCCGAAAAAACTTTTATAACATTGAAGATTCAATCTGTACTGTATGGTTTACTGATTGAAGAAAAATACGAAAAACCCGTTAATCGGGGTTATATATGTTATATCCGCAGTAATAACAAGATAAAGGAGGTTTTATATACAGAAAAAGATATAAACAATGCAAACAGGGCCGTTGATGAGATTTTTAAAATCATACAAAAAGGTTTTTTTCCAAATAAAACTAAATGGAAAGCCCAATGTTTCGACTGCTGCTATAGAAATATCTGCAGTTAAACCTGTTCTTTGACAACTGAATATGTTACTATTGGTAAATTAAGTTTTTTTAATGGGAGACTGAGACTAATAAGGGGAATTTATTTCGGAAAATCAATAAAAACGATTTAATTGTCCATATAATAATGGGTTAGTCAGCTAGAATTGATGCAAAGCCGTGTGGAAAAGGGTGAGATGGAAGTGCAAATGATTAGTAATGACAGCAAAATAAGCTTACTAAAATATATTGTATTTCTATATATTATAATATGTTGCGTGACAAGTGCAGTCTGAATTCAAATTCCAGAAAAACAAGGATTGAAACTCGAGATCGATCTCAAATACCCGTTTCGATGATCCGGGTCTGAATTCAAATTCCAGAAAAACAAGGATTGAAACCATCCTGAAATGTTTGCCGAATTGGAGGAAGTGCCTGGTCTGAATTCAAATTCCAGAAAAACAAGGATTGAAACTGTATACGGGGATGACTAAGAAGAGAACTGATATTGTCTGAATTCAAATTCCAGAAAAACAAGGATTGAAACTCGATTATCGGTTTCCATTTCATCGCATCGCCGCGTAGTCTGAATTCAAATTCCAGAAAAACAAGGATTGAAACCCAATTGGTTGTATCCCAAAACAACACCATGTCGCCTGTCTGAATTCAAATTCCAGAAAAACAAGGATTGAAACTTTGAAAAAGGAAGGATGTTACGGAGCGGTAAAAAAGGTCTGAATTCAAATTCCAGAAAAACAAGGATTGAAACTATCACTATCATTTTTGGTAGTGATTGCAATGGTAATGTCTGAATTCAAATTCCAGAAAAACAAGGATTGAAACTCAACTTCTGGAGGAAATAAGAGACACGGATCTCCTGTCTGAATTCAAATTCCAGAAAAACAAGGATTGAAACTGTAATTATCGATATTACCGAGCAAATGTTTTCAGCGTCTGAATTCAAATTCCAGAAAAACAAGGATTGAAACATCGAAAAGGCCAAACAACACTCCCCTAGCTATCGTGGTCTGAATTCAAATTCCAGAAAAACAAGGATTGAAACACTATTACCACAGTATCGGGATTAAATGAAAATATTGTCTGAATTCAAATTCCAGAAAAACAAGGATTGAAACTCCTGATGAACAGTGAGGATAACGCGGAGAGCGACGGTCTGAATTCAAATTCCAGAAAAACAAGGATTGAAACCATATGATGCCATATCGCTTGTGCTCGCAAGATCGAGTCTGAATTCAAATTCCAGAAAAACAAGGATTGAAACTTGAGCAGGGGCAGATAAAACGGGCAATATCAGGATGTCTGAATTCAAATTCCAGAAAAACAAGGATTGAAACCGGTATCTGCTGATAATCATTACGCAGAGACAACCGGGTCTGAATTCAAATTCCAGAAAAACAAGGATTGAAACTAATGATAGCACTACCTGACGACATGCCGTGTTGGATGTCTGAATTCAAATTCCAGAAAAACAAGGATTGAAACCAGTGTGGTGCGAAACATGCGGTAAGAAAGGATCGGGTCTGAATTCAAATTCCAGAAAAACAAGGATTGAAACTGGGTCGTCCACATAGTCCGGGCAGGGCATATCCCCATGTCTGAATTCAAATTCCAGAAAAACAAGGATTGAAACCAGCGATTACCCGATAATCACTGTCGGCCCCTATTGTCTGAATTCAAATTCCAGAAAAACAAGGATTGAAACTCCAAATACCGCAAACGAATTACAGAACTCGAAAAGGGTCTGAATTCAAATTCCAGAAAAACAAGGATTGAAACACAATCTCTAATATTATTTCTCCGATTGTATTGCTGTCTGAATTCAAATTCCAGAAAAACAAGGATTGAAACTATGAACATCACTAAAAAACCATGGCAATACGACGGTCTGAATTCAAATTCCAGAAAAACAAGGATTGAAACGATAAAATCACTTCAGGAGGTGTTCCCGTCGCTGCTGTCTGAATTCAAATTCCAGAAAAACAAGGATTGAAACTAGGAATTTACTCATTGAAAAGGGACATGATGTTGTCTGAATTCAAATTCCAGAAAAACAAGGATTGAAACACGGAATGACATTAGAGGATCTAGTGGGCGATCATCGTCTGAATTCAAATTCCAGAAAAACAAGGATTGAAACTTATATGCGACATGATATTACTCACACAATGTAAGGTCTGAATTCAAATTCCAGAAAAACAAGGATTGAAACATCTCATACGGCCAAAACGGATTACCGGTCACCCGGGTCTGAATTCAAATTCCAGAAAAACAAGGATTGAAACTCATCGCCTAATCACATGATTGCGATAAATTTATCCTGTCTGAATTCAAATTCCAGAAAAACAAGGATTGAAACCATCATCGGCAATATCTTTCGTAACATCTTTTATTTTGTCTGAATTCAAATTCCAGAAAAACAAGGATTGAAACAATGTAATCATTATATGTCTAGCGCAGGTGTTACTGTCTGAATTCAAATTCCAGAAAAACAAGGATTGAAACTTTTCCGATGCCGTGGTAAAAGTTGCCTCTTCTTGTCTGAATTCAAATTCCAGAAAAACAAGGATTGAAACATTATACTTCCTCACTATTTAATGTGCGCTGATAAAGTCTGAATTCAAATTCCAGAAAAACAAGGATTGAAACAACTTGAGCAGGTCTTCCCCAAAATCGGTATTGATGTCTGAATTCAAATTCCAGAAAAACAAGGATTGAAACACACCAGCGTCTGCAATTACCAAGGTAATTGTTCCGGTCTGAATTCAAATTCCAGAAAAACAAGGATTGAAACTCTATCTCATACCCTATAAAATCAAACCCCATTTCATGTCTGAATTCAAATTCCAGAAAAACAAGGATTGAAACTACACCGTCACCCGGCTGATGGATCTAGAGCGCAAGGGTCTGAATTCAAATTCCAGAAAAACAAGGATTGAAACTGGAGTTGAAATTAAAACAAAAACCGGATCATTATCGTCTGAATTCAAATTCCAGAAAAACAAGGATTGAAACGTTACCAGGCATTTGAAGAGCAGGTTAATAGGAGGGTCTGAATTCAAATTCCAGAAAAACAAGGATTGAAACTTGCCTAGGGGGGTGTGGAATTTGCGTTACTATGCTGTCTGAATTCAAATTCCAGAAAAACAAGGATTGAAATTAGAAATCGCAGGTCTCGATTTAGCCGAAAAGTAGGTATTGGTGACCACCAATGTAATTTTTATCCAGAAAGACATAGTTATTAGCTACAACGTCAATCAGAAGAAAGTCGATTACGTGTTTACTGTTAAAGACAATCAGCGGACTCCGTGTTCTGGGTATGACTTTCGATGAGGACCCTTTCCAGATGTACAGGGCACTAACCGATATTAACCTTCTTCAATAGTCACCCACTCACACCTCCCCCCCACAAGACCGGCTTTGACGTAGTCCTTAAATAAAACACTTTTTCTTGCAAATGTATGCAGGCATCAGTAAGATAAGGGGTGGCAGCAGGTGAGACCTGTGGTATGATGTATATATAGGGGCGTTTGTATGATAAAAAAACTGATCCCGCTCACACTCCTCTGCCTGGTGGTTTTTTTTTCCTGTTCAACTGTTCGGTTCGTACAGAAAGAGGGAACCGTCCTGAAGGTGATCGATCTGATCAACAGTGGTGATGCCGGGAGACTTGCCGGGATTTCCGGATCTCCTTTCCTGCTTGACGGGGAAATTATTATGATGCCTGGAGATATGAAACAGTTCTGGGAGAAGGCTGCCGAAAAGGGTTTTGTACTGACCCGTCCCGAAGTTTTAGGAA
Source organism: Spirochaetota bacterium (assembly GCA_024274705.1). GTDB lineage: Bacteria > Spirochaetota > Spirochaetia > SPDA01 > JAJSAL01 > JAJSAL01. Next base: position 21,847 of record JAJSAL010000117.1, read on the forward strand.
TTACTCCAGTCGATGGGAATACGTATACCCTCTTTTCGCCCTACGAAGAGGTAAAGATGTTTTTTGAGAAATATGTTCCGTCAGATGCGGTGGTTGTACGGGTATCCTCATCAGCCGGTGATGTTCTCCTTCTCCTTTATGGCAGAAACGAAGGTTATCCGTACATCCTTGGCTTTAAAGGGATATAGCGATGAAAAGACGTATAATACCGGCGGCGCTTTTTCTTGTCCTCTCTCTTGTAACAGCCCCGGTCCTTTTTTCCCAGGATGCGGAAGTAGTGTACGCGGAAGGGGAAGTAGACCTGAAGGATAAGAATGGGGAGTTGTACTGGGTGGAGATCGGCGACTATGTCGAAACAGGAGAAACCATCATTACCGGGTACGACGGGCAGGCGGAGATCGAAAAGGGAGATGTAAGCGTCCTCAAAATTGCGCCGAATACGGTGTTCACCTATATGGAAGCGGAAGTTGAAGGGGAAAAACGGGATGTATTCTCCTGCGCCCTTGGTTCCGTGGCGTTCAAGTTCAGCAAAGTCATAGGTAAGGAACCCCTTATCACCACGGGCAGCGTTGTTGCCGGGGTCCGGGGGACGGAGTTTACCGTGTTTGCAGGTGTGGACGGAAGCTCCCTCCTGGTGGTGGACAGCGGAGAAGTGGCTGTTACCTCTGAAGGAGAAACGGTAACCCTTGTCCGGGAAGAGGGAGTGGAAGTACAACCCGGCGAGCCTCCCGGGGAGAAGTTCAAGGTGCTCCGGGGGCAGGTCGATTACAGCACATGGAACTCAGGGAGATCCGAAGAGTTAATCGCCGACCCGGTACAAGCTGTGGAACGTGTAGGTAAACGGCTGTCCTTTTTTGAAGAAGAGATTGCGTCGCTCCTGCCGGTGTTCGAAGAGCATCGAACCCGGCTGGAACAGGAACGGAAAAACCTGGAAACCCTGGAGGAGGAACAGGGGAAGGATGCCCGTGTGGCCCGGTACAAGGATGTCGTCTTTCCCCTTGAAGTAAAAACCAGTTATCTGGCCATGAATATCCGTTACTATGCCCTGTCGGCCCTTTCCTTCCGCCGTTTTGTTCTCGGCCGGATGTATCTGCTGCTCAAAGGAGAATACCTGATGAATCCGGGTGCACCGGAGTACCGGGGATTCCTAGAAATATATGAAGAATTACTGAACCGGTTCGAACGTTCTGTTACACCTCACCTGGTGAAAGCGGATTTCTAAGGAGGATGATACAATGAAAAAGATTTTATACTATGTGTTGATAACCGCAGTCGCAGGCACCGTATTTCTTGCCGCCGGGTGTGAGCTTTTCAACAAGCCCGACCCTGTTACCATCACAGAGCGGATTACCCTGTTTACCGAAGCGCTGAACCTGGAAGACCGGACTAATTTGTACACCCATTTTCACGAAGACACCCAGAACAGGCAGCAGATAGCAAGCAGTACAGTCGTGGAATCCGGACCAATGGCTTATGCGAATCGATCCGATACTTCTCCTTTTGTCATCACCATAACCGATCAGACCTCACCTGATGCAGATGGAAAAGTGACTGTTACGGCGACATTCGTAAATGCCAACCTGACTGCTGCAGATCCAGGTTCCATAACCTTTGTGATGAAAGAAATAGAAGCAACGGTGTGGTACATCCTGAGTTTTACCCTCTGGATCGATGTCAATGACGACGATGTAGTTGATGCCGATGAGGAATATGTGATAAGAAGATTGTACTGAAAAACGGTTGTAAACACCGGGGGCATTATGGCAATACACTACTATCTATCGGTTTTCCCCATGGAAGCACTGGTTGCTTCGGAACTTAGCTCCGCCTCGTTCGGTGCATACATGGCAACCGGGGCAAAAAAAGGTTCGGCTGAACAGATCATCTTTATCGAGCTCGAAGGCGGGTTCGGAGATCATTTCGACTGGAGCTATGCCGAAAAGAAGTGTATACCCCACGACGATGGAGAGCCTAAGCATTCCGTATACCTTTCTATCTACCGCACATTGGAGTATATTCCCCTCTCACACCTTAAAAACATGCATCTCACCACCCGGGACGGGCGAACCCTTGAGCTTTCCAAAGAGACATTCAAAACCTTTCCTGACGACAGGGGATACTACGTGTATCAGGAACTTTGTCCTGTCCATCCTGTTATTGTAAGCGCCTTCGATCCGGAAGAGTTCGGCAAGGACCTAACTAATCCTGAAAAAAAGGTTGCCGTACCGAAGATCGTGTATGCCGATCTGAAAATAATCGATTTTGATAATCCTGATGTCACCGGAAATATCGGCAGTTTGTACGACCGGAAAATAGAGCACCTTAAGAGCTGCATTGCATCCGTTTCCGGCAGTAAAGCTAAAGTGAACAAAACCCTGGACCGGACCCATGTTGAGTCATTCACCTTTCAGATTATTGACAACGGGATCTACGTCAGCGACGGGAAAGAGATCGTCATGTATCCTGTCCCGGGTGTGGATGAAATCAAACGGATCGATTACGACTGGGGGAGATCTGCACTGATAATATGAATCAGGTATGAAAGAAGTGTTCACTACTCCCCATGATCCGGAAAACAGAAAAAAGCGTGTTGCAGCCTACATCGCGGGTATACAGGCTCCGGGTACCGCCGGAAAGGACGCCGGGTATCTTCTCGACGAACTGACCCGCCTGGTGGATACTCTGGGACTGGAGATCGCTGCGCGGGAAATAATCCCGCTGAGACAGTTAAGTGCCGCCTATCTCGTAGGGTCGGGAAAAGCCGAAGAGATTGCAGCCCGCGCGAGAGAATCAGGCGCTGACTGTATTGTATTCGATGAAGAGCTTTCCCCTTCCCAGCAGCGGAACTGGGAACGTCTCTCCGGTTTGGGCGTCATCGACCGGCACGAGGTGATCCTCCAGATATTTGCGGACCGGGCCACTACCCGTGAGGCCATTATGCAGGTACAACTGGCACAGCTGGAGTATTCCCTTCCCAGGCTTAAACGGGCGTGGACACATCTTTCCAGGCAGCGCGGCGGAGCCCGGGGAACCCGTGGGGAAGGGGAAGCACAGATAGAGATGGACCGCCGCATGGCCTTAAACAGGATCCACAAGATAAAAATTGAGCTGGATAAAGTACGGAATCACAGGGATACCCAGCGGAAACGGCGAAACATCCTCCCCATGCCTGCGGCGACGATCATCGGCTATACCAATGCCGGAAAATCATCGCTCCTCAACACGCTTACAGGTTCCCGGGTGACCCAGGAGGATAAACTTTTTGCCACCCTGGATCCGACTACCAGGCGGCTCCTCCTCCCCTGCGGAAAGGCCCTCCTCCTTACGGATACCGTGGGATTTATACGGAAGCTGCCCCACGATCTTATTGAAGCCTTCAAATCCACCCTGGAGGAAACCCGGTATTCTGATTTTCTCATCCACCTCATCGATGCTTCCAGCACGGAAGTGCCAGCCCACATGGAAAGTACACAGGGAGTGCTTCGGGAAATAGGCATTGAGAACAAACCCACCCTGAACGTGTTCAACAAGATCGATCTTGTCCGGGAAAAGAGCGAACTGGATATGCTCCGTATCCTCCATCCCGAAGGGGTCTTTATATCCGCCAGGACAGGTGAAGGTATGGAGATCCTGCTGAAAAAAATGGACGCTGTTGTCCGGACCCGTTTCACCGTGGCGGAGTTTATCATCCCTGCAAAACGGCATGACCTGGTTTCAGCAATCCACAGAGACGGTGTGGTTCTGGAAGAAAAGTATGTAGACAGTGTTGTGCAGATCCGGGCCGAAGTACCGGAACGGGTGAGATCCAGCCTTTCAGCCTTTATAATTTCATAGCAATCGAGAATGCCTCTTCTTACGTCCAGGCAAAAGGGGTAAAACGCGAATATAACGATTTCCCCCAGCTGTATAGAGAGGGTGGTATTTTTTGACTTTCCCGGCCGCTTGACTCTATCTGAAGAGTCTGTATACCTTAATGCCTGGTTAACGGTAATCTTTGTGGGGGCATGTTATGATAAATACACTTCTCTTTCTTCCTCTGTGCGCGGGAGCCTTATCCCTGCTGTTTGCACTTTTCAGAACCATATGGATCTCCAGACAGGAGCAGGGAGACGACAAGCTCAAAGAGATAGGAAAGGCAATCCGTGACGGGGCCATGGCTTTCCTTTCCCATGAATACAGGATCCTAGCCATTATCGTTGCGGCTGTTGCGGTTCTCCTCTTTTTCGGCGAGCGGTCTGTTGGCAGGCTGGTGTCACTTTCCTTTCTCCTGGGTGCCGTGTTTTCCGGTCTTGCCGGGTTCGTGGGCATGAATGCCGCCACGAGGGCAAACACCAGGACAGCCCAGGGAGCAAAGCAGGGACTGGTTCGGGCCCTCCGGATAGCTTTTACAGGCGGGTCCGTTATGGGTCTTTCCGTTGTAGGATTCGGCATTATCGGTTTGACAGCCCTTACCATGATCTATATGCACTTCATCGGTTCCGATGCGGCCACCCTGGACAAAGTGGTCCTTCCCATCATCTCGGGGTATTCCCTGGGGGCAAGTTCCGTGGCACTATTCGCCCGTGTCGGAGGCGGGATTTTTACCAAGGCAGCTGATGTGGGTGCGGACCTGGTAGGAAAAGTGGAAGCAGGTATTCCCGAGGACGACCCGCGAAACCCGGCCACCATAGCAGATAATGTAGGGGATAACGTGGGTGATGTAGCTGGCCTGGGTTCAGACCTGTGCGAGTCATACATCGGGTCCATCATCGGCGCCATGGTCTTAGGCGGGACCTTACGGGAAGCGAACCTGGTGGTCCTGCCCTTGTTCATCGCCGGTGGCGGTGTGATCATATCCCTTTTAAGTACTTTTTTCGTACGTACCAGGGAGGGGGGGGACCCGCAGCGAGCCCTCAATTTCGGCACCATGGGAGCCAGCGTCCTGATGATCGCTCTCTCCTACCCTATTGTACAATGGTTCGCGCCGGCCGAATTCGGTGAAGGGTACGTCCGTTTCGGGATTTTCATCTCCATTGTTACCGGACTTGTCATCGGTGTTCTCATCGGAATCGTTACGTAATACTACACAGGGGAGAGCAGGAAGCCTGTAATAAAAATAGCGACACACTCGAAAACAGGTCCGGCAACGAACATCATCACAGGTATCCAGGTAGGAATGGCAGCAACGGGTATACCGGTAATCTTCCTGATGCTGGGTATCTTTACCGCTCATCATTTTGCCGGCCTGTATGGCGTTGCCATCGCGGCAGTGGGCATGCTGGCAACTACGGGCATCCAGCTTGCGGTAGACGCCTACGGCCCTATTGCGGACAATGCCGGGGGCCTTGCGGAGATGGCTTCCATGGAACCGGAAGTGCGGGAGAGAACAGACAAGCTCGATGCCGTAGGCAACACAACAGCAGCCATCGGAAAGGGATTCGCCATCGGATCGGCGGCTCTTACAGCTCTCGCGCTGTTCGCGGCGTACAAGGAAACTGCCGGAATAGATGTAATCGATGTGACTAAAGTCCAGGTGGTAATCGGCCTGTTCTTCGGCGGCATGCTGCCCTACGTGTTTTCCTCTTTTGTCATGGGTGCTGTGGGAAGAGCTGCCTTTACCATGATCGAGGAGGTACGGAGGCAGTTCCGGGAAATCCAGGGAATCCTGGAAGGAACCGGGAAACCGGACTATGTAAAGTGTGTGGATATAGCCACCGCTGCGGCGATCAAGGAGATGATCATCCCCGGTGTTTCCATAGTAATCATACCGGTTATCGTCGGATTCCTGGGCGGCGTGGAAATGCTCGGCGGTGTCCTTGTAGGGGTGACCGTCTCCGGTGTGATGCTGGCTCTGTTTATGGCAAACGCCGGCGGTGCCTGGGACAATGCCAAGAAGTACATCGAAGGCGGCGCTTTCGGCGGAAAAGGATCCGACGCTCACAAGGCGGCTGTTATCGGCGACACCGTAGGTGATCCGTTTAAGGATACTGCGGGACCCGCCATGGACATCGTCATCAAGCTGATGAGCGTCGTGTCCCTGGTTATCGCCCCCATACTGGTAAGATAAGCAGCCGGTAGCGAGAGGCTGATGTGTACCTGAAAGCAGTGATTCTTGATTTTGGAAATGTCTTAAGCCTTCCGAACCGGCACGATGGGGTGCTTGAATACATCAGGCGCCTGGACATACCGGAGGATGACTTTCTTAAAGTTTACCGGACAGAGCGCCACCTTTTCGATCAGGGGGACCTGGATGTGTGGGAATACTGGACCAGGGTGATGGACCGGACTTTTACCGGATATTCCCGGCTTACCCTGGAACGTCTTGTCGACCTGGATATGCAGGACTGGACCCGGTTGAATGAGCCTGTACTGGAGTGGCATCGTACGCTTGCAGAATCCGGGTATCTAACAGGGATCCTCTCGAATCTCCCATACGTTTTTGCAGAGTATTTCCGGGAGCATTTTCCCTGGCTGGAACAGGTTGACGCCGTTACCTTTTCCTGTGACGTGGGAGTGGTGAAACCGGAACCGGAGATCTACCGGGTGTGCCTGAAGAGTCTCGGGCTGGAACCGGAACAGGCCCTGTTTATCGACGATATACAGGAAAACGTGGAAGGGGCCAGGAGGGTCGGCATGCATGCGGCATTGTTTGTTTCCCCCAAGGAAACGATTCCAACACTCGTTGAACAATTTGGATTGAATTCTGAATAATCTGCTCAGGTCGAACACTGCTGAATAAGCGAAACTATAGGACTCTTGTCCGGCGGACCGGTATCCGGCATACTTACGGAAAACCGGGAGTGCTGAAATGACAGGAAAAGAACGAGTTGTTTGTATTCTTAAAGGGGAAGCGCCGGATTCCCTGCCCCTCATGCCTATTACCATGATGGCTGCAGCGGATTTTATCGGGGAACCCTACGGAAAATATGCAACAGACTACCGGATCCATGCCAGGGGACAGGCGGCGATTGCCGGGCATTACGACATCGATTATGTATCAGCTATTTCCGATCCCGCGGTGGAAGCCCATGATTACGGCGCATCTATCGTGTTCTACGAAAACCAGCCTCCCGCGGTAGATGAACGGAACGCCCTTCTGGCGGATAAAACGGCTCTTGCAAATCTGAAACCCCTGGAACCCGGCCGAGGAAAACGTATGTCCAACCGGGTACGGGTGGTGGAGGAACTGAAAAAACTGGTGGGGGATGAGAAATTGGTGGAGGGCTGGATCGAAGGTCCCTGCGCGGAAGCCTCGGACTTAAGGGGCATCAATCACGTGATGATGGATTTCTTCGATGCGCCGGCATTTATCGTAGATCTTTTTGAATTTCTCACCGTAAACGGTATCGAGTTCGCACGGGCCCAGGTGGAGGCAGGGGCGGACATCATCGGAGTAGGTGATGCGGCAGCGTCCCTCATCGGCCCTGAAATCTACGATGAGTATGTGTGGAAGTATGAGAAACGGATTGTCGATGCCATCCACGATATGGGTGCTCTTGCCAGGCTTCACATCTGCGGGAATGTGACGGATATCCTGGGAGGTATGGGAAAGCTTGGATTTGATATAGTAGATATCGATTCCCTGGTTTCCCTTGATAAGGCCAGAAAAGATTCCGGACCGGACCAGGTGCTCTGTGGTAATATCGACCCTGTACGAGTACTAAGAAACGGAATGCCGAAATATGTTCACCAGGAAATTGAAACCTGCTTCAACCAGGCCGCACCGAAGTACATCCTGGGGGCAGGGTGTGAAGTCCCCAGGGGTACACCGGAAGATAATCTACGGGTCTTAACTGAATATGCGAGATCGAAAACCACGGCCTGGACATGAAGCGCAGGAACTATACAAACCGCCGGAGTGCCGGTGAGTAAACTCGGTACATTCATGGTAGTTCTCATAAAAACAAAAAGTATAAAATTTCAAGTTTAGTGGATCTGGAATTTTCTGTTCACATAAACCGCAATCTGGTAGAATCGAAGTGAGGAGGCGACAGCCATGAGTATTCTTTCACAAGCAGAAATCTTCCGCGTATGTTCTATTCCTCTGGAAACGTTCGATAATCATCAACCCCGGATCCCTTACCGCATCGTGGAGGACTCGGAGGGGATGGGGGATATCATGAGCCAGGACTTTATCGATGTTGTAACATCGAATAACAGTACAGACCGGCCCACCAGGGCTATCGTACCCTGCGGACCCAGCGCGTGGTACGCACCGTTTTGCCGGAAGGTGAACGAGCAGGGGATAAGCCTCCGTAACCTGACTGTCTTCCACATGGATGAGTGCCTGGACTGGCAGGGCAGGATTCTTCCGAAGGAGCATCCACTCAATTTCCGGGTAACCATGGAAAGGGTGTTCTACGAACCTGTATCACCTGACCTTGCTGTTCCGAAATCCCAGCGGTTCTGGATGGAACCGGATAACATGAAGCAGTATAAAACAGAATTCTGGAAAGAACCTATCGATATCTGTCTCGGAGGCTGGGGACAGGACGGCCATATTGCCTATAACCAGGCCGGGAGAGACCCTTACCATCACCTCACCCTGGAAGCATTAGAGACCGCGGAAATGCGGATCCAGGAAAACAATCAGGACACCATACTCGCCCTGGCAAACAGGAACTTCGGTACGGCATACCAGCTGGTTCCTCCCATGTCCTGTACGATTGGGATAAAAGAGTGCCTCTCTGCAAACAAGGTGCGCCTTTTCAGCGACACAGGTTCCTGGAAGCAGACCGCTTTCCGGGTGGCCCTGTTCGGACCGGTGTGTACCGAATACCCTATCACCCTGCTGCAGGAGCATCCGGATGCGGTACTTACGGCAACCAGGGATACCGCGGACCATCCTGTGAGCAGGCATCCGGAGTGGCGGTTTTTCTGAAAGGGAATGGCCTTCATGGACAGAGAAACTCCGCGGCACTATACCAGGATCATCGGAACAGGCGGCATCGGTACCGGGGTAATCTACCGCCTGGAAGCAGATGCCCCCCTCCTGCCGAACGAGAGCAGGCTGGCGCACCGGCTGGATCAGAAAGATTTCTGCAAACTCCACATAGTGTTTCACTATCTTGCCGTCTTGTGCGGAGAGGCGGGGCTGGGTGTCCGGATTATTCCTGTGGGCAAGGTCGGATGCGATGGGGAAGGAGAAGAATGCCGCTCTCTCATGGAAAAAGCTTGTATGGATATCCGTTACGTAACGGCGACACCGGATAAGCCGACTCTCCAGTCCGTGTGCTTTCAGTTTTCCAATGGAACCGGCGGCAATATCACCGAGAGCAGGAGCGCTTCCTCGTCGATCAGTGTCAGTGACATGGAGGGTGTAGAAAAGGAAATAGACCGGGACACTTCGATTGTCGTTGCCCTTCCTGAAGTCCCACTGGCGTCGCGGATACAGCTTCTGGAACTGGGACGAAAACACGGGGCATTGAACGCGGCTTCCTTTACCGTTGAGGAAGTGAAGTCTCTGGACAGGGAGGAAGTTCTTCCTCTTATCGATATTCTAGCTTTGAACCTGGAGGAGGCCGAAGCGCTTCTTCCGGCGGGAGGACCGGAGCCTGACGGCAGAAACGGCCTCTGCGAGGCAGTAAGGGAGACCGTAACCCCGGTACAGCCGTGTATCCGTATCACTATTACCGGCGGGGGAAACGGCATGTACGCATGCTCACAGGAGGGAATCGCATTCCTTCCATCCCTGGATGTCCCTGTACAAAATACTGCCGGCGCGGGGGATGCATTCCTTTCCGGCATCATCCTGGGAGAGGTCCTGGCGCTGCCGTTCATCGAAAAAAAGGGACCTTCATCCTTCGCCCTGGGACGTCACCTTGCTTCTATGGCGGTCACTTCAAAGGACACTATCGCCTTCGATTTAAACCTTTCCAGCCTGCTCAGGTTTCTTGAGACCCATGATAGCGGGAACCTGGCTGCAATCCTGGAAAGAGGTCACCCCCCGGATTGAACGGCAGGTCTTATTCATACACCGGTAAACAGGATACCGGGAAAGCAGCCGAAAAGAAGGGCCATACCGGTTGTGAACACGTCGGAACATACTTTGGACTTACTGAGTTTACTATTATATAATGGAAAGGTGGTTGAAAGTGAAACGAATAGTGATATTGTGCTGTACAGCTCTACTTTTGATGGTGCTTTTTAATGCTTGTAAAAAAAAGGAAGTAACCGGTTTGCCTGTGTTTACGCTGGATGAAATTTCCGGAGAACGGTTGTGGAACCGCATTGCCGTTGAAACTGATTACAAAACATACCGCTATTGGCCGGGCCATGAAGGTGTACAGCCAGGACAGTCACCTCACGGGATATTTCACCGGGTGTTTGCCAACTCGATGTTGGTGGATTCCCTCCCCATTCAGGACAGAAAAGCACCCTATGGCGCCATCATAGTAAAGGAGAACCTCTCTATCGACAAGGAACTGAACCAGATCACGGTTATGGCAAAGGTGGAAGGATTCGATCCGGAACACAACGACTGGTTTTACGCCGCCTTCGATAAGGGCGGAAATGTGCTCGCCGAGGGAGCACCTGACGGGTGTGTGAACTGTCATACCGGGATGAGGGATAACGACTATATCATCATCCAGGCTTTGGATAAGCCCCTCCCTTAAGCCTTCGGCAGGTCCAATTCCTCACAGAGTGCATTGAATCTCTTAAAACCGGACCCGTCTTCGCAGTCCTGCCGTGCTATCCACCTGGACAGGGTGCCTAAAGCTTTTCCCCCATGGATGTATGTCAAGGCTTTTTCCGCTCCTTTTTGCAGCGTCGATGTTATACCCATAATATAAAACAGAGCTCCCGCGTTGATGGCGGTAAACAGGATACACCCTTCAAAACCTTTTCCTGCCATGACCGACAGGAAGCGGAGCCGTTCCGGGTCCAGGTTTTCCAGTGCTTTTATTTCATCCCAGGCTGCCCCGAAACACCCAAACTCTTCCGGTTCCAGGGTTATTTCTTTAATCCTGCCGTCAGGATACAATTCGGCTGCGTATGTGGGACCGCATGGAGAAATCTCGTCCATTCCAAGACCGCTCTCTACATCCGTGCCATGGACAACCAGAACACGGCGGTATCCTATCTCCCGCATAACCTGTGCAGTTTTTACGACCATCTCCTGAGAATAGACACCCCGGAGGGCATTGGATATCCTGCAGGGACTGGCGAGAGAGGCTGCTATATTGAGGGAGGATCCGAACCGGATCTGTGCAAGGATCCTGGCCAGGCCCCCGGGATGCACCCTGGAACTCATACCGTTGAAAAGACCTATCCCTATAGTGCGGATACAGTCTGCCACGATGTCCAGGGAACATTCCACGTTCAATCCCAGGGATTCCATGATGTCCACAGTGCCGATTTTTGACGTGAGAGCTCTCGATCCGTGCCGGGCTACCTTCAGGCCTCCTGAGGCTGCAACAATTCCGGCCGCGGTACTTACATTGAACGTCTTCAGTTTGTCCATCCCGGTTCCGGAGTTCTCGACAAGCTGTGAAGCAGGCAGGGGCTGTACGCCGATCGTGTCCTCTTCCAGTATCGCCTTCCAGGCGCCGGCGATTTCTCCGGGTGTTTCCCCTTTGGCAACCAGGGCCGCCAGGAACGCACCCTGGTGGAGGTCGGGCTGACGGTTCCGGAGAACGTCGGTAAAAAGGGCGCAGGTTTCATCCCTGGAGAGATGTTCCCCCGAAATAAGACGCTGAATATACGCTCCGAATGTTTTTAACTCAGTTTCCTGTACCATTATAATTCCTCCGTTTTAAGGGTAGAGAAGGACTTTCATGCCTCTCTTATGCTTTACAATAACCAGTGCTTCTTCCAGATCCCACAGGGAGAACCGGTGTGAAATAAGATCGTCCACCTGTATCCGCCGGGATCCGAGGTAGTCCAGAGCCGCAGCTCCGTGACGGTAGCTGCAGCCGTAAGCTCCAACCAACGTTTGTTCGTTGTAATGGAGAGTGTTGAAGTCGACCGGGAGAATACTGTTATCCTGCGCGAGGCCGGAGAAAATAACCATCCTTCCTCTCGATGCCAGGCTTCCCAGTGCCTCCCGGTAAGCTTCCACGGACCCTGCGGCAATGAAACAGGCGTCGAACTCTTTACCCTTAAGGTCTTGAAGGCCTTAAATCCTCTCCCTTCGCCTGGCATCCGGGTCGCATACCCTTGTATCCACGCCGGCAGCCCTGCAGGCCCTGTCGATGAGGGTACCGGCGGGGCCGGCTCCCCAGATGCCCACACGCATACCCGGCCGGACCCCTGCAAGGTCAAGGGCATTGAGACAACACGACAGGGGTTCCGCGAATACCGCTGTATCCGGGGACAGACCTTCCGGTACCCGGATCAGGCACCGGACAGGCACCGTTACATATTCGGCAAACCCGCCGTCCCGGTGAAACCCCATGATCTGCATCTCCCTGCACAGGTTCTCAGCTCCAAGTAAGCAGGATGGGCAGACGCCGCACCAGGTCCCGGGATACAGGTACACCCGGTCTCCTTCCGAATATTCAGTTACATCCCGGCCGGTTTCGGAAACGACGCCGATCACCTCCTCCCCTGGTATTCTGGGCAGGACCAGGTCCCGGTGCCCTTTTTCTATAATCTTAAGATCTGTTCTGCATAGGCCCGTCACTTCCACACGTACGGTTACTTCACAGGCCCCGGGAGCAACGACGGATACCTCAGTCTTCTCAAAAGAGCCGATTGTTCGAACAACGATACCTTTCACGCAACCTCCTTTAAGCATAAAAAAAAGGACCCATCCCGGTCTGAATACACTCATCAAAGTGTACTCAGAACAGGTTGAGTCCTTTACCATTGGAATCCAACTATACGTTCAAGCCTGCATCGTCTTCTGGCTTTCCCCTTTCCGGCGCCTTCCCCCGAAACTTCAGAAACGGAGTGGCATCGTGCCGGAAAATTTGAAGGGACTTACAGCGGTGGGACCGCCACGGATTTTCACCGTGTTCCGTTATGCACGCCTGCTTGTAAATATGTACATAAAGTTAAACCATGTCCTCCGCATCCTGTCAAGGCCCGATGGTAGGGAGGATCTCCTGGCATTCTATATCTATCGCCCCTGTGGAAACGGTTGATAAATATGTTTGCGTTATACTATGAAGCGAAACCGGTTCTGCAACAAATAGCGTCTTCATTGACGAAAGAACGTCAAAAGGAACTGTTCTCCCACACGAACGAGTATTTTCACAACTATGTGAAAATATTGTGAAGAAAAACCTTGACAGACTTGTAAACCAGTGTGATAATTGCGAAACCGGTTCCGCAAAAAAGAAAGGAGAAACTGTTATTTCATGACACCACGGGAACGAGTACTGGTACTCTTGAGGGGCGGGGAGCCGGACCAGGTGCCCTGGTTCGGAGACCTGGATTACTGGGCCACTTCCATGATCCACAAAAAGGAAGTGCCTGAAAACTTCAAAGAAACCGATGAATACATCCAGTGGCACCGGGACCTGGGTGTGGGGTTTTACCTTCAGGGATATTTCCCGTACAAGGAAATCATCGAAAACTGTGACATCCGGACCTGGAACGATGGAAATAAACGGTACAGGGAAATAACGACGCCGAAAGGTACTCTCAGGGAGTGCTGGCAGTGGCTGGAGACCTCGTTCTCCGAGGGGCATGTGGAATACCTCCTTACATCCGAGGAAGATCTTCCTGCGTATAATTTCATGATAGAAAACACCCGGTACGAACCGGATTACACCTTCGCTGAAAAAAGGACGGAGCAGGCAGGTGAAATGGGGGTTGTTCTGGTATACACACCCCGAAGCCCTTTTATGCACCTCCTGGCTATCGATGCAGGAATCAACACTATTGCTATGACGGCCATGGCAGCTCCCGGTGCCTTTGGAGAGACCATCGAGCTTATGGGGGCAAAGTTTACCGAAGCCGCTGAGATCGCCACAGCCTGTCCGGCGGAAATCGTGATGACCCCGGAAAACCTGTCTGCTGAAATGGTGGGCTCCCGCTTTTTCGAACGTTACATGAGGGATATTCAGACCGAGTGGTCGGATATGATTCAGAAGGCAGGGAAGTTTTCCTGTATCCACATGGACGGCACACTGAAGGCGCTTCTCAAGGAAGAGTGCTCCATCGGCCTCACCTTTATCGAGGCCCTTACTCCCGCACCGGTGGGGGACATTCCCGTGGAAGACTGGCCGGCATACCTAAAAGATAACGGTACGATCCTCTGGGGAGGAATTCCGGGTGTGTACTTTACGGAAAAGGTAGGTGATCAGGAGTTTGACGATTTTGTGAAGGATGTTCTTGCAGTGATGAAAAGGGAGCCCAGGTATGTACTGGGCGTTGCGGACCAGGTACCCCCGGATGGACTTGCCCGGCGGGTACAAAGGGTAAGAGACCTGGTGGACCGGTTCGGACGATATGGCGGATAACTAAGGGAAAATGAAACGTCACACCACCATCGAAGATGTTGCAAAGGCCGCCGGCGTATCCAAATCCACGGTCTCCAGGGCTCTCAACAACGCTTCCAGGATAAGTATTGAGACCCGGGAACGTGTTTTAAGGATTGCCGAGGAACTCAAGTTCGAACCGAGCCACATTGCCAGGAGCCTGTCCACCCGAAGAACCATGACGGTAGGTGTCCTTTTGGAGGACATTCTGAACAGTTTTTTTACCGAGGTTGCAAAAGGAGTTGAGACGGTAGTAAAGAAGGCAGGCTACACCATGCTCCTCACCAGCAGTGATTATGACCTGGAAGAGGAGTACCGCCTTACCCGTATCCTGGTTCGAAACAAGGTGGACGGTATCCTTATTACACCCATCAGGGAGGATTCGAAAGCGATAGAGTTCCTTAAATCGAGACATATACCCTTTTTTATGATGAATAATAAATCGGAAGATCCGGACGTAAGCTGGGTGGATACCGAGAATATCGAAGGCGGGTACATCGGCGCAAAGTACCTGACCGATCTCGGGCACAGGAGGATGATGTATATCGGTTCGGACAAGCTCCGGGGGACCAGGGAACGGTTCGAGGGTTTCCGGAAAGCCCTGGAAGAAAAAGGGATTCCCCTGGATGACCAGCTGATCCTGGGGGATGTGAATGCTCAGAAAGAAGGGTATGCCCTTATGAACAGGTTCCTGGAAAAAGAAGGTGTTTCTTCCCTTCCCACGGCGATCATGACGGTGAATGATGCTGTTGCCATAGGTGTGCTGGAAAGCCTGATCGAGCATAACGTAAAGATCCCGGAGGATGTGTCTCTCCTCGGTTTTGACGACATCAATATTGCGGGACTTATCCGGGTACCCCTTACGACGGTACATCAACCCAAGTTCGCCATGGGAGAAGTTGCTTCCTACATGCTTATCAACGCTATCGAAGGGCAGGCGAGAACACGGGCGCAGCAGTTTCTCCTGAAACCTCACCTTGTAGTGCGGGAATCATGCAGGGAGTTGAGTTAAGTGAAAAGCAGGGAACGGGTTTTGAAAGCGATCAATTTCGACTATCCTGACCGGCCGCCGATTTCCCATGCCATTCTGCCCTCGGCGCAGCTCTATTACGGGGAAAAACTACGGGACATATTGAAAGACGTGCATGAAGATTTCGGATGGAACGTGCTGCCCGACATGAGCCCGAAAGAGTATCCCCCGTATTACAGGAAAGGAGAGCACCGTGACGGTTTCGGTACCCTCTGGTCCTGTGCCGAGGACGGTGAGTACGGGGTTCCGAAACAGGTTCCCCTGGAAAACTGGGACGATTACGGGGAGTACCGGTGGCCGGATTTTGAAATAAAACCGGCAAAAAAACATCTTTACAGCGGACACATGGATGGTCCGAGTGAGGATTATTATGCCCGGGGAGGGTGGATAACCTTTTTCGAGCAGATGCAGCAGCTCAGGGGTTTTAACCAGGTGCTCCTCGACCTGGCAATCAAGGATAAGATGGTCTACCGCCTGCGGGACGATCTTCTGGAATTTCACTTACGGCACCTGGACAAGTGGCTTACGTTCAATTATGACGGTCTCCACTTCGCCGATGACTGGGGAAGCCAACAGAGCCTGATGATCGATCCTGAACTGTGGCGGGAGTTTTTTAAACCTGCTTATAAAAAAATGTTCGACAAGGTATTAAGGGCAGGCCTGGATGTTCATTTCCACTCCGACGGATACATCATCGATATTATTCCTGACCTTCTCGATATCGGGGTAAAGGTAATAAACGCCCAGGTGAACATCATGGGCCTGGACGAGATGAAGAAACGATTTAGCGGCAGCGTGTGTTTTCGTACCGACTTGGACCGCCAGAATGTAACGTTATTCGGTACACCCGATGATGTCCGTAAACACATCGATTCGGTCTTCAGGGCGGTAGGATCGGAAAAAGGCGGGGTTATCTCTTGCGGTGAAATCGGCAGGGATACGCCCCTGGATAATATCAAAGCGATGTACGAAACGTTTATGAAGTTCCGGTTTTAGATCCGGCAGGGAGGAGAAGCATGAAATCGAGAGAACGGATGGTTACAGCACTCAAATCGGGAACTCCCGACAGGGTTCCGGTGTACGATTTTCTTTTCAGCCTCCGGTTCATGCAGGAAAAACTGGGATACACTACGGAACTGTACGACGGAGCAACCCAGGTGAAACTTGCCGGTTCTATCGGACTGGACGGGGTGTTCGTTCCCATCAATGGGTACTGCGGCTTCGAAGATGAACCTCATCCGGAAGGCACGAAGTATGTGGACGAGTGGGGGGTGACATACATCAAGAACGGATGGCCTGTAATGGCTCAAATAGATGTTGCCCTTACAAGCAGAAAAGACTGGGAATCCTACTCCATGCCGAAACCCGACGCGCCCCACCGGCTTAACATGATAAAAGATGCGGTAAAGGCGAACACCGGTGAGATCGCCATCCTGGTTGGTCTTCTCGGTCCTTTTACCATGGCGTACTGGTACTTTTTTGACCTGGCAAATCTTTCCCTCCTGGTATATGACGACCCGGAGCTTATCCATGAAGTAAACGACGCCTACTGCGACTGGGTCCTGTCGGTAGCACAACTCGCTTTTGACGCAGGAAAAATCGACGCTTTTATCCTGGCGGATGACTGGGGGGGTACCAATGCACTTCTCATGTCTCCGGCGCACTTAAGGGAGTTCTTCATTCCACCTTTCAGAAAAATCGTGGAGGGACTGAAGAGATTCAGTCTGCCGGTTCTCATGCACAATGACGGCAACCTCTGGGCCGTGCTCGATGACCTGGTGGATACCGGTATAAACGGGTACCACCCTGTGGAACGTGCCGCATCCATGGAACTGGGCAGGGTGAAAGAGCTGTATAAGGGCAGGCTCTGTCCTGTGGGCAATATCAACAACAAGACGACCATGGTGAACGGAACCCCGGAGGATGTGACCCGGGAAGCCATGGAGTGTATGAAAACCGCCGCCCCCGGGGGAGGTTACATTCTGGCAACAGACCACAGCATACACGACGATATACCGAACGAAAATGTATATGCGTATATCGAAGCGGCAAAGAAATATGGGACATATCCCCTTACATTTTAAGGAATTGGCATGCCGGATAGTCCGGCATGATCATCACCTGTCCGTTGGGCAGGGAATAAATATAGAAAAGGAGAGCTTGTATGAAAACAAGGAAAATCCTCGTCATCGCTGTAGCGGTCATCTTCATGTTGGCCTGTACAGCGGCAGTCTTTGCCGGCGGACAGAAAGAAAGCGCGGCAAAAGGTGATATGCCGAAGCGTGTTGGTTATGTAACTAATTACGCCATGCATGAGTGGTACCAGAACGTCATGAAAGGTATGAAAGATCGTGCAGCCCAGCTTGGTATAGAGCTGGAGATTATCGATGCCAACCTGGACATGGCGAAAGAGGTTTCCGCCGCGGAAGACCTGATCGCTAAAGGTGTGGATGTGCTCATCATTACACCGGTTGACCAGAAAGGCGCGGAACCTATCTTGAGAAAAGCTGAAGCCGAAGGGATCCCGGTTGTTATCGAGGCAAGCCCGGTAGAGGGAATGACCACACTGGTTGCTATCTGCGACTATGACTGCGGTTACAAAGGCGGTGTAGAGACTGCGAAGATTTTCAAGAAAGAAATCGGCGGTACCGCTAGGCTCCTTGCGATCGACCTGCCGATGCTCAGGCCGTGTATCCTGAGAGTTGACGGCTTTATCGATGGTTTTCGCTCGGTTTATGATGACCTGGAAGTTGTTCACAGGCTGGACGGACAGGGTCTCAAGGACCAGGCCCTCCAGGTATCGACGGATGCCCTCACAGCAGACCCGGATATCAACGTGATCTACGGATGCAATGACGATTCCGCCCTGGGTGCGCTTCAGGCGTTTCGCGCAGCCGGTCTTAACGAAGATGAACTGATCGTGTGTGGAACCGGCGGTGAAGGTAATGCGTTTATCCATGCTCTTGAGGAAGGCGGCGCGTACAGGGTGGAAGCTTTGATGTTTCCTGAAAATGTCGGCTATGAATGTATCGACATGGCTGTGAAACTGTACCAGGGCCAGGAAGTACCTGAGCATTATGTTACAGCAACGCAAGCGGTAAATGCCGACAATTACACCGATTACTACACCTTAAGCGGCGATGTCCGGACGATCAACTGGGATACCGTTCGTAACATCAAGACCGAAAGCGCCTGCGCAAAATACTAGTTTTGTTGTAGAATAGAACAGCAGATCTCTGTTCCCCGGCTCTATGGAGCCGGGGAAAGATTTTCCGGATTACGTAATTAAGGGAGAAACACCTTGGCAAAAGCGGAACTTGAAAGGCAATCACTGGGCACGAAACTGATCCTCTTCAACGAGGTCATGCTGGTACTGATCCTGGTCATCATCTCCGTGATCATTTCCATAGGATCCCCCAAGTTTTACAGTACAACGAACATTTTGAACATTCTCCGGGACAGCTCCATGGCCATCATCGCCGGTATCGGTATGACAATGCTCCTCATTACCGGGGAAGTCGATCTGTCTATAGGTTCCCTGGTAGCTTTCGTTGGTGTTGTAACCATGGATATTACCAATAAAACAGGGAACTTCCTCCTGGGTTTTCTCGCCGGTGTAGGTCTGGGTGCCCTTGTGGGACTTGTCAACGGTCTTGTGCGGACCAAATTGAAGGTCAGCTCACTCATCGGGACTATAGCCATGATGATGGTGCTCCGGGGAGGCGTATACTTGTATTCCCTGGCAGCGGTTCAGAACTATCATCAGCTCAACTCATTTTATATGTTCGGGAACGGCTACGTTGGAATCCTCCCTGTTCCGATCCTCGTTATGGCGGGTCTCTATATCATATTTCTTTTTGTTATCAACCGTTCCGTTATCGGCCGGCGGCTCTACGCTACCGGTGGAAA
The DNA here is from genome assembly GCA_024274705.1 of Spirochaetota bacterium. Classification (GTDB taxonomy): domain Bacteria; phylum Spirochaetota; class Spirochaetia; order SPDA01; family JAJSAL01; genus JAJSAL01. Next base: position 41,194 of record JAJSAL010000117.1, read on the forward strand.
TGCCATCGCCGCTCAAATCTCGGGTATTAAAGTGGACCGCCTGAAGATTCTTACCTTTATGGCTAACTCCATGTTTGCCGCCATTGCGGGAATTATCCTTGTGTCCCGGATGAACTCGGGACAGCCCAACTCCGGTACAGGTTTCGAACTGACCGTTATTGCGGGAGTTATTCTGGGAGGCACCAGCCTGGGAGGCGGGGAAGGAACACTGGTAGGGACCCTTATCGGGGTACTCATCCTCAGGATTATAAATAACGGGATTATCATCCTCAGGATGAACCAGGACTGGCAGATCGTTATAGCGGGGGTCGTCATTATCCTCGCGGTGTTTATCGATAATAAGCGTAAAGTCGCGCGGTCCAGGATTATTACAACCTGAGAATGGAGAATCGGATGTCGGATACGATACTGTTAGAAGTGAAAAATATATCGAAAGAGTTCCCCGGGGTAAAAGCCCTGGACAATGTACATCTTTCCCTGCACAAAGGGGAAGTACATGCCTTGTGCGGTGAAAACGGGGCAGGCAAATCGACGCTCATCAAGATCCTTGCCGGGATCTATCAGAAGGACGAGGGTGAAGTCCATTTCGAAGGAAAAATGATTGAACTCCATTCCGCCCATGATTCTCTGAGCATCGGTATTAAGGTGGTGTTCCAGGAACTCTCCCTCATTCCGAACCTTTCGGTTGCAGAGAATGTTTTTCTCGAATCATTCCCTCTCAAGAATAACCATACCATTGACTGGCAGAAGATGTATGACGGGACCAGGGGGCTCCTGGATTCCATAGGCCTCGATGTAGATCCAAAGGATTCCCTGGGCCGGCTTACCATTTCCCAGCAGCAGATGGTGGAGATAGCCCGGGCCATTTCTCACGAGGCAAAAGTAGTCATTATGGATGAACCTACCTCCGCTTTAAGCCCGAAAGAAATAAAATCCCTGTTCAACGTGATAAAACGGCTTAAGGAGATGGGGATCGGGATTCTTTACGTCACCCACAAACTGGAAGAGGTGTTCGAAATTTGTGACAGGATTACCGTGTTCCGGGACGGACAATTC
>JAJSAL010000118.1 GCA_024274705.1 Spirochaetota bacterium
TAACAATGATAGAGTTAACATTGAATGTCGTTATAATAAGGCCGTTGAAAAGTCCGAGAAGGACTGCAACACCAAGAGGGACCAGGATTGCAGCAAGGTCATTTTTCAGCTGGAGATTCGCAGAAACCACTGTTAACAGGGAGAGCGCTGAACCAACAGACAAGTCAAGAGCACCACTCACTACGACAAGGGTCATACCGCAACATATGATGGAAATAACAGAGACTTGTTTAAAAATATTTATTATATTTGCTGCGGAAGCAAATTTAGGAGTCGTAACCGTGAGAATGATGACCATAGAGGCTAAAATAACAAGTTGCGGTCTTTTCCTGATGAAATCCATTATCTGGACTTTATTTTTTATTTGAGTGCCTTCCATCATTATGCCCTTGTCACGGATGTTAAAATATTCATTGTTGTTACTTCATCATCTGTATATTCTCCGCATATGTCACCTTTGGAGAGAACAACAACACGATTTGCAAGATAAGTAATTTCCGGTATTTCTGAAGAAAGAAAAAGAATAGACGTTCCCTTCCCCGCCAACTCCCTGATAAATCCATAAATCGACTCTTTACTTTTCACATCTACTCCCCGGGTAGGGTCATTCAGAATCATGACTTTAGGTGTAACTGCGAGAAGCCTGGAAAAAATCGCTTTCTGCTGGTTGCCGCCGGACAAACCGACGATTTCATTATGGATTGTCGGAGTTTTTATATCTAGTTTTCGGACCATCTGTTCGGAAATTTCTTCTTCCTCTTTTTTAGCTAAAACAAAATGATCGAATTTTTCATAAAGCCAGATAGGTATTATATTTTCTTTTACACTCAATTCGAGGAAAAGGGACTGTAACTTGCGTTCTTCCGGCAAGTAGACTATTCCATGCTTAATCGCCTCAAGCGGATGATTTATATGTACCAACCTGCCTTCGAAATATATTTCTTTAGATACCGCCGGCCACAGTCCGAAAATACTTTTAACCAGTTCATCCTTTCCTGAACCCATAAGACCGGCAATGCCCAATATCTCTCCCTCATACAGTTTGATATTGAAGCGAGATATCTTATTTCTGATTGAAAGATTATTAACTTCGAAAACGACCTTCCTTCTCTCAACCTTCCTCTTTTCTTCCGTTTTTACCTCATGGCCGACCATAAGGGTAATTATCCGGGTTTTCTCAAATTCGTCCCTCTGCAGAGTACCTTGGTTCTTTCCATCCCTGAAAACGCTGATTGCATCGGCAATATCAGTCACCTCGTCAAGCCTGTGGGAGATATAGATAATACTGATTCCGTTTTTCTTAAGATCACCGATAATCTTAAACAGTTTGTCGGTTTCCTCTTTGGTGAGAGAAGAGGTTGGCTCATCCATAATGACTACCCGGGAATTATTAACAATAACCGCCTTAATAATTTCAACAAACTGCTGCTGGGCTACCGACAATGACGACAACCGGGATTTAGGATCTATATCCACATTATATTCTTCCAATAGATTTTTTGTATTAGTGTTCAACCTGGGAAAATCCACAAATCCGGGAACCTTGCTTTTCGGTAATCTTCCCAGGAAAACATTTTCTGCGACGGATAATTTTGTTACATTCTCAAGCTCTTGATAGATCATACTGATACCGAGGGCCTGCGATGCTTCCACATTCCCAAGTTCCACCTCTGCCCCATTAAACAGAATTTCACCGGACGTTTTTGTATACGCACCGGAAAGGATCTTCATAAGCGTTGATTTACCTGCTCCATTCTCGCCGACCACTGCACGCACTTCACCTTTTTTTAGATTGAAATCCATTTCATCCAGAGCAATCGTCCCGGGAAACTCTTTCGTTAATCTTCTGACCTCAAGAATGTATTGTTCACTCATGAAATCCATCCATTACATCACTTCTTTGACTTACCCAAAACAGGTCCCGTGGATTCCTTGATTGTCAAACCTGGCTCCAGAACGATTGTGTCATCTATCAGCCGTTCTTCCTTGATCTGCCTGAGAAGCAGTTTGATAGCATTTTCGACCAGTTCTTTAAAAGGATAACGGATAGAACTCAACGAAGGTGTTACCATGTTTCCGAATTCAAGATCATCCATGCCAAGAACAGAAACATCATCAGGAACCCTCCTTCCTTTTCCTATCACTTTTTTAAGTACTCCCAATGCCATCAGATCGTTCATTGCATAGACTGCGGTAAAATCACAGTCCCGTTGTGAATAGAGTTTTTCTACCGCTCTCATTCCCGCTGTGAAAGAAAAATCACCTTCAAACAAAGACTGTTCTGCAAGGTTGATTCCTTTTTCCCGGAGAGCGTCCTGAAAGCCATGAAGCCTCTCGCGACACAATGTGATTTTCATCGGCCCTGTAACACAAGCAATCTTTTTATGACCTAACCCTGACAGGTATTCACCCGCAAGATAGCCGGCCTTGTAATTATCGAGAACCACATGAGGAACTTTTTCATTTTCAAAAGCGCGGTCGATAACAACAATCGGGATATTTTTATTCAAGATCTTAGGCATGATTCTGCTTTCATCTGAAACCCTTGAAAATATTATTCCATTGATATTTCGTCGTAACAGATCGCTGATATAACTTTCTTCCAGGGCCGGATCTTCATTAGAGTTGACTACAATGATGTTATATCCCTCTTTATGAGCCTGATCCAATCCGTATTTGATAATGGCACCGAAAGCATGTTCCGTACCGCTGGGAACAACCAGTCCGATAAGATTACCGCGTTTTACCCGAAGTCCCTGGGCAATAAGATTGGGTTTATACCCAAGATTCTCAATAGCCTGGAGTACCCGTTTTTTCGTCTCCGGATCTACTGCGTCCCGGTTGTTGATCACCCTGGACACGGTCGAAGTGGAGCAGACGGCATGTTTCGCAACATCTTTGATGGAGGGCATGAGTATCCTCACCACTGTATGGTAACGATACCGGTAACGTTACCGGTATCGCTTACGGGAACGTTACCACAGCTTTTACCATCTGTCAAATGTTTTTTTCTGAAACAGGAAGTGTTCCGGATCATACAGGAAACGGACAACTCTATTCTGTACTTTTCCAGTGATAAAAATCTTCATGAGGATAGAAATTACATTCCTGGTCCACATAGAGGAAGCCGTTCTCACCTGCAGGGATAACCTTAATATTAATCATCCTGTCGCTTTTAACATGGTAGAGACTTCTCCAGCCTTCAAATATGGGAGTTTCCGGGTTACTTCTCATAACCATCTCGCGGGACAAAGTTGTCATACCTTATCATTTTCGGCTTTTTTCCCGCTCCTTTAAAGGGGGTGATACAAAGTATTGCATCGTATACATAGATTGCATATGCTGTCCTGGTATGATGCCTATAGATCCAAGTTTATTAAAAGAGGTGGACAGCGGTTTTGCCTATTACACGGTACGCTGGTCTCCCCTTAAAAAATCCGACAAATACGAGATCATACGAAGTGTACCTGCCATGGCCGGTCTTTTTGAACTGTATTACATGGATGAAAAGGAAAAACTCAACCTCTTCTTCCTGGGAAAAGTGTGGATCGGGGGGTTGCGCCACAGGATCCGGCGCCTTACCGACCCGGAAATAGAAATGGACCCGAAACGGCGGGGGGTACTGGAAAAGTACGACTGTTATTACCGGTTCTGCCTGACCGACCACCAGGATGACTTAGACGATATATTCTATTTCTTTTCCGGACGTTACCAGCCGGACAACGAAAGGGCTGAGCACTCCGGCCGGTACCAGGCAATCTACGTGGAGGAACTGGAACCGAACAAGATCGTTACGATATACGGGGAAAAAGCGGAGAAGAAACAACGGCCATAAAAACCAGGCTCTCCCTGGATGAATCCGTCCTGCACCGGTACAAGCAATCACGAATGAAAGTTCAGGTCCACTACTTCCCGGCCCCTGCTCAACTCCACGGTGCTATAGGAGGGTTCGGTCCTGGCAATCACCTTTCCGCTCCGCATTACGTACAGGCATTCCGGCATGAGACGAACAGCTTCGAACTCATCCGCAGCATCCAGGATAATGAGGTCTGCGGGTTTCCCCTCCTCGATCCCGTACCGGTCCTGTATGTTGAGCAGCAGGGCAGCCCTTCCGGTAATAAGATCGATCGCGGACACGAGTTCATCGTAACCCGCAAGCTGGGCTATATGGATGAGGAGGTTGAGGGCATGCAGCATATTACCCCGTCCTAAGGGATACCAGGGATCCAGGATGGAATCGTGGCCCACAGCGATATTCACCCCGCCTGCAAGGAGCTCATCCACCCGGGTAATTCCCCGCCGTTTCGGATAACTATCCCCCCTGGCCTGGAGAATGGAGTTGTCGAATGGGTTTACAATGATATGCATACCAGCTCTTGCAAGATTGCCGATAAGCTTGATCGTATAGGCATTGTTGTATGAGTGCATAGCCGTGGTATGACTGGCGGTTACCCGTCCTTCCATCCCTTTCTTGATAGTCAGAGCAGCCACCGTTTCCAGGAACCTGCTCTGGTCGTCGTCGGTTTCATCGCAGTGGATATCGATAAGAAGGTCCCTCTCTTCAGCCAAAGCGAACACCAGTTCCACATCCTTAATTCCGTCTTCCCGGGTTAGTTCGTTATGAGGAATTCCGCCGACAACATCGATCCCCATGGCCAGGCTTTTCTCCAGCAGCGCTTTCCCTTCCGGAAAGGTGAAGATGCCGTCCTGGGGGAACGCCACCAGCTGGATATCGACGATCCCTTTCAACTCGCTCTTAAGTTCTGTAAGAGCTTTTACACCGGTCAGGGCCGGTTCGGACACATCCACATGGCTCCGGACAAAAGTGGTCCCCTGAGACACCATCCAGGTGATCGCACGGTATGCCCTGGACTTGATATCTTCTATAGAGAGGTTTTTCTTATATTCCCCCCAGAGCCGGATACCTTCCTGTAGAGTGCCGGACCGGTTGAAGTCCGGATTTCCAACGGTAAGGGCAGCATCCAGGTGGAGATGGGGATCCACGAAGGGAGGGCACACGAGCCGTTTCTCAGCATCGATAATGTCTTTTGCCCCGGCTTGTGACGATTCGGTTATTGAGCTGATGATGCCGTCTGTAATCTCGATATCCCGAACGTTTCCTGTTCCGGCAACCCGGGCGTTCCGTATGATGCAATCCACGGCCTTCATGTTTATCACCCTTTCATCATATCAGCCAATATGCTCCAGAACAATATTCAGGATTCTTCGGATCGGTTCCGCCGCACCCCAGAGGAGCTGATCACCTACGGTAAAACAGGTAAGGTATTCTTCACCTAAGTTCATCTTGTGGATCCTTCCAACGGGAATACCGAGGGTTCCGGAAACGGCAGTCGGTGTAAGCCGTTCAATCGAAGCCTCTTTCGTATTCGGTACTACTTCCACCCATGGGTTCGCGTCACCGATAATACTTTCAATCTCATCTACCGGGACATTCTTATTGAGTTTGATGGTCAGTCCCTGGGCGTGGCACCGCATGGTACCGATGCGGACACAGAGCCCGTCAACAGGAATCGGCACCTTCGAGCCGAGAATTTTATTCGTCTCAGCATACCCCTTCCACTCTTCCCTGGACTGCCCCCCTTCCACGGCACGGTCTATCCAGGGGATGAGGCTTCCCGCGAGGGGCACCTGGAAATTGTCCACGGGTATATCGGAACCACGAAGAGCGGCTGTTACATCTTTGTCGATATCGAGTATTGCTGATGCGGGATCCGCCAGCAGATCGTGTACCGATCCTTCAAGCACGCCCATCTGGGAAAGCATTTCCCGCATGTTCTTCGCGCCCGCACCGGAAGCGGCCTGGTACGTCATGGAAGTCACCCATTCCACCAGGCCGGCGTTGAAAAGCCCTCCGACTCCCATGAGCATGAGGGACACCGTACAGTTTCCGCCGATATAATCTTTTATCCCGGAAGAGAGGGCACGGCCGATGACGTCCCGGTTGACCGGGTCCAATGCGATAATGCTGGAATCTTCCATGCGGAGCGTGGAAGCAGCGTCTATCCAGTATCCTCTCCAGCCGGTGTCCCGCAGTTTTTTATACACTTCCTTTGTATAGTCACCACCCTGGCAGGTTACAAGGATGTCCTGTTTAGATAGAATGGAAACAGCATGTGCATCCTTAAGGGTGCCGGTATCGAAGCCCAGGGCCGGACCCTTCCGCCCCGCCTGGGACGTGGAGAAAAACGATGCTTCGAAGCTGCCGAAATCGTTCTCCCCAAGCATCCTTTCCATGAGTACAGAGCCGACCATACCCCGCCAGCCGATAAAACCTACCTTTGCCATTCTGCTGCCTCCTGCACGTAAAAAAATAATAAGGACCTGTCGGGATAGTAAAGGTGTGATCTGCTTCCAAAATGCAGGAAGGAGATCAATAGCGCTCCACAGCACCGTGACAGTCCCGGGGATTTAGCCCCGGCGACCAGCTAACAGGACCGGGTATCCGGTCAGCTTCGGCGGCTTGCCCCTTTCCCGGCACTTCCACGGAACCCCTGTTCCTCCCTGCCGGTACTCTTGAAAACCGCGCCTCTATTGATCCTTATATAGAGCTCATTGCTACCACAGGGGCAGGATTTTGTCAAGAATTCGCTTCCGCCACTTTCCAGAACGCCCGGACAAAGGGGGAACCGAGCCGCCTCTTCTGAGTGGCAATCCCGACGATATAGGATTCCAGTTCCGGCTTGACCGGCAGGATCTCCACATCCGCGCTGACAGGACTCTCTTCCAGCACCAGTCCCGGCACGATGCCCACACCGCACCCTACCCGCACCATAGCAAGGATAGCCTCGTTTCCGGAAACCTGGGCGTAGATGTTCGGTTTCATTCCCTGCCGGCGGAACCATCCGTCCGCCCGTTGCCTGGCAAGATCCTGGTCGGCGAAAATCATGGGTACATTATCCAGGTCCAGGGGCTCCTCGGATACCATCCGTTTTACCTCACACTCCGTTGCCGGCGAGATGAAGAGGAGCGGTGTCGTCGTGATACGAAGAAACTCAATATTCCCGGGAAGTGTTTCCGGAAGGGCCGTGACGGCTACATCCACCTCGCTGTCCACCACTTTTTTAAGCGCGTCTGCAGCGGCTCCTGTCTGAAGCTTGATGTGGATTTCAGGATATTCCTTCCGGAACCGGGTAAGGATACCCGGGAGGATACTGTAGCAGGCGGTAACGGAACAGTACATGCTTATATCTCCCCGAAGCGTTTCCCGGTCTGCGTTTAAATCTTTCCTAAGCTCTTCCCAGCTGTCCATCACATCCTGGGCGTACTCCCTGTACTTTATTCCCGCAGGCGTTATGGCAACCGAACGGTTGTCTCTGTGGAAAAGCGTTTCTCCCACCTCCTCTTCCAGGCGCTGGATCGTCCTGCTCAAAACCGAAGGACTTACATTGCACTTTCTGCTGGTCCTGCCGAAATGGAGGGAGTCCGCCAGTTCCAGGAACATCTTCAGCGAATATTGATCCACAGGGTACCTCGAATATTGCAAATTCTGCAATATTGTATAGCAAATAAAACACTTTATAAAGCTATAAAAATGTAGTATACATAGAAGGCGAATCATTGCACACTTGAAATCCGGTAAACCACTATTTATCAAGGAGAAAGACATGGCAAAAATTGATTTCGGCGGAGTCGTCGAAGATATTGTAACACGGGAGGAATTTACCCTGGAAAAGGCACGGGAAGTGCTGAAGGATGAAATTATCGTCGTTATCGGCTACGGGGTCCAGGGACCTGCCCAGGCACTTAACATGAAGGACAACGGGTTCACCGTTATTATCGGACAGTCCAAGAAATTCAAGAGGGACTGGGACCGGGCTGTACAGGACGGCTGGGTACCAGGGGAAACCCTCCTATCCATAGAGGAAGCAGTGGAAAAGGGGACCATCATCCAGTACCTGATTTCCGACGCAGGCCAGCGGACCGTGTGGCCTTCCATCAAGCCCCATCTGAAGGAGGGAGACGCCCTCTACTTTTCCCATGGTTTTTCCATCGTGTACAAGGACCAGACCACGGTGATACCGCCGGAGAACGTGGACGTAATCCTGGTGGCCCCTAAAGGTTCCGGCGCGAGCGTACGGCAGAACTTCCTCGACGGGAGCGGCATCAATTCCAGCTACGCCGTGTTCCAGGATTTTACCGGGCGTGCGAAAGAGCGCACCCTCGCCGTTGGAATCGCCATAGGTTCCGGTTACCTCTTCCCTACCACCTTCGAACAGGAAGTGTACAGCGACCTGACCGGGGAACGGGGGGTACTCATGGGATGTCTCGCGGGAGTAATGGAATCCCAGTACAACGTGCTCCGGAAGAACGGCCACTCCCCAAGTGAAGCCTTCAATGAAACCGTGGAGGAGCTTACCCAGAGCCTTATCCGCCTGGTAGGCGAAAACGGTATGGACTGGATGTACTCCAACTGCAGCGCAACCGCTCAGCGGGGCGCTCTTGACTGGCGGCACAAGTTCCGGAAAGCCGTGGACCCGGTATTCGAAGAGCTTTATAAAAGTGTGAAGGATGGTAAGGAAACCAAGAGAGTCATCGACTCCTTGAGCTCCCGGGATTACCAGGATACCCTGGGCGCGGAACTGAAAGAGATGCGCGAGTCGGAGATGTGGCGGGCAGGAGCCGCCGTACGGTCATTACGGCCGGAAAACCGGAAGAAATAATGATGATCCGGGTTTACGCCGGAACAGCGGAGCGATAAAGGGCGATAAATGTAATTGCCGTTGTGAAAAACACAGGGCCGGGGTATAGCTCCGCCGGGGACATCTCCGGCTGGATAATCCCCGGCCTTTCTTCATCACATCAGCTGAGACAGCAGCGTCCGGGCGGGAACGACCTGAGGCCCCTGTTTTTCGAAGCAGCTCTTTTTGACGAATGGAAGATCGATTACCACCTGAAGTGCATGGGCACACTTACATTGTCTCTGAAAGTAACCGAGCAGGGGAGACAGTTTCGTTTCCGCCTGTTTCACTTCAATAAGAATCCATGGCTCGTCGTCCCGGATAATGAGGAAATCCACTTCACGTTTTTGTTTATCCCGAACATACCTTAATTCAAAGGTTCCAAATCCCAGGTCTGTCCACCCCTCTACAGCTTTCAGTAGATGACAGGCGATATAGGTCTCTCCTTTACTTCCCGGATCGTGTATTCCCGACCAGTCTCTTAAAAACCATTTGGGCTCTTTTCTTAAGGCTTTGTCTATGTTTCTGTACCAGGGCCGAACGAGAAAACCGTAATGAAGAGAACAGAGCGTCTCAATCCAATTCCGGACTGTATTCTCCGAGACCCGTATCATCCGCGATAGATTTGCGTACACGATCTGTCCGCCGGATCGTTCACCTAACACCCTTCCCAAAGTTTCGAGTTGTCCTAATTCCTGAATGCGGGTCAGGTCCCTTACATCCTCCCGAAACAACTGTTTGCGGCGCAACTCATTCCATCGTCTGCTGAATTGCTCATCATGGTTTATAAAGGGTTCAGGAAATCCTCCAAAGGTCCATAATGAACCCCAGTTCCGTTCATCCGTCTCTTTCGGTTCATGCAGCAGATCAATTGATAATGGGTTCTTAACCAATTCTCCAACACTTAAGGGATGCATATGGTAGAGAAAATAGCGCCCCATAAGACTGTCACCGCCGCGGCGATAAACATCCAGCCTGGAAGACCCCGTTACGATAATGCGTGCCACGTCGGGATAAGTATCGTAGAATCCTTTCAGCAATTGTTTCCAGCGGCTGTACTTATGAAGCTCATCAAATACCAGTACTCTGGGCTGCCTGGACAACATAGACAACTCTGCATAGTTAAAAATAGCGCCGGGTCCTTGTAAAATGATCTCACGATGATCTTCATTGTCCCAGTCGAGATAAACATCCGCAATTTCACGGCAAGTTGTTGTTTTTCCAACCTGGCGCGGCCCCGGGACAAACACCATCTGCCTGTGTTTTGAAATATGTTCCGCAAAAACAGTTGAATAAATTCGTTCCAGCTTTTTAGTCATCGTGTACCATTATGCACCATACTGCGGAATAGTCAAGACTATTCCGCAGTACAATACGGAATAGTCTTATTTAATACAATTTCTTTTCAATATCTTTCAACTCCAGAGTCCGCAGAATTTTTCTGGATGGTTTCCCATCCGCGTGAAGGCCCCGTAGTTCGTACAATTCCTCCAACTGTTTATCGGGGTCAGGGACCCGGCCTTCGGTACCGCCGTCCGGAAGAGGGGTGAGTACCCGCTCTGGGAGTCGCTCATCTTCTCTTCTGTTGCCGCACAGATAATTGTATGCGTGATGAGTTATGTGTATCCTGTCCCCCAAGGCAAGCAGGTCCTCTACCGAAATTTTTCGCCCAACAGCGTACGAAAGGAGTTCCGCCAGATGATGAGGCTTATGCACAATCATGGAGAAGTAACACACTACAGAAGAGTTAACCACATGGGCAAAGCTCTGACCGACCCGTACCACCTTCCCTTTCGCTTCATCACTCTGCCGCGGGTATTCCCCGGAAAGTCCCCATTCAGGTAACGGGTCCGGTCCTAACTCGTACCAGAGAGACAGTCCATGGAGGTGGCATGCTCCCCGGGGACCGGAAGCATAGGTTCCCGCCCAGGCAAAAAAACACCTGGGATCGTGCATGGGGAGCTCCATCCCTTTCACATGCATTGCAAACTCATCCGCTTTTCCATTCATACCCTCGGCCATGTTTCGGATGCCTGTTCCAAGAATCTTGCCGAAACCTTCTCCCTTCCCGATTTTATGAATCATGGCAAGAACAGCATCTTTATTACCCCAGGTGAGTTCGACCCCGTCAGTGTCATCTTTCGTTATAAGCTGCTTTTCATAACACTCCATAGCAAAAGCGATGGATCCTCCGCATGAGATGGTATCGATTCCGTACCTGTTGCACAAATCGTTGGCGTACGCAACGGCTTTCTGATCATCCACCATGCAAAGGGACCCCAATGCCGCCAGGGTTTCATATTCCGGGCCCGGACCGTCCATCCGGTAGGGGTCATCATCCACCTTTACCCACCTGCAGCAGTTAATCGTACACCTGTAGCAAGAGGAATGGCGGACCAGGATTGTATCCCGCATTCGCGCACCGCCCAGGTTTGTGCATATCTCCTCATAGGATCCTTTCGACCAGTTTTTAACGGGAACGTCTCCCAATGCCCAAAGGCCATCAAGATCGCCGGAAGTGCCGACGTCCTTTACCCCTTTCATAACCGGATGGGTTGCGTTGGTCTTATTCATGAAGACAGCAGCTTTTGTATACTCCTTCGGATGCGCCAGCTTAACCTTCTTTGAACCCCGTACCACAATAGCTTTCAGTTTCTTTTTCCCGAATATGGCACCACTCCCACCACGCCCCGGAGCGCGCCCCGCATCGTTGATGGCACACGAGTACAGAACCCCGTTTTCCGCCGCTTCCCCGACGGCCAGAACGCGCGCTTTCGGATCACCCAGTTCTTCCAGTAATTTTTTCTGGGTATTCAGCGCATCCATACCCCACAGATGAACTGCATCCCGTACCTCGACGGTACCATCGTTGATCCACAGGTAAACAGGTTCATCGCTTTCACCTTCAATAACCAAACCGTCGTAGCCGGCCATTTTGAGCTCAGCTCCAAAAAAACCGCTTGAACTGGAATCGCACAGTAATCCGGTAAGGGGGGATTTGAATACCAGTTCGAACCTGCCGGTGGTTCCCAGAACAGTTCCGGTCAGAGGACCCGTCATAAAGATCAGTTTTGAAGCGGGACCAAGGGGATCAATACCCGGTTCAATCTCCTCAAACGCCATGCGGATGGCATACCCGGATCCGCCCAGAAAAACTCCTGCCCATTCCGGATTGAGAGGTTCTTCCCTCACCTTTTTATGAGAAAGATTAACGCGTAATATCCTGTCCATATATCCATACATATCGGGTTCCTGTTTCAGGGGATACTTTCCCAGCATGTGCGTATGAATTCCACCGCGGCTTTCACACCGGCAGGCCCTGTCCCGCTGGCTTCTTCTATACTTATCCATCCATCATACCCGCTTTCCTTAAGACGCCGGAAAAGGGCGGGAAAAGGGACCAGCCCCTTTCCGATTACCGATGGAACGAGCCTGCCCTTCTCCTTCGTGTCCGACGCATGCACTACTGCAACCCGGCGGATAACAGGTCCCAGCACATTGAAAGGATCATCACCGTATGCAATAGGGTTAGCGGTGTCGAACTGGATGTTGACCGGTGTGTCCTTAAGCCGGTCCGCCAGTTCCAGGAAAATATCCGTGGGGAAATCGAAATCCGGAAATTCCCATACTCCCGGTTGTGCATGGTTTTCAAAAACAAGCTGCAAACTTAAGTTTTCCGCCTTATCCACGGAACCCAGGATCCCCTCTAGGGCGCGGGACACCCCCTCTTTTCTCGTCATACCCGGATGGCCCTGGCCCGCGGTAATACGCACAATCCTCGTCCCCACTTCGCGTAAGGCTTCCAGATCCCGGCGAAACTGTTCCGTCTGTCTCTTTCGTTCATCAGGATCCGGGTGGGTAAAATCGGGATATGTGGACGCCCCGCAGATCGATATGCCTGCGCTTTCTACATCACGCCTGAATGCGAGGAGGGATGACCGGTCCCTCTCCTTCAGAAATAACACGCTGATATCGATAGCATCCAGTTCTAACGCGGCACCTTCTTCTGCCCAGTCCCGAATGGATTTCTTCCCTGACACGATTGAACTGAAATAGGAAACCGGAAGAACACTTAAATACACTTATCCCATCCTCAGGACTTTGCCCGCCCTTACCCCTGTATGCTTCCCCTTTTCGTACGCGATCTCTCCGTTCACCAGGACATACCGGACCCCGCCTGGAGCTCTCCCGGGTTCCAGGAAGGAACTGCACTCCTGAATGCCATCGATGTCCAGGATCACGATATCCGCGAACTGTTCCGTTTTAAGAAGCCCCCGGTCTTTTATTCCCAGGACTTCCCTAGCAGGCAGGGAGGTTACTTTCTTTACGGCTTCTTCGAGGGAAAGCGTTTTTTTATTCTTAACGAACTCCGCCAGAAAATTGGGGAACATGGCATACGCCGCCGGTGAGATCCCGTATCCGAAGATGCCTTTTCCGGTTCCGGGATCCCCGGGCAGGGCATGGACATCCGTCATGGGGATGGCATGAGGATGCTTCAGAAATGTTGACAACACCCTATACTCACGTTTATCCCGAATCAAAGCCCAGGTTGCTTCCGGGTCCTCGATGAGCAGTTCAAAGACTATCGATAACGAGTCGTCGTAGACAGTCTTTACCATATCCCCCCTCCCTCTTCCCCGGGCGATTTCGCCTATCGTCTTGCCGACTACATCACGGTTTGTGCAGGTAAGGATCCGGTAACAATCCATCCAGTACGGATCGGTAACAGGATTGATCATGCCGAACTTGAACTTACCCGAATAGACGAAATCTTTTACCTTCAGGGCAAATTCGCTGTCCTTTAAATTATGAATAAATTCTTCTTTTCCGACAGATAGGAGCCACTCCGGAAGGGACAGGTTTTTATTAAAAAATGAAGCTATTACCGGGACCATGCTTCCGATGCTGTACTCGCAGGGAATAACATTGAAATAGATTTCGAGCCCTTCGGAGGAAGGTTTGTCGATGACCTCCGAAAGGGTCGCCCGGGCAAGGGCTTCGTCGAGAAACGGCGGGTGAGGCTGGGGAATGGAATACGCCGGTGTCAGGTGTGCAATGAGCAGCCTGATATTATCCGCCTGCCGGGCAAGCTCGGCTGCCTCGAGAAGTCCATGGTACCTGCCGGTGAACACTTCACCTTTCGGCCCCTGGTATAAACCGTACGCATTTTCCGTGATGGAATCCGAAGGCCACTGGTTCTGGTGGTGACGTGTATGGGGAGAAAACAGACCATCATACTGTTTTACCGTTTTCAAAAGGTTGAGGAGCTCCTTTCTGTCTGCAAAATGACCGGGACTGTTTGCATCCAGGCCCATGGAAATGCCGAATGCACCGTTATCCATGGCCTCTTGCACCAATACATTCATTTCGTGTATTTCTTTGTCAACGGCTGCCCTTTTATTCCGGTCCCCCAGGACGGCTCCCCGTATCGCGTTGTGTCCCACCAGGGGAATATAATTCGGACATATTCCTTCCTGTTCTACTGCCTTCATCCAGCCGCCGAATGACCGCCACACAGGTTCGATATCCAGTCCCCATGTTTTTTTCAAGTCCTCGAAGTAGCTTGGTTCCTTAATGGGTGCCAGGCTTATGCCGCAGTGCCCGCCCACGAAAGTCGTAATCCCCTGAATGATGAGGTTTTCCGCCAGGGGATTGTCCAGGATGGACAGATCGGCGTGACTGTGGGAATCGATAAAGCCGGGACACGCAGTCAACCCACGGCCATCCAGGATTTTTTCAGCTTCCCCGGTGATGCGACCGACGCCGGCTATTTTTTCATCTTTTATTCCGATATCGCCGGTAAACCCGGGGTTTCCCGTACCGTCGATAATGTTTATACCGCTTATCAGGATATCGAACCGCTCTGCCATACCTATCCTTCAATCAATGGGATAATTCCCTCTTCTTTGCCATTCATTCATAAATAATTCGGCATTCTCCCGGGACATCATCGGGTTCGGATAAAAGATCATGTCTGACCCGTAATCATTAATGCCTCTCTAAGACTTTTTTCGATCAGGTCTACCATCTCATCGATATCCGGTTCATCGGCGATCAGCGGCGGGGCTACTGCAAACCAGTCCGGATCGATTCGCAGGATAATTCCGTGTTTCAGGGAAGTCCGTTTCAAGGCCGTACCCAGTTTATTATCCCGGGGAAAAGGCTCCATGGTTTTTTCATCTCTTACAAACTCAATACCCCTGAGAATTCCTTTTCCCCTCACCTCCCGGATAACACCGTACTTTTTTAGCCCTTCCAGCTTCGCTTCCAGGTAGCTCCCTAACTTCTCTGCCTTTTCACATAACTTGTTTTCAATTATTTCCTCGATAACAGCCAGGCCGACTGCGCTTGCAAGAGGGTTGCCAGCATAAGTATGGCCATGGGCAAATTGAACATCATCTTCAACGGCGCCATAGAAAGCATCTGCCATATCTTCCCTGGCGATCATAGCTCCCATTGGAAGCGCTCCGCTGGACAATCCCTTCCCGGAACAGATGATGTCCGGAGTGATACCATATGTTTGTGCCGCGAACATACTGCCTGTTTTCGCGAAACCCGTAAGGACTTCATCAAAGATGAGCATAACATTATACCGGTTGCAGGTATCCCGGAGAATCTGCAGGTATTCGTGTGTAGGGGCAACAATACCTGCGGTGTTACAGATCGGCTCAATGATGATGCCAGCTACTGTTTCCGGCCCTTCGTTTATTATCACATCTTCGAACATGCGGGCGCAGAACCGATTTGTCTCTTCCCATGAAGAAAACCGGTCCCTGTACTGTATAGGAGAAACGACCTTCAGGAACCCGGCCATGTGGGGTTCGAATTTCGTTTTCCGCTTTCCGCTTCCTGTAGCCGACATGGCTGCGAAGGTGCCGCCATGATAACTTAAATACAGGCTTATGAATTTATATTTCCCAGGTTGGCCCGTTTGCTTGAAGTACTGCCGGGCAAACTTCATTGCCGCTTCAATCGACTCCGAACCGCCGCTGAAGCTTTTTACAAAATCAAGGTTTCCCGGAGAAACTTCTCCGAGTTTTTCGATAAGGTCCAGGGTTATATCCCCAATTCCATGCAGTGGAGGCGCAAGAGTCATCTTCTCCATCTGCCGTTTCATTGCTTCTATTACCCTAGGGTGCCGGTGGCCGAGAACGGCTGCAAAGATGCCTCCTATAGCATCAAAATACCGTTTTCCATCCGTATCCCAGCAATACAAGCCCTTCGCTTTTTCAAAGATAAGGGAATCCCTGATAACTTCGGAGGTCTGTTTAAAATCGATAAAGGTTGATTTCAGTAATCGCTTTTGCCGTTCCGTAGCTGCCATTATTTGTTTTCCATAATCACCAAAGTTTTTTCCCGGCAGCAATTGCATAAGTTGAACTGCTGCCGGGATTATTGCCCGTTAACCTATCAATCCATTGCCTCTTGTTCTTTATTTGTAACGTATTTTGTCAAATAGGCAAGCATTCCATCTATCGTCTGGTCGCCTAACCATACTTTCTGCATTTCCGGAGTTATAATATTTCTCAACAGATCGGTTGCAACAACACGGAAATCCAGTGTATCGATAGCCGCTAGATATGATGTTCCTACCCGGTGAGCAATCTCAATATTTTTTGAAGCCGTTCCTTCATCCAGCAGGTTCTTTGCATATGCAAGATAATCTTTGTTGGCACTGACGCCGAACCAGTATCCGTTTTCATAAGGAATATTAAAGTATTCCGGATTCTCAATCATTTCTTTAAGGAAGAGCATAGCCGCGTTTTTCTTATCGCCCTTGAGCCGTTTCGACAGCATAAAGGATGCCCATTGTATCTGGGAAACAACCCTCTTATTCCCCTGGAACTCGGGTATAACGAGGTAATCCAGGTCAAGTTCCGGATAATCGGTGCCAAAAGAACCGACAGTCCATGGACCGCCTACAATCATCGCACCCAGTTTGTTCGGAAAAGCTGTAAAAACATCTCCCACATGTACATCCATAGTTTTGTCATCAACAAAAGAATAGAGTAACTCCATTGCCCGTTTTGCTTCAGGAATATTGAAGTTCCACTCACCGGTTTCCCGGTTGTACAGCTTGTCACGAGCACCCTGGGCGACAATCAGGTCAAAAAACACGTTCGCTACACCGATAGGCTGGTTGAGCAAAATACCGCTTCTCTGTATCGACCCATCATCGTTGTACACCGTGAGGGCTTTTGCAGCCTTTTTCAAATCATCCCAGGTTTTTACAGATGCAGGATCGATTCCTGCTTCCTTAAAAAGATCGGTATGTATACAAAAGCCGAAACCGTTCCCCCCGGTAAGTTGAGAAAAAACATAGAGCTCCCCGTCCTTTCCTGTTCCCGGCTTCAAAGAAGCAGGACTGACCGCCTGTTTAAAAGCTTCCATTGTGTAAAGGTCGGGAGAAAGGCGGAGGAAGAGCTTGGAAACGTCCAGGTTTTCGATCCAGTCTGAGTACCCATACATGATGTCCGCTTCATTCCCCTGGGCGATGGACGGAATGAGTTTAGTATTCAGTTCCTCAAATGGAATCGGGATAAGGTTGATCTTGATGTTCGGATATTTTTTCATAAAGACACCGATAAATTCCTGATGCCACTTCACCCCGCCGGACCAGTCCTGAAACCACATGTCGAGTTCGACTTCACCGGCAGGAACTTGTATTCCTTCAGGAGCAGAACCCGGCGCCTGCTCCGTTTCCTTCTCCCCTCCGGCCCAGGCAATTGACAGCCCGAGTACCAGCATGAGGATTGCGATGATACGTATTCGATTTTTCATATTCATCTCCTTTTACAGTTTTGTGAAATCTGATTCTGACTTTTTTCTATTTTACGGATGATATTAATGGATCAGAATTTTCCTGTTATCTCTTAAGCCTCACCTCCTTTTAAGTATTCTGTGCTATCCTTTCATTCCCGTCATGCTCATCCCCTTTACAAAATACTTTTGGAAAAATGCGTATACGATAAGAACCGGAAGTATTACCAGGGTGCTTGCAGCCATCGAGGGTCCCGGGAACCTTGCCTATGCTTGTGTAAAATGACCAAGCAGAACCGGCAGCGTTTTCATCTCATTTTGGTTGATAATAATAAGGGGCCAGAGAAATTCGTCCCAGCTCCATATGAAGGTTAATATTCCCAATACCGCAAAAGTCGACCGCGTTAGAGGAAGTATTATCCGTCTGTATATCTGGAAATCAGTTGCGCCGTCTATTTTCGCGGCGTCCATCAATGAACTGGGAATTCCCCGGATAAACTGGCGCATGAGAAAAATACCAAAAGCGGACATAGAGAATGGGAGGATCAGCCCCATATAGGTATTCCCAAGGGATATCTTTGATACGAAAAAATAAAGGGCGATAACACTTATCTGGGGGGGGAACATCAGGCTGCCGAGAACGAGAAAGAAGAGAAGGTCCCTGCCGCGGAAATACAGTTTTGAAAAGAGATATCCCGCAGCAGCCGACAAATAAAGGACAATCAATGTTATCGATGAGGATACAATGAGGCTGTTGAGATAGCTCCTTGCCATAGGCAGTTCATCAAAAACCTGTTTATAATTGGCAAGAGTCCAGGTCTCCGGCAGCAGCCGAAACTCTACACTGATAACTTCCAAAGATGGTTTGAATGATGCAAAGATCATCCATACGAAGGGAAAAATCATCAAAAGACCGCCGGCTACAAGAACAATATGTAAAAGAGCTTTTCTCAGGATTATTAATTTTTTCTGTATCCTCATGACTTCTTGCCTTCTCCCGTCACAACCGTGTCCGTTAGTATTCCCAGCGTGTTTTAAACGAGCGAATCTGAAGGAATACAAGACCAAACAGCAGCAAAAACAATACCATCAACAGCGTTGTTCCATAGCCGAACCTGAGTGAATAGAATGCCTCCTGGTACATATGAATTGCCAATGTTTTTGTTGAGTTGGCCGGCCCGCCGGGAGGGTTGCCGGTCATCATGTATACTTGCGTAAACACCCGTAATGCGTTAATTGAATATATGGCTAAAAGAAAAACAACCTGCGGCCTTAAGAGGGGCAGCGTTATGGAGAAAAACTGCCGTACCGATGATGTGCCGTCCATTTTCGATGCTTCAAATAATGAATGAGGTATTTCTTCCATCCCTGCAAGGAGTATGACAGTCCGGATACCGGTATCTTTCCATATATCCATGATGATGATGCATAGCAGTGCAATTTTAGGGTCAGCCAGAAACCGGACTGTTTCGATCCCGAAAAATTTTGAAAGAATAGCGGCAAAAGCGCCGACATTCGGGAAGTAAAGAAGATTCCATATCAGCGTTACCGCGACCATGGAGGTGACAACAGGAACGAAGTAAACAGCTGTGTATATTTTCTTAGCAATTCCTTTTGTCTTGTAAATCAATGAAGCAATAAAAAGGGAAGAAATAATTCCCACAGAAACCATCACAACACCGTAGAACGCATTGTGCCATAAGGCCTTAAAAAAGATAGGATCTTTAACAAGATACCTGTAATTCCGCAGTCCAACAAACTTGAATTGGGTCAAAAGATCTGTTTTCACAAATGAGAGGGTGAAATTGAATATAAACGGCCACACCGTCAATAGAGCCACGAATACTATAAGGACCGAAATTACCGTAACGACATAATTATTTCTCTTCCGTAACGTCCTGACAACCACAACATCTACCTTATGTATCAATTACTATTCTAAAAACTGTTATTATTTGAAATGTCGGACAGGAACATGCACTAGATATATATTTCATACACTATCTGCATATTATATATCATTTAAGTTATTTGTCAACTCTAATATTCTGATATTGTTCTTATATATTTAAAAATATTCCTAAAAGAATATTTTTCAGAACGTATGAGATCTGTTTATGGTCTTAGAAACTGGCGGGAGTACTTGCAATGATGAGTGTAGCATCCTCTTCGGAATCATTTATTACATAATGCGGCACTGAGCAATCGAAAGAGAGGGTATCCCCTTCCCCGAGGATAAACGTATCTTCGCCTATCACGACACCGATGGAACCGGACATGCACAGCATGCTTTCCTCCCCAACGTGGCTGAAGGGCTCTGTTTTTTCTTTCGGGGGATGAACGACAATGACAAATTCCAGGTCCCGCTGCAGGTCCGGTGTAAGGAGTTCATAATCCACATTTGTTTTAGGAGGACGGATTTTTTTCCGTTCATTTTTACGAACAACAATCGGTACCAGTCTTTGCTTATTCAGGGGCCTGCCGGAATCGGGTGTTGCTATAGAAGGAGAAAAAGGAGGATGGGCCAGCAGCTTGGAAGCGGTACTTTTAAGAGCCGTGCTTAAGCTCTCCAGAACATCGATAGAAGGAATCGACTTATCACATTCGACTTTGCTTATGTAGGAGGGAGAAATACCGGAAAGCTTTGCCAGCTTTTCGATATTCAGATTTGCGTGCATCCGGTACAAATGGATCTTTTTCCCGATAGATAAATCATCCCATCCAGCATTCTCCATCTAATCCTCCGTTTCCAATAATCCAGAATTTTTTCGGATAGTACTGTGTTCAACTCCTTTTGTCAATCTTTATCAGTTTTTCAGCACCTATTACCTGTCATTAAAAATCGTTAAAAACGTCGGCCACACCTCCTTCCCGGATGGACCGGGCGGCAGCATGGCCCGCTGATATGGTTTTCGCTCCGTCCACTACTCCCGGAGACGGTTCAATGTCTTCGAGTATACACTCTTCTAGATGCTTCATGTACCTGAGAATAGCTTTTGTGTGACCGTACACATCTATTCCGCGTTCAGGGGGAAATTTCATTACCGATGTCGGCTGATATTCGATATCATCCCATATCATCCGGAGCTCTCCTCCCATGTTGTCCGAGTAGGTAGCTAAAAGATTCATTTTACTCCCGTAAATACTCACTTTCATCATGGGCTCCGGAGGTTCGATCACACCATAGATCCCCAGCGCCCTGGCTATCGTACCGTCCACGAATTTCATGTTCAGAATGAAGTTATCGATTATTCCCGAAGATGGTGTCAGGCCTCCCTTGTTTCCATACGCATGTATCTCCTCGATATCCCCTAAGAACCATCTCAATATATCGACAGGATGACAGACTCCCCCGTAGGTCAGGTCCTGGGGCACAGTCAGCCGCCAGGGGGTGAATTCGAAAACCGGCCTCATATCATGGACATAGTGAGCTTCAGCAAAAATAATGCGCCCAGCGTTACCCCGGTCATAAAACTGTTTTGCCGCGACCATTTGGGGATCGTACCTCATGGTCTGCCCAACCAGGAATTTCAATCCTGTCTTGCGTACCAGGTCGACCAGCTCCTTTGCATGCTCAAGATTATTCGTCAGCGGTTTCGTACATATGACATGCTTTCCCGCTTCCAGCGCGGCTTTGCAGTGTTCGTAATGCAGGTGGTCGGGACTGTACACTCCGACAATATCAATATCTTTCCTCTTAACCAGTTCTTTGTAGTCCGTCGTATAATACGGTATTTCATGCTGTTTGCCTAAGACTTCGAGCTTTTCCACGGTTGTGCCGCACATGCCGCGGACCTCCATCCTCGTGGAATCATCCGTGTTCAATGCAAACATACCGGAGCCCATACCTACACCGATTACCCCTACTCCAATATCTTTCTTTTCCATTCCTTCCTCCCTGATAGTTAAAACTCGTTAAACACTGTAACGACCCGTTCCTCTTTGATCGACTGCCAGGCGGCATACCCGGCTGAAATCGTCTTTGCGCCGTCAATGACGCCCGGGGACGGCTCCCGGTCATTCAGTATGCATTCTTCCAGATGTTTCATGTATCGTACCATCGCCTTCGTATGCCCGTACACATCTATTCCCCTCTCCGGCGGAAAGGTCATCTCCGCCGGCGGACGGTATTCTATATCGTCCCAGACCAGCTTGACCTGTCCTCCGAGATTGTCCGAATAGGTGGAAACTACATTCATGTTACTTCCGTAAAGGCTCAACTTCATCATAGGTTCCACAGGCTCTATGACACCATAAACACCTAAGACTCTTCCTATCACTCCGTTTTTAAATTTCAAATTCAATGTAAAATTATTCATCAGTGTATACCCGGGAGTGAGGTTGCCGTTACTGCCGAAAGCGTGCAGGGTATCGATATCGTCAAGGAACCAGCGCAGAACGTCTATCGGGTGGCAGCAACCTCCGTACATGGTGTCCTGCTGGTCCGTAAGCCTCCAGGGGGTCAGGCCGAACACCGGCCTGATGTCATGCACGTAATGGGCTTCCGCGAACAGGATATCCCCGATCCTGCCCTCGTCAAAAAACTTCCTGGCAGTAACCATCTGGGGATCGTACCGCATGGTCTGACCTACCAGGAATTTCAGTCCTGTCTTTCGCACCAGGCGGACAAGCTCTTTTGCATGCTCCAGGTTATTTGTAAGGGGCTTCGTGCATATGACATGCTTACCTGCTTCCAGTGCCGCTTTACAGTGCTCGTAATGGAAATGATCAGGGCTGTACACCCCCACTATATCGATATCTTTACGCTTAACCAGTTCTTTATAGTCCGTCGTATAGTGAGGTATACCATACTGCCTGCTGAATGTTTCAAGTTTTTCTTTTGTTCTGCTGCATATTGTGCGAACTTCCAGGCGGGTCGAATTATCGGTGTTCAACGAAAACATTCCCGAACCCATACCTACTCCGATTACACCTATCCCAATGTCTTTCTTACCCATATACCTCTCCTTTCAGCGGCATCAGAAGTTTTACCGGTTCCTCTCTCCCAGCCTGCTCATGACTACGGAGATGATAATAATCAGGCCGATAAATACGTCCCTGAAATAGGGACTCACATTTACCATATTAAGCGCGTTAGACAGCACTCCAAACACCACGACACCTAAAAAGATGCCGAGAGCCGTTCCTTTCCCGCCCCACAGCGATATACCGCCCACAACAATCGATGCCAGGGCGGAAAGCTCGTACCCGTCACCGGTATTCGGATATGACGCTCCAAGTTTCGAGATAAGCACCAGGGATGCCAGGGCGGTGAGTGCTCCGCAGAGCATATACGCCGTGATTTTATAAAAGTCCACGTTGACACCGGACAGGTAGGCTGCTTCCCTGTTGCCCCCAACGGCAAAGAGGGTCCTTCCATACCGGGTATACTTCCAGGCCAATCCTATAAGGACCAAAACCGATAGAAATACGATAATCGGTATAGGTATATAGAGAAGATGGCCCCGTCCCAGCAGTTCAAATCGCCCGGAGAGGGGTATATTCCTGCCCTTTGTAACCACCAGGACAAATCCATGGTAAAGAGTCATGGTCCCCAGGGTGATGATGAACGAGGCGCACTTCGATTTTGTCACGATTAGTCCGTTTATGAGTCCCAGCACCGCCCCAATCGCAAATATCGTTACAATAGTAAGTATCATATTGACATCCCTGGTGATAAGCGTAGCCAGTACCGCCCCCATAAACGAAACCTGGGAACCCACGGAAATATCGAACTCTCCCGTTATCAGGACTATAGCCATCCCCGCTGAAACGATACCCACGACAGATATCTGCCCAAGAATATTGAGAATATTCTGGGGCTTTACGAAATTCCGGTTTACGATGGTGATGACTATCGCAAGTACGATGATAAACGCTACCAAAAAGGATGACTGTCCTTTGAAAATCCTGTTTATTAACATTGAACCAGCCGGCTGCTGGATGTTGTCAGCGGTACCTGCACTACCTTTCTGCGTCATGTTCTTACCCCTGTTATATACTGCAGTATTATTTCACCGTTCATTTCATTCGGTGTTTCGAGAATTTTTACCATAGTTCCGTTTCGCATGATCCCGATCCGGTCACTCAAGGCGAGGAGTTCCGGGATATCCGAGGAAATCATGATGATACTTTTACCTGCCGTGGTTAATTCATGCATCAGTGCATAGATCTCGACTTTTGCACCCACATCGACACCTATGGTAGGTTCATCGAAAATGAGAAGGACAGCACCGCTTAAGAGCCATTTGGATAACACGACTTTTTGCTGGTTACCGCCGCTTAAGTTCATAACCAGCTGATCGATACCGGGAGTTACAATACGCAGTTTTTTTACTATTTCCATAACTTTTTTTTCTTCTTCCCGAAGGTTAAGGAACACCGGTTTGTTAACGTTTAAGTTTACAATGTTAATATTTTCCCTTACCGGCCGCCCCATTATCAGGCCGCTCCCTTTCCTGTCTTCCGTAAGAAAACCGAAACCCTCCACGATGGCCTGCATCGGGTTGGATGGATTAATCTTCTTCCCCCGGTAGATCACCTCTCCTGCGTCTTTCCTGTCCAGACCGAAAATCGTCCTTACCAGTTCCGTACGCCCGGAACCGATAAGACCGCCGATCCCGAATATTTCCCCCTCCCTCAAGGTAAAGGAAATATCATTCAATACACCCCGTGTCTGAAGACCATCCACAGTCAATACTATTTCTCCGGCCTTGTGGTCCGGACGTGTATAGATAGAACCGAACTCCCGGCCAACCATTTCACTTATCACGTGCTCTCTATTCGTCTCACCCCGGTTGTGGGTACCGACTTTCAAGCCGTCTTTAAAGATCGTTATCCTGTCTGCCACTTCGAATACTTCATTGATATAATGGGTAATATAGATAATCCCGATTCCCTTCTCCCTGATCTTTTTTATCATGGAGAGGAGTACCGCCGTTTCCTCCGCCCCAAGTGCGGCGGTGGGCTCATCGAGTATCAGGATTTGCGTGTCTCTTGAAAGGGCCCGGGCTATGCATACTATCCTCTGCTCAACCGGGGAAAGTTCGTGTGCACCTTTTGATACATCAACATTCAGTGAAAGAGAATCGATAAGGGCCTGGGCCCGGCGTACACACTCCTTAAGTTGGAAAAAACCGCCCCTGCCCTTCGGCAGATGGCCCATAAAGATATTCTCCGCCGCAGTAACCCCCATGGCAAGATGGTCTTCCTGGTGAGTTGTCTGGATTCCCCGGGCAATCGACTGGTGAGGGGTAAAGTAATGGAATTCTTCGTGTCCCAGGTGTATCGCGCCCGAATCGGGGCGATATTTTCCGGAAAGGATCTCGATAAATGTACTCTTACCCGCCCCGTTCTCCCCGACCAGGCAATGAATTTCACCGCGGCGTAGGTCGAAATCTATCGAGTCCAGGGCCAACACCCCTGGGAAGCTCTTACGCAGATTTTCAACCTGCAGTATCCTGTCGTTCATGTCTTGCATTATGTTTCCCGGTGGTTTTACCCGAACTCAGCGAAAAGGGAGAGAGGGAATTCCTCTCTCCCGGTCAGCCGTGTTATTTTTGTTTTTTCAGATATTCTTCCGCCATTTTAAGCTGTTCAGCGTTGGCTGCATCCCAGTGCATTACCCCGCTCATATCATCTTTCGTGATGTATTTAAACGGCAGATAGATAAATTCAGGCGTTGCCCCGGTAGTGATATACCTGTACATGGTCAGGAACAGAAGAAGCCCATGAAAACCGGGAGAATAATTGATGGACCCGGTGAGCTCTCCTTTTTTCAAGCTCTCTATACAGAGGGGAGATCCGTTCGTTGTCAGTATAACTTTTTTTCCCTTAAGGCCGGCTTCATTGATCGCCTGGATCACGCCCTGCCCCATGGTGTCGTTGTTTGCCCAGATGACATCAAAATAACGCCCGGACTGGATCAGATCCTGGGTTATAGCGTAGGCCTTTTCGTGCTGGTATTCTCCGTTATGAATACCTACAATAGTGAGATTTTGTTTTGCAGCTTCTTCCTGAAATGCCGCAAGAAACATGTCTATAGGCCCCGTTCCGATAACACCGGTTACGATAAATACTTTCGATCCCGGCCAGTTTTTCCCTGTAATTTCCGCAGCCATTTTACCCAGCAAGGTCCAGTTAAACTCAAGGTCACTCACAATGGTTCCGGGTCCCGGGGCAAGTGACCCGTTTTCAACAACCAGGGGAATACCTGCAGCATTACATTTCTGGGCTGCAAGCTGGGCGCTGTCGCCGCTGACCGACCCTAAGGCGATCATGTCCGGCTCTTTCATGATGAAATCCTCGATGGCCGCCAATTCCTTGTTTTGGTTGTACTCACTTATGGCTATCTCGGTGTCGACGCCGTATTGTCCCGCAGCATAATTGAAGGCATCGCTTAAATAAGCATACCATGCCTGGGCAAAAGGCATGACATAGGCGAATTTGTACGTTTTTTCTCCCTTTTCCTTGTCACCTCCTGCAAATACTGCAGCTCCAGCCAACAGTAAAACCATAGCAACCAGAATTGTCTTTTTCCACGCTGTTTTCATGTTTTTTCTCCTTTCCCTATTAATAATTCCTTAAGCGGAATCAGTTGCGATATAAAAAGGAACATCTCCCGTCTCTTCGGGCAAAAATGATTTTTCCCATGTCTACACCAGGATACTTTCTTATTTGCACATTATATTTCATTTATGCCCGATGTCAAGGAATAATTGGTAAAACATTCTTATAGGCTCATATTCATTCCAATATCTGCACCAGTTTTACGAGTAAAAAAGGGTACCCGATCGATTTTCGATTGTTTCCGCAATGGTTTCAGAAATGAATTCTATTTTTGCTGCCATTGTTTACTCATTTTAAAACGTCTCATTGCCACTTCAATACATCAGGTTTTCTGTAAACCTCCTCTCCTTCGACAAACGTAGCGAGTATTGTAAACGCATCATCTACCAGGATCAGGTCCCCGTCCTTTCCCGCTTCCAGAGATCCTTTCTTCGAATCAATTCCCAGGATCCGGGCAGGGTTGAGAGACGCCATTATTGAGGCCTCCGCAAGTGATGTACCTGTGAAGTTCATAAGGCTTTTGACAGAACCATCCAGGGTCATGGCACTTCCGGTAATGTGATTTGAGGGTACCTGGTAATTGACACCCTTCCTCATCACCATACTCCTGCCGTCAGGCATGCGGATGGGTGTGTTTTCTTCCAGTCCCGGGGACATGAAGGAATCGGAAATCAGTATAAGCCTGTCTATGGTTTTGCACCGTAGTAATATTTCGAGCATGACAGGATGTATATGAGCACCTGAAGAATCACAGATAAACTCTGCCATGATATCGTCCCGAATAAGAAGGTATTCATTCACCCCGGGCTTGATTACCCCTTTCACATCCTGCTCCGGTTGATAGGTGGTGTTGAACAGATGGGTTACCAGCCGGGCCCCGGCTTTTATTGCCTGGTCCAGCAGGTCCTCACCTGCCAGCGTGTGTCCGATTGCAGGGACGACTCCCGCGTCATCTAGAAATCTTATCCCATCCAGGGCATGGTGGAGTTCCGGAGAGATAGTCATTATCTTAATTGCATCACCGGTTTGTTCCACTAAACGCTGAAGATAATCCAGGTCGATTTCCCGGAGACAGTTCCTTTTATCCTGGGCTCCCAGTTCGGGGTGCAGAAAGGGTCCTTCCATATTAATACCCAGGGCCCTGGCCCCCTGGAGAGGCTTTTGCATCAGCTTAGCGAGTTTTTTCGCTGAAAGAAAAATGGAATCCGGCGGTGCGAAACAGCCTACAGTAGGGAGGAACCCGGTAACCCCCTTTGAAGCCCTGAACAGGGAGTCTTCAAAAATGAGTTCCGGGGAACGGGAATAGTCTTTTCCCAGGGCACCATGGGTGTGGATGTCGATCAAGCCCGGGAGGAGGGTATTCCCTCCCCCATCAATCACCTCTTCGGCTCGTGTCAGTTCGCGCTTTAGGACCTGTGCATCCATATCCCCATCCCCGACAAACCGGATCCTGCCGCCCGAAAGGATGAGGAACCCGCTTTCCACAGTACTGGAGGGTGTTACCACCCGTGCATTGTGAATAAGCTGCTTTTTCATGTTATTGCAAGAGGATACCTGCCCTCATGCAGTACTGTTTCGAAAGCCGCAGCGATATTCGCCGGGGGCGTGCCATACTGTACATTATGAATCGGGTTGAAAACAAAACCGCCCCCGGGGCCGAACAGCCGGATCCGTTCTTTCACCTGGTTCCGTACATCTTCCGCCGAAGAAAAGGGAAGCACGTTCTGGGTATCAATTCCTCCTCCCCAGAAACAGATGTCCTTTCCAAAGGTTTCCTTAAGCCATGCAGGACCCATACCATCTGCAGATGTCTGAACAGGGTTCAGGATGTCCAAACCGCTCTCTATGAGAAGAGGGATGATCCGGGTTACCGATCCGCAGGTGTGGAGCCATGTTTTCCAGTTCGTGTGTTCATGGATCCACCTGTTCTGTACTGTAAAAAACGGGAAGTACAGCTCCTCGAACAAGTCTGGTGAGAAGAGTTCATTCCTCTGGGTTCCATAATCAGTTCCGTCAAGACCAATGATGTCGATGGAATCCCCCAGCCAACTCTTCAGTTTCTCCAGGTTTTGCAAGGCAACAGCCGTCCGGACTTCAAACAGGTTTCTGACATACTCCTTTTCCAGTGCCATGAGACATAGGAAGTCCGGGATCGTACCTACCCAGGGCAGCCCCAGGCAGCCCCAGGCTCCCAGGACGAGGGCTTTATCCGTTTCCTTCCGTAGCCTTTCAGCCCGGGCTGTCATGAAATCGAGCTCTTCGACGCTTATCAGGTTTTCCTTCTCGACCTCGTTCAACGGGGGAGGGGTGAATTCGGAACCCCCGGAATCGGAGACCATATCAAAATAATAGCCCCCTTTCGGCATCCTGGCAGCTACAGCCTGGCCGGGGTCTCCCTCCTCGTGAAGGATCCAGTCGCCGGAAGAATCAACTTCCACTTCAAACTGGCCGGGGACCAGTACACCTGTTCCGTCCATAAGTTGCCACGGTTTATACCTTTCCCGGCGCAACCCGAAAAACTGAACAAGGGGTTCTACAGGGAGTATATCGATACCGAAAGCTTCAACTAAGTCCAACTCCACTTCACCGAGCATCTGGAACACTTCATACACTTTCACCGGCCCGGGTTCCAGCTTCAGATACTTCCGGAGCTCATGTAATGCACCGGCCATGATTCCGCTCATAATTGTTCCGCCCAGGTCTATTGGAACCCGGTCCGGTTCCCGGTGATCTACCGCTGAAAGAACACGTTCACGTGAAGTCATTACTACCTCCCACCCATTCCGACAGTACCTTATCCAAACAGGGTAAAGAAAACAATTTTATCTGTAGATTGTATATCAAACACTCTCTTCAAGTACACA
>JAJSAL010000119.1 GCA_024274705.1 Spirochaetota bacterium
GAGAGAAGGCAGGGGAAGGGCACCTCCGGGACCGGACCCCGTGCAACGGGACTGGCCCTGAAAGAGAAAAGCGGTGATTCCCCCGGGAGAAACCAGCCGGAGAAGGTACAAAGCGCATCATCAGCGGAGCCGGACCTGGCCGATTTCGAAGAGTTTTAGGAGGACGATGTGAGTACTGCCGTAATGCAAACCGGGCAGTTTCTGACATTTTCCGTGGACAAAGAGAGTTTTGCCGTGGAAGTGGAGCATGTCAGGGAAGTGCTGGAGAAGACAACGATTACCCGGGTGCCGAAAACCCCGGACTATATGCGGGGGGTGATCAATATCCGGGGTAACGTGGTGCCGATCATCGATCTCCGGTTGAAATTGGGATTGCCTGTTATCGAAGATACCGTGGACACGTGTATCATCGTAACGGAGATCGAACTGGAAGATGGCGTGATGGTCCTCGGGTTGCTGGTGGATTCGGTTGATGAAGTTGTGGAGATCAAACCGGAGGACATCGAACCTGCGCCTTATATGGGACATCACATCGATACAACCTACATGAAGGGGATAGGAAAGCGGGATGAAAGGTTTATCATCATCCTGAGCAGTAAAGAAATCTTCAGAACAGAGGAACTTGACACCCTTTCCCGGATCGTAGAATAGAGTATCCTGCCGGACAGGGGAGGAACGTGCTTTCCTCTTCTGTCCTTTTTTCAATACGGAATTTCTATCCTGAACCTGGATCCGGGTTCAATGAAGAAGTTCCCCCCCATCTTTTTCGTCATTCCTCGAATAATGTCGAACCCCAGGTGCTCCGGCTTTTCGATAATGGGTTGAACAGGCAGGCCTATGCCATTATCCCGATACGACAGTTCTAAAAATTCGGTATGCACCTTCAGATCAATCGTAATTATTAAAGTTTCCTCTTCTGCAGCCGCGTGTTTTACCGAATTGGTAACAAGCTCTGTTAAAATAATACCCACCGGAATAAGGTGGGCTATTTCCATGTAGGTGTTTTCTATATTCCTTTTGATCCTAATATGGTCCGGATCTACTGAAACGATTGATTTAAGCAGCTCTGTTAGTTCTTCGATATACGTTCCCGTGGGAGCCCGGCGCAGGTCCTCACTTTCATACAGCATGCCGTGGATCGCACCGATGGTATTTATTCGTGTCTGAAGCTGGTCAAACATTTCTCTGTCCACTGCTTCGACGCAATACTGTTTCTGAATATCGATGATACTGCTGATGAGGGAGAGGTTGTTCTTTACCCGGTGATGGACTTCCTGTAAAAGGAAATCTTTTTCCTCCACCGATTTTACAAGCTTTTCCTGACCTTCCTTAATCAAGGTAATATCGGTTACAATACCTTCTATCGCCAGGGGTGTTCCGTCCCGGTTCCGGACAAGAACATTCCGTTGGTGCATCCACCGGATCTTTCCCTGTGGATCGATGATCTGGTATGCATAGAACTTCGGCATTTCTCCCTTCAGCAGTTCTCCCCATTTCGTTTCAAAATAGTTAAGCCAGTCCGGGTGAAGGATCTCCCGTATTCGGGCGGGATATTCATAAAAGAAATCCGGGGTATATCCCATGGTAGAAAGGGAACCGGGGCTGATGTATTCATATATACCCTCCGGCAGTTTCATTCGATAGATCATGTCCGTTGCGTTTTCAGTGAGTCTCCGGTACCGTTCTTCGCTCTCTGCCAGGGCAAGCTGTGAAACCTTTTCCCTGGAGATATCGATAAGGCTCACCATTGCGAAGCCGCGGTTCTTATTCCCCTGGATCAATACATATTTTACCAGCTGATATTTTTTATCTCCGGATAAGCTGCGTGTCTCTAGTTCCCCTTCAAATGTTTGTTCTCCAAGCAGAATGGCGTTTATGATAGACTGCTTG
Organism: Spirochaetota bacterium; assembly: GCA_024274705.1. Lineage (GTDB taxonomy): Bacteria > Spirochaetota > Spirochaetia > SPDA01 > JAJSAL01 > JAJSAL01. The sequence goes on from JAJSAL010000119.1 coordinate 1,891, forward strand.
AATTCATCGGTCCGTTCCCCGAAAAAGCGGGTTATCGGGAGAAAGAGTTCCTCTTTGTTCCCTACTCCCCCTTGGGTTACAGCTGCCTCGTTTGCGTCGACAATGACAGCCTCTCCGAGAATTTCCGAGAGTTCCGACAGATTTCTGTTTTTAAGCTTTTTCCCCAAAGAGACTACCGTGGTAATGTCCACGATGTACATCGGTACAGGAGATAACTGAAACAATTTTTCGTATAAACCATGATCCATGGATCTACAGTACTGTTATAGCATCTCCATCAGGAGGTGTACATCCGGATATTTCCTCAGTACTGGTACC
>JAJSAL010000120.1 GCA_024274705.1 Spirochaetota bacterium
AACTGGAATTTCGGCCGGCCGGAGATCTTAAGCGCGGAAACAGTGTTCGACAACGTGATCCGCGTAACCTTTTCCGAAGCGGTAGAGAATTCGAATAACGAGATATCCGCAGTTATCGGAAGTGTACAGTTTGATGGGGCCACGATCCCCTTTGATGCAGCCTACATCGACAATGACGGCACTCCGGATACACCGCCTTTCACATTCGTTTCCACCGATGGACAGGGAGATCTTGCCACGTTTTATCTCCGGGTAAACCCGGCGACTGCGACCTGGAAGACCGATGCCACCGGGTTGTCGGCGGGCAACGCGGCCAGTACAGACCGGTCCGGAAATCAACCTGCCAACGTCCCGGATATCGATTTCCTTAAAGGGGTGTTTTTCGGGGCAAACGGAAAAACCCTTACGAGGAACTACGGGGAGAACGGTTTCGCTGCTTACACCGCCACCGCCGACGAGTGCAGGCCCGTTATCGTTGCAGTGGAAGCGGGAACCGCGGAACATAAAGCTCCTGGTTCGTACGAGGATTATGACGCCCACAACTACTTCCATGTACGGTATTCCGAGGCGGTCTCCATCGGAAGCCTGGGTCTTGCCGATGCAGCGGACGTCAATATACGGGCCGGGCAGACCTTTGCGAATGGAACGGAACACGGTGGTCATGTGTACGATAACGGTTCCGCGGTCGAGGTTGTAGGATACTTCAACTATGGAGGAAGCGCTACCGAGTTCCGGAGCGGTACCACCGATGCAGATCCCGCGATAACCTCCCTGTACCGTGACAATGCCGGCGGGGAGAACCCCTCGGGAGACTGGGGAGTTACATTCTATGTTGCCGGGTACAGTGCCGCCGGTTCCGGAATCTGGCCCGGGTATTTGGGAGACCCGGCGGACGGCTCGTTCACCGGGAATACATCCCCCGTGGGACTTCCGGTCGATCCCGCGGGCAACAGTAATATTATCGATGCTGCAGGCAACGGGACCGAACCGGACAGTGAAGCCATCACTACTCCTGTGGTTGCTGATCCATACGCAACCCTGGCAGTTACCAGTAATATCAATAACATTGCCGGGCTGGGAGCCGCCATGCCTGCTGCAGACGCGGCCGGCTGGGACGTGGACCCGCCTGATTTTGCCGATTACACCGTCAGTTCGGGGTACAAGGAGATCGTCACCCGGGATTTTGACGGGGATACCCTTATCGACCGCCTTGAACTGCATATCTTCGATGATCCGTCATCGGCGGCTGCGGTTGCCTGGGATTCCGGGACTGATCATCCTGACGGGGTGGATGGCATCCGTGACTCGACGATAACGACTCCGGATGCATTCAGTGTTTCCCGGGTGGAAGATGAACCCGCGGCGCTTCCCGGGGCAGGGTTCGATACTCTGGTAGACAACACCCTGTTCGGGCTGGTCAATATACAGGATGATCCGTATCTCTCCCTGACCTTTAACGATACGGCATTGAACCTGGATGTACTGGCGGAACTTCACCTGTCCTACGACAGTACCACGGGGCTCATTACCGACCTGGCAGGGAACATTCTGCCCAGTGTTGTAAAGATCCTGTGTATAGAAAAGACGGCTCCTGATATTTCCGTGTCCATCGCTGTCGCCGGAAAGAGCACCGTGTATATCAAGTTTTCCGAACCGGTGTACGGGGATACATCCGGAGGAGCCATCGCTGCCGATGATTTCCGGATCAACGGTTCCCCTCCTTCGGGTATGGATATCCTGGCGACAGACTCCGGGGGAACAACGGAAATATTCCTCTATCTGAATGCACCCCTTACCGGGAACAACATTTTCGAATTTTTGATTACTCCTAAAGATGGAACATCAATTTACGACAGGGTGAGTAATCCTATGACGGCCACCTATTCCCACAGGGTCAGTGACATCGGTGTAGGAGTGGTGGAACCGGTATGGGCTACAGACGGGATCAGCTACAACACCGATGGTACAGGGGACGTCAACCGTTCCGCCATGACTGATTTTGACGGTACCGGAAGGCTGACAGACAGGGACATCACCCTGGAGGTAAAGATCCTGGCATCGAATTACACCGGGTATCCGATGCGATTGTACTACGATGTGAATCCGGCTGATGATGTACTGGTCCCCGGGATGAACGGCGAAGAAACAGGGATATTCTGGCTGCCGATCTTTATCGGGGACTTTACGCCGAAGGTGAACGATGAAGCGAGGGTGGTGAATCCGTTCAGGTCCAACGGGGCCTTAAGGGATTTCATCATATCCTCCCAGGACCCGGAGGTGGTTGCAGGGGAAGAAATCGAGTTTCTCCTGAAGGTGGGGAACCTGTACTGCGCGAGGGTTATCGATGAAGATGACCCGAGGACGGTGGCCCCATGGATAATACCCATCGAGGAGATCGTAAAACAGCGGGGCGGGGTAACCATCCTGAACAACGTGATCAATCCGAATGCAGGGGAAGAGGCGACCTTGGTGTATGACCTGGAGACTCCCGGTATGGTAACGGTGCAGGTATTCACCCTGGACGGGAACCTTGTGAAGGTGCTGCACCGCGGACGGCAGGGTGTCGGGACGTATACCCTGAACTGGGACGGGCGGAACATCGGGGGACGCATCGTAGCCAGGGGTATCTACTTTATCCGCGTGGTCGCTCCCGGGATCGATGAAATCCGGAAAGTGATGATCGTAAAAAAACGGACCGATTAGTTGTGGATTAGTTGGAGGATCCTTCGGGAATGAATTCCAGGGAAGGGGCTGCGATCAGGATGCTCCCGATGTCCTCATCGTTCACATCGTGGGGATAGACGGAGAGGACGACAACGTTGTCCGGTTCTTCTTTAGCGGAGGGATAGAGGTCGTTGATGTCGACGGAGATTGCCTGCCAGGAACTCCAGTCTGCGTTCTCGTCGTCCGGGTGGAAGGCTGCTGCTGCTGAAGTATCCGAATGGGAGGCGTAAGGCCCCTCTACCTGGAGGGTAACCCCTGTGCTTCGAAACCGGTTCAGTACCGCCGGGGTCACCGAGGCGGATTCCTCCTGTTTGACGTAGACGGAAAAACGGTAGGTTCCCGGGATAAGTTCCGGCTTTCCCTCCCGGATGGAAGGGACTTCGAGACGGATAGCGTAGGGGATGTCGGTGCGGATTACCCGGAAGTTGTCTATCTTGCCGCTTTGAACAATGCTGGCTATATCCGAAGGTGTGTTAATGGAAAATGTACCGCCGGAAACGGCAAGAATTTCCGAATCGATTTCAGCTGTAGGAAAGGGCTGAATGCCCGAAAGACCTGCGATCTCCCAATAGACCGGCAGCTGCGTGTTGGTTCCGTTGTGATAATCAAAGAGCGCACTGCCCACGATGAAATCGAAGCGGATGGTGTAAAAGCTTCCGGCGTTGAAGCTGTCGGCAAGATTGCTTAAAGAGAAGTTGATCTTGTCGGTTTTGTCGGGGCAGTCATATACCATGGTCGTGCCGCTTATGCCCGTGGCAGCGGTAACAACGGTTCCTACTCCCCCCGGCGTCCAGTTGTCCGGAGGATTCGGTACCGTTGTCGCTTCGAAATCTCCGTCGGGCATCAGGTTCGGGATTTCCAGGCGGTACACGGCTGCACCGTCGGGCAGCCCTGTAGTACCGCCTGCATCGGCAGCGGTGACAGCTTCGAAGTTCATGTAGTACGATTCGCTCCAGTCCGCTGTCCAGCCATCGTAGTCGAACCCGTACCCCTCGATCAGGTTTACACCCCGGTACTCCCCGAACAGGTCGGTACCGTTGGAACAGGATAACGTGATCAAGGCGGCCCAGGAGAGAATTAAAACCGAAACAGGAATCCACATACGTTTCACGTACATTAATATATACCTTTCCCCCGGTTTTGTCTAAATCTTTGAAGCTCGTTTTTTGCTGACGTCATGACGCTATGATGGTATAGTTACCATATGGGCAAGGCAACCTTATATCTTGATGATGATATCCATCGTGCCCTTCGTCTGAAGGCGGCGGAGACTCACGAGTCTATGTCTCGATTGGTTAACGATGCGGTACGCGTTATTCTCTATGAGGATCTTGAGGATATCAGGGAATGGAAAGAACGCCGAAGTGAAAAATCGGTAGGGTACGAAGAGTTCCTCGAACAACTGCGTGTCGATGGCACAATATGAAATTCGTTTCCAAAGCTCTGTGCGGAAGGACCTCCGCGGTATTCCCAAAACGTATGTCCGACGTATTCTATTGCGAATTAAAGAGCTATCAGAGAATCCACGACCAAAGAACAGCAATAAACTGACCGGTGAGGAACTCTACCGAATTAGATCAGGTTCGTATCGAATCTTGTATGAGATTCGGGATCTTGAAGTAATCGTAACCGTGGTCAAGATAGGTCATTGTAAAGATGTCTACCGGCAAGGATAGTACACCTTCAATCCACCTCCAGCGCAATCCGAAGAGCCTTATTCATCAGGGTTGTTTTTGTTTCAGAAAGGGTTCCGCTGTAGTTCGTTAATTTAAATTTTGGAATGCTGATAAGTTCATCACAGTGTATCGCGGAATCGTGCTTCAAACCTTCTTCGATGCCTACCGGAACCTGTGTGGACAAACCGTCGAAGTTACTGTACACAGGAGCGCAGGTTACCGTCGAAAACCGTGAGTCGATCAGTACCTGTCTGCTTACGATGACAAATACCCGGGAATGTTTGGGATCGTGGGATGATCCTTTGAAAACTCTGTACAGGTCACCCCGTTTCACAGGTCCACCTGAAAAGAAAGAACATCCTCCGCTTCCCCGTTAAGCATGTCGGCTTTGTTATTCAAGATCTCCAGGTCCCGTTTCTGCCGTACTTGTTTTTTCTTCCGGTCTATATATGCCTTGACTGCTTCTTCGATAAAGGCTGATCTGTTTTTTTGCCCCATTGACATATTGTCAATCTCTTGTAATAGGTATTCAGTAAGTGTTATAGAAGTCTTTACTTTCATACTACTATAATACTACTATATTTGTTTCCTGGTCAATGAAAAATGTTCCATTCCTGTACTCTGCGGTCTCCGGGTGAACCTCCCGGCTTTTTAGCTTGACAGCAGCATAACTTCCCAGCACAATAAACCCGATAAAAAATGCGGCGGTGTATCGCTTTCGTTATAATGCTATTGTTTCTCGGTATTTCCGGCCTGTTCTCCCAGGAAGAACGGCTTATCGAGCGTACCGTCCTCGTCCTGGATCCGGTTAACATGTCCGACACGGCAGGGGAGCTTGAGTTCATCGGAACCCTGGTTTCGGATACCATCACCTTGGCACTGGAGGATCTCGGGTACAATGTCATTACCGGTGATATCTGGAGAAAATACAGTGGTGATCAGGGCATTACCGGGGAAGCGGGCCTGGGAAAAGAACAGGTCATCACCTTTGCCGCTTCTCTCGGTGCCGATGTTGTATTAAACGGTGTATTCCGGGTGGAGGACCAGGAAATAATTATAGGCATGAAGGCGTATGATATCTTTACCCGGAGGATCGCAACAGCGGTAACAAACGTAGGCCCCGCGGGAATCGGTATCTACGACACCATCGATGAAGTCTCGGCTTCGATAGCCGGGAAGATCCGGGAAAACCTCAAACCTCTTCCGGAATCGGTCATCACCGTGGAGCGGGAAAAGGTCCGGGTGGAGACGAAGATCATCGAAGAAGTGGTGGACGTTGACCGGAGTATCCGTGTAACCTTCTACTCCCGGGATGAAGGGGCGGAGCTCCTTCTCGGCGGTATAGTACCCATCGGAACCATCACCGGCGGCAGTGCCCTGTATATGACAAGCCCCGATTCAGTCCTGGAAATCGAGATGAGGGAAGAGGGGTACTATCCACGGACGATACGGGTCGATGTGGAACAGGACGATGTGGACATCACCGTCAAACCCCTCTATTTCCGGAGCCGCCGGGATTTTTCCATCGCATTACTCTTTCCCCAGGTCCTGGGCGCCGGGACCCAGGTGCGGTATCATTTTTTCCGTAACAGGATGAACGTGTATGGTACCGGGAGCCTCTCTTTTATTCCCAAGACGTACAGGCTGTCGGACAATCCGGAGTTAAGCAGGTTTATCGTGGACCTGAAGATTGGTGCGGGTATCGGGTGGTACCCTTTCATTAAACCCGAATCGCCCTTCCGGTTTCTCATAGGTATGGGTGCCGGAGCAGATCTTTTTTACATAACGAAAAGCACTTCACCTTTTGTCTTCGGTTTTGCACCGGAAGCGAGGCTCCGCTTTGAGTATAACAGGCCCCGGGTTATTTTTTATATCGAACAGTTCAACCGGGTACCTCCCCGGTATTACACTACCTCGGGCTGGGTGCTGGATTCCGATGATATCAGGTGGGAGTTGGGAGTAACCTGGAAACGATGAGAAGGGGAATATTCCGGACTATCAGTATCATCCTCATTTCGGTGGCAGCAGCCGGGTGTTCGGTGTTTGACTGGAGCCTGGGAAACCTGGGCGCAGCGGGAATAAACGCCCGTTTGACAGGTACTCTCCAGGTTGATGGGGATGTACATGAGCTGGCAACCTATCAGGGAAAACTGTATGCCCTGGCAGCGGAGGGGTCCGCCCAGGTGTTCTATGAGATCGATGAAGAAACCTTTGAGCTGGTACGGCGGTACGAGCTGGCCGGGGGAACGGTGGAAGGCCTGGACTACAGTGATCGTAACGAAGGTCCCCGGTTGAGTTGTTTCGAAGACAGTGCAGGTACCTTCTTTATCATGGACAGGTCCAATGCAACCCGGTTCTGGCTCAGCCAGGCAGACGAAACAGCTATGTACCTGAGTGCCGGAGACAACTACAACAACCTGAATGTCTATTTTTCCAGCGCCGCAACGGGATTTGACTACATTATCAGGTATTACAGGAGTTCAGCCATCGAGATCTGGGACCTTGTATCGGACACTGTCGTTACGAGCCTGAATCCACCTCCGGATAAGTTCCTCTACGATGCCGTCGAAATCGAGAAAGACGGGATAGAATACTTAAGGCTTTTTTTCTATCCCTTCGTTCCCGTGGACAGTGAGGATGAAAGGGTCAGGCTTTCCGTGCGCCTGACATCAATTGACCTGGAATACGGTACCTCCCCTCCCCTGGACTATCCGTACGGTGCAGCGGAACTTGCTATCGATATATCCGGAGAAAAAAGATGGAACGGCATGTCCCCCGAACCGGGCTTCCCCGTGAAATTTCCCTCTATCACCTATTTCAGAAGCGGTGCCAGGTACTTTATGCTGAATAGCCCCGATATCCTTAACAACGGTGTCATGTTGTTCGAACCCGACGGTACGTACTTTGAGACCCTTTTTCTCGGTAGTGATATGAAGCCGGTTATTTCCGATTCTCTCCCTTTTGTATACGGATTACAGGGAAACAGGATATTGAAATACAGTTTGGAATAATATGGATATGATAAAACGGTTTATACTGCCGGTACTGTTTATACTTATTCCCATTCTTGCACCGGCCCAGGAAAAGATTCCCAGGCAACTCTACATCTTTCCCGTTGAAACCGTGTCCGACGGGGGCAGTATACGCCTGCAGCTCATGGCCTCCCGGGCAGAGGCTCTCGACCAGTATCTCCGGATCAGTATTGCAGAAAAAACCGGTGTGATACTTGTGGAAACAGAGGAAGAGGCGGACTGTCTCGTTCGAATTGTCATTAACGACACCGAAGGAGTTATGGAGATTACCGTTTTCGCGGTGGACACCTTTTTCGACCGGGATGCATTTAAAGTGGTTCAGGCAGTGGAGGATTTCTCGATCATTGCGTTGCAGGATTCCCTGCTGAAGGACCTGGCTGAGCAGGTCAATACCCATTTTCCCTTAAGGGATCCGGAAGTCGTGGAGGTGGTTACCGAAAAAGTGGTGGAAGACCTGCAGACGAAAAGGGTGTATGTCGAGGGTGAAGGAAACATCGTTACCATCAGGGGTATCCCGGGAACGGTGCTCACATCCGCCACCAGCGAAGTGTATGAAATAGGGGAGGAAGGCACCCTGGAGCTGGGGTTCCCTGTAGGGGTTTCGGTACTGCTGGACGCCGAACTGAAAGGGTATTTCCCGGAAAGAATCAGCTTCGTTATCCAGGGAGAGGATATCGATTACTCGTTGAACATGGTAAAGGTTTCCAGGTGGGTCCTGGATGCCCGCTTCAGGTTAATCGATTTCAGCATGAGCCCCGGGGTGCAGTGGTTCTATAAACCGCACCACGGGTTTATCTCGTTTTTCCTGGATGAGAACTTCCTTAGTATCGGAACCCTCGCTAAGAGTCTCAACGGGTACACCATCCTCACCTACCTGATGCCCACCCTGGGTACAGGCTGGATCTTTTTCCATCCAGACAGCGGTATACGGATCGGCCTTTCCATGAGCCTGTTTATGCGTCTCGTCGTCCCCTTTGATTCTTCGCCGTACCTGTCCCGGGATATGCCCTTTGGCCTGCAGCCCGCGTTCTACTGGGAGTTCTCCCCCTGGAGACAGCTGCGGTTCTACTGCGAATGGGGGGTGAAGCTGTACTACAGTCCCGGAAACCTTTCCAACGACTATGCCCCGGATTACAGCAGCAGTGAAGGGAGGTCCTGGATAAACTATTGGGGGGAACGGCGTATCGCTTCCCAATTCTATGTCTATCCCTTTGCCTGGTATATCGGCGGGAGGATACTGTTTTGAGAAAGAGGATTCCGGCAGTGGTTGTATCCGTTCTTTTCTGGATAGTCCTCTCCTCCTGCGGGTTCTCCATGTACAAGCAGGAACTGTCCATGTTCCGGTATCCCTTCGAGGAGTACTTCAGGTACACCCTGACCCAGGAGGATTTCCAGCAGGGGAGGGGGAACGTGGAGATACTGCCGGACACGGGAGTTCCGGGAAACATGCTTATCCTGCAGTATGACGGCAACACCGAGGATTATAATACTTACAGTAATTATCGCCTTCTCTACTGGACGGGCCAACAGTTGAAAGATGTGGTGCTTCCTGTGAATCCCTCTTTATGGACGTTTTCCCTGGGAACGCCGGGACGGTTTGTAACCGTTACCTGGGATGATACCATTCCGGCTTATGTCGCCGTTGTGTTCGAACTCGTGGAAAGAACGGAGTCGATGGAAGTGGTAGACCTGGGATCGCGTACCATCGATGAAGCGGATTTCCCCTCGGTACCCGCAGGAGAGAGACCGGAAAATTTTCTATATACCGGCGGAAGACTCTACTTCATGTTTACCAACGGCCAGGCAATGCTGGAAGTAAGTTATGCCGCGGATGAAACGGGGGTGTATGATCCCAGGGAAACGTATACATCGTTTCTCCAGAAAACGGATATCATTTCCGATTATTTCGATCCGGTAAGTACGGGCATCACCTTCTGGACCGATGCAACCTTCGACGTCCTGGATTACAGGTACGTACCCGGGCCCGATGTGTCCATGTACATGGTACAGAGGCGGTTAGATCTGACCGGTGAGAGTATACGGTTTATATTGACCTATGATGGAAGTGCCACCAACGGGTACCGTGTTCCCGATACGTTTACCCGCGGAGCATTTACTACCTTCGGTTATACCGTTGGGGAGAGATGGGCGGATCCAAGTATGGAAAGAGATGAGGTCGTGAGTTTCCTGGACCCCGCACTCGTTGAAACCACCTCTCTCGAGTTTTATTCCAACGAACTCGACTACTACACCAATATCACCATCGGAGGAGAAGCGAATCTTTTATTCCTGCGGACTTCCGGGAACCTGTACAATAGGGATAACAGGACGTACTTCCTCTACCGCCTGCCCATGACCTACATCCTGGAGAACAGCTGATGAGTTACAGGGTAAAGAGATCGATAACCATTTCCCTCCTTGTTTCCATTTTACTTGCAGCGCCGGTTGTCTTATTCACCACCTGCGACACCGTAACCCAGGGAGAACCTTTTTCCTCGACCCTGGTACTGACCAATTTCACCTACACCGGGTCCGGTACCGTATACTTCGGTATCGCCCTGGGCGGACAGGACCACTCTTATTTTCAACTCGGCAGTTACAACAGTTCGATCCTCCTTGACGGAACCTCCACCAGCCAGACCGGAACCTTCGATGTTACCGTCGCCCAGGTGGACATCGAGGATCCCGGTTTCGATACGGCCCCGGGACTGGATGTGTGGCTCTTCATCGCTTCCGATGAGGATGCCTCGTCCGATCTTTCCGCCGGCGACCGCCTCATGCCTGTATTCAGCCTCAACCTCCCACAGGGAGAAACCGTGGAAATCGACGGTCTGACCCTCGATTTCGCGACTCCTTCCGCTTCCTGGGATTTCGCCCTGTCAAACATGATACGCCTCAATGTCAGCTTCAATGTACCTGCCGTGATCGACGCGACCCATCCCCTGATCTTCCGCCTGGATAACGCGGGAAATGCGGACTTCACCCTGGCGCCGAACCACAGGTATATCGAAATTACCGATCCCCGCCTGGCGGGAGACATGGTGGTGTATCTACCTGACGCGGCGGATACCTATTTCTACGCCATGGTTTACGACAGGGACGGCAACGGCATGGACACAGGGGATAATGCCACGGAGACCGACCAGGCTGTTATTACCGGTAGTTTCACCACGGTGGTCGGCGATACCGGGGGGCCGGAGTTTAACCTCATCCTCGACAGTTACACGTTGTTTCAGTAATTCATGTGTGTGAAAGACGTGCTGCCCGTGTCCGTCATCATCCCCACATACAACCGTTTTACCCTCCTTTGTGAAGCGGTCCGGTCCGTCCTGAACCAGACCTCCCCTGGTTTCGAAGTCGTCGTCGTGGACGACGGATCAGGGGATGGTACCCCCGGCGGGGTTGCCCGGGCGTTCCCGGACTCCCGGGTCCGCTGCATCAGCCTTGACCATACCGGCATGCCCGGCCTGGTGCGCAACCGGGGCGCTGCTTTATCCCGGGGGAAGTACCTTGCTTTTCTCGATTCCGACGATCTGTGGCTGCCGGATAAGCTGGAAAAACAGCTCCACTGGTTCCGGGAGAACCCGGGCTTCCCCATCTGTCACACCAGGGAACGATGGGTCCGGAACGGCAGGGAAATCTCCCAGGCTTCCCTGAAACACCGCCGGCAGGGAATGATCTTTGAAGAATCTCTTGCAAAATGTATCATCGGCCCCTCCACGGTAATGATGGAGCGTTCCCTTTTCGAAGAAACCGGCGGCTTCCGGGAGGACCTGGAGATCGCGGAAGACTACGAATACTGGCTCCGGATTACACCTATACACGGCATTGGTTACATCGATCAGCCCCTCACGGTTAAGCAGGCGGGTCATGGAGATCAGCTTTCGGAGAAATACGGCCATATAGAGTTCTTTCGAATAAAGGGGCTTAAGGACCTGGTGGACCGGGACTGGTTCAGCCGGGTAGACGCTGCAGCCGTACGGTCGGCCCGCCTGGAACTTTCCCGGAAATGCAGGATCTACGCGGCGGGAGCCCGGAAACGGGGAAAGACAGGGGAAGCTGAGGAGTACGAAACCCTGGCGGAACGGTATGTATAGACCCTGGGTCAGCTACCAGACTGTCTCCACATAAGGATAACTCTGCAGCCTGTTGTCTTTCGTTATCAGTATTGCACCTTCTTTGAGTGCTGTTGCCAGGATAATCCTGTCTGCAGTATCTTTGTGAAGATCACCGTTCAGTTGTACTGAAATTCTGGCTATTTCATTATCCACTGGAACAAAACGGAATATCGAAAGGTTTTCACATTTTTGTACCCAGGTATGGGCAGAGAGGGTGAGCTTCAGCCGACCTGATTTTTCCAACATAAAAAGCTCCCACACACTTATCGATGAAACGAGGATAGAATCTTTATCGAGTTCGTCTTCAATTTGATCACATGCTTGTTTACTGAGCAGGCATGGGTCATTGATATACCATATCCAGGTATGGGTATCCAGAATTATCAGAAGTGTACCTCCCATTCTTCTTCACCTACCGGTTTGAAAGGATTGATGTAGGAAATAACCGTATTTCGAAGTTCCTGTATCTTTCTGGTTTCGTCTCTGCGGTAAGGGGAAATTCTGATGACCGGTTTCCCGTGGTCAGTAATGTATATTTCTTCCCCGGTTTGTTCAACCATTCGGAAATATTCAAAG
>JAJSAL010000121.1 GCA_024274705.1 Spirochaetota bacterium
CGCCGGTGCGTTTGCAGGGGATATAGGGGAGCTTACAGATCTCCGCATTCCGGTGCTTCCGGAATGCCATGAGGCAGGTATCACTTCTCCGGTGGAACACTTCCTGGTGCCTCTGGTTGTGGATATGAGTCCCGGTCCTGAGGGAAAAACGGCCAGTTTTTACTTCGCCCAGGTCCAAGAAGGGCCGATCATCTTCTGCTACACCCCGCTTGTGCCGTTTCCCGGTTTAAGCCGGGAACCGACATCGGAGTTTCTGCCGGTTCTTGCATCCCGGCTTATTCACCTCCTGCCCCGATGCGGCAACCTTCTTATCCGCAGGGTATGGAGGGGTGTCTATCCCATGACTCCCGACGGCTACCCCATCTGCGGGAGGGTGGACGAAATCGAAGGTATGTACCTTGCCGCGGGAATGTGCGGCCAGGGTTTCATGCTCGGTCCGGGATTAGGGAGGAACATGGCGGAGTTGATCACAACCGGGGACCCGCTTATCCCTAAGGATGCATTCGATACCCTCGGTTTTAAGAGAAATTTCTATGGTATGGACAAAGAGGCCCTCACCTGAACCCGGATCATGAACGCTCGCTCAGTTTGTAGTACTTGTTCGCCTGTTCCCCGGTGATATATCCGTTTTTTAGGTCGTCTTTCACAAGCTCGATATCCCGTTCTTCCGGGTTGCCCCATCCGGCGCCGGTCCCTGTCATTACACGGATCACCTCGTCTTTCTGTAAGGTCAATGCGTTGACTACGGAATGTTTTTCCGTGGACCCGTCGTTCCGGATGATTTCCACATAGTTCGGCGACCCCGGACGTCCCCCATTAAGGGGCCAGGGCGGTACTTTAGACCGCGTATACGCTGCGGTAAACCAGGCGTCATCCGAGCGTATCCGGTATTCCAGGCAGACCCCCTTTCCGCCCCGGTATTTGCCTTCTCCGCCTTCCTCGTCGTGAAAACTGAATCGTTCAACGAACAGACCGTTTCTCGCTTCATTGATCTCCGCCGGGCAGTTGTAGGTTTCTCCGTGAAACCCGGAAAACATTCCGGGATTGCCGTCGGAATCAACGGACCCGCCCCATCCTCCGAGTTCCGGTTCGATGATGCTGTATTGACGGCCCGTGTCCGGGTGGATACCGCCGAAGAGGGTTCCGCAGATCGACGCAAACCCTCCGGCTGGTAAGACCTCCGGCATGTTCTCCGCGAGGGTGCGCCATATAAGATCGTACAGCCGTATATCGATTTCGTAGTAGATACCCATGGCGGCAGGACGTGTCGGGTGAAACACGCTGCCCTCCCTGGTGAGTACTTTTAGAGGTCTGAAAGTACCTCCGTTGCACACCGTGTCCGGGGCTGTTATGGATTTGAGCATCAGTTGGGCCCCGGTAACGGAGCCGTCATGGCTTAAGTTGAACGGTCCCTTTTCCTGATCCGGGTTGTCCCTTAGGTCCAGGATGAACTCCGTGTCTGTTATTTCGATGGTAACCGTGTAGATCCTACCGTTGTCCTGTTCTTCCGAGAGGGAGAATTTTCCATGGGGCAAATCTTTAAGTGCAGCCAGGGTAACCTCTTCGCCGTAGCTTAAGTATTCATCCACCGCATGGAGAAAAACGTCCTTTCCGTATTTTTTTACCAGTTCCAGGACCCGATGCTCACCCGCCCGGATCGATGCGACTCCCGCCCAAAGGTCTCCTATAAGGAAATCCGGCATCCTGCTGTTGGCTTCCAGGATGTCGAATACCGGCCGTATCGGTTTACCCCGGGAGAAGAGCTTAATCCCCGGCAGCTGCAGCCCTTCCTGGAAGATCTCCGTCGCATCGGTGGACATACTTCCGGGTACCATCCCCCCGATATCGTTCCAATGGGCAATATTTGCGCTCCACGCAACGATCTCCTCTTCCGAGAAGATCGGCATCATCACCACCACATCATTCAGGTGGGTCACTCCGCCGTTGAAGGGATCATTGGTGGTGAAGATGTCTCCCTCTTCTATATCTCCGGGTTTATCGAATTTTTCAACTATACGTTTTACTCCCTTGTCCAGCATTCCGACGAACGCGGGGATACCGGCTCCGGAGCTGGCCAGTTCGCCGTCAGCGGTACAGATCGCGGTTCCCATATCGAGAACTTCGTAGATAATGGCGCTCATAGCAGTACGCCGCATGGCGGCGAACATCTCATCCGCTGCCGCCTGGAGATAGCTCTGAATGATTTCCGTGGTAATCGGGTCGTATTTGTCTTTCATGATCAGTCCTCCTTAGTTACGGTCCGGATGTGAATGTTGCCGTATTCATCCACATGGCAGGGCATGCCGGGCATCACCACGATGGTATCGCCCGATTCTTCTATGACAGCCGGTCCGGTGAACCGCATACCCGGTTCCAGGAGGCTCCCGTCGTAAATGAAAGTCTCGTGTTCTCCGGCTTCGGTGAAATCCACGGTTCTTTTTTCTTTGACCGCGTCTTCCGTCTTCCGTCCGGTCTTCGGAAGTTTGGCTGGTTTGAGTTTTCCCACATCCGCGAGAGCTACAACGTGAAAACCGACGAGTTCTACCGGCGCATCGAGACGGTAGGTATATTCCTTTTCGTAATCTTCATGAAACCGGTTGCGTATCGTACTTAAAAGAGATGCTTCGATGGCTCCATCCGGCAGGACTACTTCTACGTGATGTGCCTGGTTCTGGTATCTGAACAGTCCGTACCTGAGAAACTTCACCTTATCAGGATCGACCGATTCCCGGGCAAACTCATCGATGGCCTGCTTCTGTAAAACCTTGAGGGTTTCATTCAGCTGGCCCGCAGCTTCTTCGGTGTCGAGTTCGATAATCCTGGTCTGGATGTAATCTCTTCGGAGGTCGGACATCAGCATACCCCATGCGGAAAATACTGCGGATTGTTTCGGTATAATCACTTTTTTAATCCCCAGCTCCCGGGCGAGGGCACATCCGTGCATCCCGCCGCCGCCGCCGAAGGCAATCATGGTAAAATCCCGGGGATCATGGCCCCGGTTGACGGAAACCAGTTTGAGGGCGTTTACCATGTTGTTGTTTGCAATCCTGACGATTCCCTGGGCCGCCTCTCTTTTGCTTAGCTTAAGTTTCCCGGCCAGTGCATCCAGGGCTTTCCCGACACTTTTCATATCCGCGGTAACAGTGCCGCCGCAGAAAAAGTTCGGATTAATCCTTCCCAGTTCCAGGTTCGCGTCGGTGGTTGTCGCTTCTGTTCCCCCTTTCCCATATGAGACAGGACCGGGAAGGGCTCCGGCACTCCGGGGACCTACGTGAAGTTTCTGAAAATCATCCACCCAGGCTATGGAACCGCCACCGTTTCCGATCTCCACCAGGTCCACTACAGGCACCATAATCGGATACCCGGCGGAAGTCTGAGTACGCCCCACCGTGTAATCCGTATTGATCTTCACCCGTCCATTGGCGATAAGGCCGCACTTTGCCGTGGTTCCTCCGATATCCAGAGCGATAACATTCGGTTCCCCAATGATTTCACCCAGCGCAGCTGCTCCCCATACACCGCTTGCAGGTCCGGACTCGATCATGGTGATGGGAATCTCCCGTGCGCTGCTCACCGTATCCACACCGCAGTTGGACTGCATAATATAGAGGCTCCCCTTCATACCGATGTCGGAGAGGCAGTTTTTCAGACGATCCAGATAGTGACGCGCCACGGGCTGTACATACGCTGACAGTACCGCTGTGTTGGTACGCTCGTATTCCCGCCACTCACGGCTAATCCGGCAGGAAGAAACAACCGCCACATCCGGCCAGAGTTCTTTGATCCGGGCAACAGCTTCTTCCTCGTGTTTCGGATTCGCGTAGGAATTTAAGAAGCATACTGCTATGGCCTCTACTTTTTCGGCTTTGAAATCTTCCATAATAGCAGGCAGTCCCGAGTCATCCAGGGGCTTAAGTTCTTCACCCTTGTAGGACATTTTTTCCGGCAGCTCCCGGCGCAGATAGCGGGGTACAAAGGGTTTCGGCTTTTTATAGTTGAGATTGAAGAAGTCAGGACGATTTCCCCGGGCAATTTCCAAAACGTCCCGGAATCCTTCGGTGGTTATCAAGGCGGTTTTTGCACCCTTCCGCTCCGTCAGTGCGTTGATGATAACCGTTGTTCCATGGGCGAAGAAATCGACGGCAGAAGCCTCCAGTTCCACCTGGCTGAATACATCCATCACCCCCTGTTCGTAATTCGGGGGAGTGGTATCCGACTTAGCGGTTCCCATCTCCTGTTTACTATCTTTGGATATACGAAGGTATACCAGATCGGTAAAAGTCCCTCCCACATCCGTTGCAATACGCAGTAACTCTTTAGCACTCATAGCTGCCCTCCGAAAAAGCAAAAATCGAGAATACGTCATGATAGATGTTCGATTCTTGCGGGTCAAGCAGTGTGGAATGCCGGCTGGATGTATCACATAAGAGGTGCTCTTTACCCACACCTGATGCGGGCAACGCATCCATCAGGTTCAGCCGGCCCGCCGGCACGGGGAGCCGGATTTTCACAGGTTATAGTTTGACAGGTTATCACCACAGGGGTTAACATGGTAAGCAAAGGAGCGATATGAAACTCAAGATTGATAAACTGGATTCTAACATAATCGAATTCTTGCAGAAGGACGGGAGGATGCCGTATAACCAGATCGCCCGGGAGCTGGGAGTCTCCGAAACAACCGTCCGTACCCGGGCCCAGCGGATGATACAGGACAAAGTAATCCAGGTAGTCGCTGTCGGGGACCCTATAAAGCTTGGTTTCGGTATAGCCGGCACCTTTAAGCTTCAGATTAATCCAAAAAAAGTGACCGAAATTATACAGGAACTCAAAAAAATAAAGGAAATATGGTACGTCGCCCTGGCTACAGGAAGTGAAAACGTGGACACCGAGTTCAATACCCGTTCGCTGGAGGACCTGAGAGTGCTTGTGTATGAGCGGATAAATAAAATCGACGGTATATTGAGCACTGAAGCTTCGATTATCCTTGGCTATGAGAAGAGGGAATACTCCTGGGGGACCGCCTTGAGTAACGAGGATTAACCTTAGTTTCTTTGAAAAGAGCGGTTTTAGCCTGTTTAAGTGTGAAATAAGTAAAAAAAACAGTAAGAATAATTGAATATCAAATCATTGTATTGACTTCTGAATAATTGCAGTGTAGAATTCGCCTGTATTGCATTGGTATGAAAAGGGAGGTATACAATGGCAAGCAATTTCAGCATTCCCGGTTCCCTTGGTAACGACAACAATATCATTGGCGGGAAGAGATGCGGAGCCTTGTCCGGAGACACCTTCGATGTTGTCAGTCCGGTAACGGGAGAAGTACTCGCCAAGGTTCCTGAGTGTAGTAAAGAAGATGTAGATAAAGCGGTAGAGACCGCAAAACAAGCCTGGTACGACTATAAACTTTCACCTGTTTTCAAGCGTGCCGCCTTAGTCCGGCGTATAGCGGAACGTGTACTGGAAAATAAAATGGAGATTGCTGAAGTCCTTTCCATGGAGCAGGGGAAATCCCTGAAGCATGAGTCCCTGCCGGAAGTAGAAGAAACGGCTAAAAATTTTGTCCTTGCGGCGGAAGATATCGTCAGGATGGAGACCCCGATCATTCCCATGGAGGACCACAACAAGAGGGTGCTTACCTTCAGGGAGGGTGTTGGGGTGATGGCGGTTATCACACCGTGGAATTTCCCCACTGTTATTCCTTCGGAGTACTTAGGACCCGGGCTTGCAGCGGGAAACACCATTATCATAAAACCCGCCTCGTTTACACCCCTCTCCATGATCCTCGTGGGAGACTGTATCACCCAGGCTCTGAAAGACCTCGGATTTTCACCGGGAGTTTTCAGTCTTATCACCGGTCCGGGAAGCACTGTCGGTGAGTATCTCGTTTCCCATCCGGATGTGGACATGATCGGTTTTACCGGTGAAACCGTTACAGGTGAGCGGATCTGCTCGAAAGCGGGTATTAAAAAAACACTGATGGAGCTTGGAGGGAACGGCCCTCAGATCGTATGCGACGATGCCAACCTGGAAGAGGCGGCGAAAGCGGCAGCTTTCGGATGCTTCTATAATTCCGGGCAGGTGTGCTGCGCTACAGAGAGGATCCTGGTTGATAAAAAAGTGCACGACCGGTTTGTCCGGCTTCTTCTGAAGGAGGCCGGGGAATGGAAACTGAATCATCCCCTGGAGGGGGAGGACTATTGCATGGGACCCCTCAATAATGAATCGACCCTTAAGAAAACGGAAGAGCATCTGTCCGATGCGGTTAAAAAGGGAGCTGCGATTCTCATCGGCGGGAAAAAAGAGGAGGGGAGACCCACAAACCTTTACTTTCCCGCTACCGTGATCGATGGGGTCACCCGGGACATGCTCCTGAATACCGATGAAACCTTTGGCCCTGTTGCGCCGGTAATCACCTTTGAAACCGATGAAGAGGCCGTGGAAATCGCGAATGAAACCAGGTACGGGCTCCAGATGGCGGTATTCACCTCGTCCATCAAGAAAGCCTTTTTCTATGCGGACAGGCTCCGGACGGGGAACCTGGTGGTGAATGACACTACCGATTACTGGGAAGCTCATGAACCTTTCGGGGGGGGAGGGGGAACGAAAAGCGGGTATGGCCGTCTGGGAGGAAGATTCACCCTGGAAGACGTTACATCGTTTAAAACCGTGGCCATTGATATAGAGAAGACCTTATAAAAGGTTTAAGTATGTTAAGGAGGAGAAGGATGAAAAATCTAACAAAAATCGCTCTGATTCTCATGGTGCTTTTCCTGATCCCTGTATTTGTATACAGCGGAGGAAAGACCGAAGAGACGGAGGAGCCGATTAAAATCGGAGCTCCACTGCCGCTTACCGGATACGCGGCGAGTGACGGGGAACACATGCTCATGGGACTCCAACTGGCAGTGGACGACCTGAATGCGAAAGGAGGGCTTCTGGGCAGGCCGGTGGAACTGGTAACCTACGATATCGAGGACCTGCTGCCGGAAGTCGTAAGTGCGTCGGCGGAGTATCTCCTGAGAAAAGAAAAGGTGGACGTGGTCATCGAAGGTTATGGAGGCTGGGGACCGGATTTCCTTGCTTTCGGGGCTAAATCGGACGTTCCTTTTTTCCATGGCAGCGGATCGATCCAGGGAGCCAACCTGGTAAAAGACGATCCCGAATCGTACTGGAATATGTTCCAGGTTTTTTCCGTGGAAAAAACCTACGGCATCCGGGCGTTTAAAGGGCTTACTTTTTTCGAGAAGGATTATGTCTATCCCAACAAGAAAATTGCACTGGTACATGGAGACTGGGAGTGGGACCTCCTGTATACCCAGGCTGTAAAAGAGCTGGCGGAAGCCGCCGGCTGGGAAGTGGTCATGGACGAAACAGTGCCCTACGGGACAACCGACTGGGGCTCGATACTGTTGAAAATAAGGCAGGAGAATCCCGCCGCGATCTGCACATCGATCCTTTCCGTCGCTGATATCGCTTCTTTTGTCAACCAGTTTCTGGAAAATCCGACGGATTCCCTCCTGGACATCTCCTACATGGTCGTCTTTACCGAGGTACAGGATGCGATCGGTGAAAAACTGAAAGGAGCAATGGGATACGTTACCAGCTACGTGCTTCCTACTGATGAAGGAAAAGCATGGGAGAAAAGATTCAAAGACAAATTCGGAATGGATTATCCCCTGACGACTCCACCATCAACCTATGATACGGCGATGGTATGGGCAAAAGCTGTGGAAGCTGTAGGAGACACGAGAGACTATAAGGCTATCGCCGACTATATCCGGGCCAACCCTTACACGGGCCTCCTGGGACTGTACGACTTCAACAACCCGGAGCAGACTATTCATCCGGGCCCCCAGCGTCCGATTGCGTATGCCCAGTATGCCGGGAACGGAGAACTCTCCTTTTTCGGCACTGATGAGTTCGAACTTCCCCCGTGGCTCGATCCCAAGTGGACGAAAAAGTAGTTTAAAAGAATTATTGTATTAAAGGCGGGACCTTGTGTCCCGCCTCACCCTTAAGATAAAGAAAGAGGTTATCTGTTCATGCTGCTCCAGTTGAAGAACGTCACAAAACGATTCGGTGAGTTTACGGTCCTGGATAATTTGAGCTGCAGTGTTGAAAAGGGTGAGATTTTCGGTATTGCCGGTCCAAACGGAGCGGGAAAAACCACCCTGTTTAACGTAATTACCGGTGTCTATCAAGCCAAGGGAACAATCCTGTTCGAAGAACATCCTATCCTGAAACTCAAACCTCACAGGATATGTCACCTGGGTATCGCCCGGACATTTCAGATGCCTCTTCTCTTCGAGTCCATGGATGTTCAGACAAATGTGCGGGTAGGCGCCCATTTCGGTCACCGCGGTACCCGTGAAGAAGAAAAGAATATTCAGGAAACCCTGGAATTTGTAGGACTTAAGGACAAGGCAGCCTGTTCCGCAGGAAGTCTTAAGATTTTAGATAAGAAACTTACCATGCTTGCGGCTGCCCTGGCGACGGGACCGGGACTTCTTCTCCTTGATGAACCTGTAGGAGGTCTAAGTCCCATAGAAGCGGCGGAGTTTGTCAAACTCGCTAAACGGATAAATACCGAACTGGGAATAACGATCATAGTTATCGAACATATGATGCGGGTACTCATCGAAATATCCAATCGCCTGATGATTCTGGATAACGGCCGTAAAATAAGTTTTGGTCCCCCTAAGGATGTAGTACAGGATCCTAAGGTGATCGAGGTGTATCTGGGGGTTTGACGGTATGCTCGAGGTAAAGAACATAAATACGTTTTACGGCGAGTTCCAGGCGCTGTTCAATGTCAGCCTGAAGGTCGAGGAGGGCAGCCTCTTTGCGATATTCGGTCCTAACGGTCATGGGAAAAGCACCCTGCTTAAAACGATCTGCGGACTCATACAGCCGAAATCGGGTGTAGTCACCTTCAATGGCGAGGCAATAACCGGCCATGATACGAAAGATATCGTTGAAATGGGAATCACCTATATCGCCGAAGACCGCCACTTGTTTCCCGAGATGACCGTTTTAGAGAACCTGAAGCTCGGGGCGTACAATGTGAATGCACGGGGGGATGAGAAAAAGAACTTAGGCTATGTATTCGAGCTTTTCCCGAAGCTGAAGCTGCTGAGGAACAAAACAGCGTTGACGCTGAGTGGTGGGGAAGCGAGGATGCTGGCTATCGGAAGGGGCTTGATGTCCAACGCGAAATTCCTTGCCGTGGACGAACCCTCCCTTGGACTGGCCCCCAATTTAAGGAGCGAGGTATTTGAAAAAATCAACGAGATTAAAGAATCCGGGAAGAGCGTTCTTATAGTGGAACAGAGTACCGGGAAAATCGCGGATATGGCGGATTATATTTACCTGCTGGAAGATGGAAGAATAGTACATGAAAGCGCCTCCATCGACGACATAACCGATGAGAATTTTAAAAAAGTGTTTCTAGGAATCACATAAGGGGAGTACTTGTGGAGATAGCGGGAATACTGATAAGCGGCATTACTATCGGATCTGTATATTTTTTGATCGCTGTTGGGTTTTCTCTTATTTACGGGGTCTCACGTGTCCTCGTCTATTCCTATGGATCATTTTTTACCTTGGGCGCGTATTTCGCCTGGGTGTTCGCCGTGGGGGTCCTGAAGCTGCCGTATATCCTCGTTTTCATTATCGTTATACCCCTGATGGCGGGAGTCGGCATAGCCGTCGAAATAATCGTTGTCAAACCACTTCGAAAGCGGCCGGCTTTTGACTGGAATGTCCTTCTCGCCACCGTAGGTGTTGCCCTTTTTCTGGACAACTTGGCGCTGGTGGTGTTTGGAGCCCGGACAAAATCACTTCCTGCGCTCCTGGAAGGGACGGTTCATATAGGCCCCATTGTCCTGAGCTTGCAGCAGATAACCATGCTGATCGTTTCGGCAGTTCTCGGAACGGGACTGACCCTGTTTTTAAACAGGACAAGGGTCGGTATGGCTCTCCGTGCCGTAGCCCAGGACAGTACCGGTGCGAAAATCGTCGGGATTTCCATCAACCGGATATATACCGTTACCTTCGGTATTTCCGCTGCGTTATGCGGTATCGGGGGTATACTCTTAGCCCCCCGGTTTTTCATCTCCCCTCTGGGCGGCTGGGCGTTCCTGGTTAAGGCGTTGATTATCGTGATTGTCGGTGGACTGGGGAGCATTAAAGGAACACTTCTCGGCGCTTTTATCCTGGGGATCCTTGAAGCATATGTTGGATGGCAGTTCGGACTGCTCTGGGTCCTTCCCTTCTGGTTTCTCGTTCTGCTCGTTATCCTGCTTATCCGGCCCCAGGGACTGCTGGGAAAGGAACTCTCATGAAAACGAAAACGCAGCGACATTTTTTGACTTACCTGGTCGTTTCCGCACTTGTACTGGTTGCTCCGCTGATATTCAAAGACAACAATTATGTGATGCACCTGCTGATTATCTCCCTGGTCTGGGGAGTGGTGGCGGCTTCGTGGGACCTGATTCTCGGGTATGCCGGAATATTCAACCTGGGCCAGATTGCGTTTTTTGCTATCGGGGCTTATGTGTCGGGTATGCTCTCAAAAAACCTGGGGATATCTCCCTGGTGGGGTATTCTGCTCGGGGCCCTTGGTGCCGGGGCTGCAGGTTTCCTGATCGGCCTGCCCTGCTTAAGGCTCCGGGGAATATATATCGCCCTGATGACTCTCGCATTCTATGAAGTATTAGGACCGCTTATCTCTGTCGGCAGGGTGATCGGTACAGGTGGACAGAATGGTCTGTTTCCAATTCCGCCGTTATCCATTGGAAATTATACCTTTAGCTCCAGCAACCTGATTCCATGGTATTTCGTTGCGGCCGGTTTTTTCATATTGTTTTTATTTATTATCTTCAGGCTGATCAACTCCTCATTCGGCCTCGCGTTTACTGCACTCCGGGACCAGGAGGCTTTTGCTAAAAGTCTTGGTGTCAACAGGTATGTCTCCGCCCTTATTCTTACTGCAATAGCTGCATTCATGACCGGTGCCATAGGCTCGTTTTATGCCCACTATGTTTCTGTTATATCTCCCCGTCTCCTGGGCCTGGAAAACTTTCTGTTCCTGTTGATCATGGTCATCCTGGGAGGTGCCGGTAATTTCCCGGGTGCCGTGATCGGTGCGTTCACCGTTACGTTTCTCAATGACTGGCTTAGGCCCCTGGGTAACTTCCGTCTCCTTGTTCTGGGAGCATTGCTGGTTGTGCTTGTTATCCTCCTTCCAAAGGGAATTATGGGCACCATCGATACGGTAAGAGAGAGAGTGAAACTGAAAAAACAAAAGGGAGAGTACTTATGAGAGCAGCAGTTCTAGGAGGAGCCGGTATGATGGGTTCCGGAACGGTCCGGGATCTACTGGCGGCTTACTCGAAAGATGTGGAAAAGGTAATCGTTGCGGATGTGAACGACGAAAAGATGGATGGTTTAGCGGACGATATCAAGGACCCGCGCCTGGAAACAATCCGCATGGATGTTACGGAAGAATCAAAGATACTTGAGATACTCAAAGATGCGGATATTTGTATAAACGGTGTTCCCACCTTCGCCGGATACCAGATGGATATTTTCAATGCCTGTTATGAGGCCCGTATTCCCTACGTGGACTACGGAGGTATGGGAATTTACACGGTAAAACAGAAAGCGGATCACGATAAGTGGGTTAAAGCCGGTATACCCGCGGTTCTTGGACTGGGTGCTGATCCAGGCATGTCCAATGTCATGTGCAAAGCCGTGGCGGAGGAACTGGATACCATTGAAAAGATAAATCTCTATTGGGCCGCTAAAATACTTGGACCGGAAAACCCGGTCCTGGTGCCTCCTTACAGTGTATCTACCCTTTTAGGCGAGTACGCGAACACGAGTAAACAGTTTATTAACGGCCGCCTGGTAGAGATGCCCCCGCATAGCGGTAAGGAAATCCTTACTCTTCCGGAGCCCTTCGGGTGTATGGAATTCATGCACACCCAGCATTCAGAGCCCCTGACGGTTCCCTTTGCCCGGGGCATAAAGGAGAAGGGAATAAAGGAGTTCACCTGGAAACTGCACCTGCCTGATGCCGAGCACGAGGTGTATAAAGGACTGGTGAAAGCCGGATTCGGGGATTTTTCCAGCCCTGTTGTGATAAAAGGAGTTGAAGTAACACCCCTGGACTTTCTCAATGTCCTTATCAAACGGAACATTGAGCGGAATCAGGACCGGATTCCGGAACAGGAAGGATACGAACTGCACCTTGCCATTGGCAGCGGAAAGAAAAATGGATTGGCAACCACCGCCAGGTGTTCGGTGATGACGACGCCGGATCCCTTTTATAATGATTATTTCGATGCTGCTACATCGATGAATGTGTCTATCGGTGCCCAGATAATATGTCGAAGTAAAATCAACCCGGGAGTCTGGGGTCCTGAAGAGTACTTCGATACTGCAGGGTATTTCGAGGAGCTTAAGAAGCGCCATTTCAGAATAATGATGAAAATTGAAACATCCCGGGAACTTTGATAGAGGTCGTTACAGCAGGAGCATTCACGGCACGTCCCTTCGTTCTTGACACCTTCGGCACTGCGCTATACCTTTTCAGTAGACTGCATTATATAAGTATTTCGGAGGACATATCATGGATAATAAAAACCTGCGCATAAAAGGTGCACGGCTTAAAAGTACCCTCGAAGACATGGCGAAAATCGGGGCGACCCCGGGAGGCGGTGTACAGCGGCTTGCCCTGTCTGATGAAGATAAAGAAGCCAGGGACCTGTTTGTTTCATGGCTGAAAGAGATCGACTGTGAAGTTACCGTCGATGAGATGGGGAACATCTTCGGCAAGCGGCCGGGAAAAAATAATGATCTCGAACCTGTTATGAGCGGTTCCCACATCGATTCCCAGCCTAAAGGGGGGCGTTTCGACGGAATTCTCGGCGTAATGGGACCCCTGGAGGTTTTACGGACCCTCCATGAAAACAATGTGAAAACAGAGCGGCCGATTATCATCGTGGATTGGACAAACGAGGAAGGCTCCAGGTTCGCTCCGGCCATGATAGCCTCGGGGGTATGGGCCGGTGCCCTGGAACGGGACTGGGCATACGAACGGACGGATATCAACGGGAAGAAGCAGGGGGAAGAGCTGGAACGGATCGGGTACAAGGGACCGGTGCCGGCTAAACAGTGGCCGGTCCATGCGTATTATGAATATCACATCGAACAGGGACCGATGCTGGAGAAAGAGGGCAAGGAGATCGGTGCGCCGAAAGGTATACTCTGCCTCCACTGGTACGATATCTATCTGGAAGGCGAAGCAAACCAGGTGGGTCCAACTCCCATGGAAGGACGTCATGATGCACTCTGTTCCGCCGCTGAAATGATCCTGAAAGTGAACGAGGTGCCTGAAAAAATGAAGGGCAACATGGTTGCTACTGTAGGGGAGATCCAGAATTATCCGAATTCACGGAACATTATCCCCGACGGCGTTCATTTTACCGTGGATATAAGGTCCTGGGATGATGATCAGGCCCTCCGCGCCTGGGATTCCCTGAAAGCGGATTTCCAGGAGATTGCAGACAGGAGAGGAACACCGATCCGTATGGAAGAAACCTGGCGGGTGGAGCACGCTCCGTTCAATGAGAAACTCGTAAAACGGGTACTGGAATCCGCGGACGAACTGGGGTATTCCAGCCTGCACATGGTAAGCGGGGCAGGCCATGATGCCAGTTACATGAACCAAATATGTCCGACTGCCATGATATTCGTCCCCTCCATCGGCGGCAGGAGCCATGTGGAAGTGGAGAATACGACATGGGAAGATTGTGAGAAGGGTACGAATGTTCTCCTTCATTGTATTCTCAAGTCAGCCAACGAGCGGTAGTAGTGCGAAGAACCGAGAGGGAGGTTCCGGACCGCGGATCCCTTGAGGAGATCATCGATTCCTGTGAGGTATGCAGGCTCGGTCTCTCCTTTAAGGACAGACCGTATATTGTTCCTCTTAATTTCGTGCGTACCGGGGCTTCGGTTTTTTTTCATTCCGCCCTGGAAGGAAAGAAGCTGGATATCCTCAGGCATAACCCGAAGGTGTGCCTGGAATTCGATCATCCGGGCAATTTCAAAGGGAGCACCAACCCATGCAAAACCGGGTTCTCCTATATCAGCGTTATCGCCTTCGGCACCGCTGAAATTCTGGAAGACACTGCCGCCAAACGGGAAGCCTTAAGCCTTTTAACACTTAAGTTTGCAGGCCGGAAGCACACTTTTTCCGAAAGCGAAGCGGC